>JBEBKE010000040.1:0-17057 GCA_040079555.1 Sphingorhabdus sp. | reverse complement strand
GGTAAAAATGCGCGCTCAAATATCCTCAACCAATCGGCCATAAAGTTGCGGCCTGCGGTCGCGGAAGAACCCCATAGAGGCGCGGTGAGCGCGGGCGGCATCCAATTCGAAACTGGCGACCATCAACCCGGTTTCACTATCGTCCAAATCGCAAACGACGTCGCCCCATTCATTGGCAATAAAGCTGGTGCCGTAAAATTTCTGGGCCGCTCCGCCGTGGTCACTTTCTGAACCCACGCGGTTTGCCGCAATCACCGGCATGCAGTTGGACACAGCATGGCCCACCATCGCCCGCCGCCACATATGCCGCGTATCGAGGGTGTCATCCTGCGGCTCGGCTCCGATGGCTGTCGGATAAAACAACAGCTCCGCCCCCATCAAAGCCATCGCGCGCGCGCATTCGGGATACCATTGGTCCCAGCATATGCCGATGCCAATCCGCGTGCCGAATACATCCCACACTTTGAAACCGGTATTGCCGGGGCGGAAATAATATTTCTCCTGATAGCCGGGGCCGTCAGGGATATGGCTTTTGCGATAGGTGCCAAGGATTTCGCCGTTCATATCGATCATCGCCAGCGTGTTGTAGAAATGCGCGCCATCGCGTTCAAAGAAACTGGTGGGAATGGCAACACCCAGTTGCTTGGCAAGTTTTGCCATAGCCTTGACCGATGGATGCTCCAGCGTGGGCCGGGCGAGGGCGAAGTGCGCTTCCTCCTGCGTTTTGCAGAAATACGGACCGGAAAACAATTCGGGCGGCAGGATGATCTCCGCGCCGTCACTCGCCGCGCGTACAACCAGATCGGACACGGCGTCGATATTCTCAGCCTCGCTGCCCATCAAAGGCAGTTGAAGTGCGGCAACGGTGATTGTTCGTGTCATAGCGTGCCTATAGCCGCACGCCGAAACGCGCGGCAATCCCGATTGTTGCTAGATAAAGGACGACTGTTATCAAAATGCCAGCAGTCATCGCGACCCAGAAATTCTGCCCGGCGCGCAACATAAAAGGGATCAGCAGAAACATCGGCAGGCTGGGCAGCACATACCAAAATGTCGCCTCGGCATGATCGGCGAGCAAGCGCGCATCGCCGGTATCGCGCCAAAGCCAAATCATGCCGAGGATTGAAATTAAAGGCAGCGATGCAACCAACGCCGCCACGGCAGGAGCTTTCCTGCCAATGACAGCGATCGTCGTAATCAACAGTCCCGACAGGATGAGACGCGTCAGGAATACTGCCGTCACGGGCTATTTTTCCTCAAGCGCGAAATCGACTGAGACGGACACTTCGTTGATGTCTGTGCCGACACGGATTGGCGGGCCCGCCGCGTCGCTGGGCGCTGCTTCGGCGCTTGCCTCTGCGGCATATTCATAGGGCATAGGCGCGCCAGAGCCACCGCCATCACGAATCGCGAGGACGCGCGCGACCCGCATACCTGCAGCTTCGGCATAGGCGTCTGCCCTTGATCGAGCGGCTTTATACGCATTGCCATAGGCGGACAGCTTACCCTTTTCGGGGCCGGATTGGCTGAGCGTTGGGCCGCTCAACAAATTGGCCCCAGCACCCGTCGCTGCACCAATGGCGGCACTTGCCTGATCGACTTTGCGCACACGAACGCTGACCTGATTGGTTGCCTGATACTGCCCTCGTTTTGGCCCCCAATCGATCCGGTTGATGCTGACCGATTGGGTTTGGATATCCTTCTCGGCAACGCCTTTCGCCTCTAACGCGGTGACCAGCGTATTCATCTTATCCTCATTGGCCTTGGAGGCATCTGCGCCGGTTTTGCCAAAGGTTTCTATTCCTGCGCTGAACGTTGCCATATCGGGCCGGGTTTCCGAACGGCCCGATGCGCTAACACTCAGCAGCGTTTCGTCATGATCGACGCCGCGCGGATTGGGATGGCCGCTACCGTCGCCGCCACATGCGGTAAGCGACAGAGTCGCGGCAAGAACGAGCGCGCGACCGATCATGGCCGTTTCTTGAACAGCAATGTCATCCGGTCGGATTCGCCGATGGCTTCATATTTTGCCTTATCGACGTCTTTCAGGCGCAAAGCAGGCGGCAGTGTCCAAACACCGTCGGGATAGTCGGCGGTGTCTTTGCCATTGGCGTTGATTTCGCTTTTGGCGACCAGTTCAAATCCGGCCAACTCGACCATACTGATAATGTCGGCTTCACGCATATAACCTTTGTTGCCGTCGGCGTAGCTATAGGGCGCATCGGCCTTTGCACGGTGTTGTTCGATGCCTAGCAAGCCGTCATCTTTTAGCAGATCGCGCATCGCTTTCAGTTCTTGATCCGCCATGTTCCAACGGTTGAGGTTGTGCAGCATCCGCATGACGATGATCCGGTCAAAGCTGCCTTTTGCGCCTTCGGGGATCGCATCTAGCTGCATCGCGCCATAGTCGCTGGCAGGACGACCCGTGACTTTCGCAACATCCTCAGGGAATTTTGCGGTGCCAGCTTTTACGCGCTCACGGGTTCCTTCATCGGCAAACACATTGCTGCTGAAATACAGACCGTTGAATTTGCCTGCATCCATATAGCGGCCCAGAATGCGCGAAATCCATTCGCCGCCGGGCGCATATTCGCCGACCTTATGATCGGGATGGATGCGGAAAAATTCGAATGTTTCGGCAGGGTGGCGATATTGATCGCGCTTGCTGTCTTCGGCGCGACTGGGGTCTGCAAGGATTTTGGCCATTTTCTCGGTGTGGGCTTTGTGCATCGCATCATGGCTGGCATCATGTTTGTGGCCGTGATTGTCGGCCATTGCTGGGGCGGACAAAGCGGTTGCAGCCAGCGCCAAAAGCATCAATTTTTTCATCGGGGGAGTTCCTCTTCTCAATTTCAATACCGCCTTATGCGCGCGGTTTATGCAATTTCCAATACCATCAAATCGGCAGCTGCTGGCTGGAACAATGAAAGCTGCCGCCACCCGTCAGCACCGCGTCGGCGGGCAGGCCGATAATTTTGCGGTCGGCGAATAATGCTGCAAGCGCGGCGAGCGCATCGTCGTCGTGGCGGCTGCCATATATGGGCGTCACAACCGCGCTATTGCCGATGTAAAAGTTCATATAGCTCGCGGGCACCGCTTCGCCGCCTTGTTCAAACCGGCCGACAGAGGGCAGGGGCGTGACGGTGCAGCCAAAGGCTTCTGCCCTTGCACGTGCATCAGCATAAACAGCGGCGTTGGGGTCATCGGCGTCGCGCGCTTCTGGAATGACCAGATGGTTTGGCGCGACAAAGCGTGCCAGATTATCGACATGCCCGTCGGTGTGGTCATTGGCCAAGCCGTCGCCCAGCCAAAGCGTGCGGGTGATGCCCAGATCGCGCAACAGTCGCGCTTCTATTTGCGTCTTGTCGAGCGTTGCATTGCGGTTGGTGTTAAGCAGACAGTCGGTGGTGGTCACCGCCAATCCTTCGCCGTCGACGTCGATAGAGCCGCCTTCCAGAACCCAGTCGCAATCCGACACAGGCAGGCCCGATGCCTCTGCCAATGTCCGGCCAATCGTTTGGTCGCCGTCGAAATTGAACCGCCGACCCCAGCCGTTAAAGCCGAAATTGCGGGCCACGCGTCGCGTGCCGTCTTTGACGATGATGCAGCCAGTATCGCGCAGCCAGACATCGCCGATGTGGCGTTCCTCGACGACAACGCCAGCCTCGACCAGGTCGCGTGCTACAGCGGCAGCCTCTGGCGAGCCGCATACCAGATGCACGCGTTCGCCTTTGCCGTTATCGTGCACCGCATTGGCAAACGCCGCGATCTGGCGCTGAGCAGCCTCATAAGGCTCCTCCCAATGGCCCCAGAAACTTGGGAACCCGATCCAAACAGCTTCATGCGGGGCCCATTCCGGGGGCATTATCAGGGGCATTACGATTCTGTCCTACTTACATCGAAAAATCACCGTTAGCCCTGCGCCGGTCGAAGGGCGCCCCACAGTCATCGACGACGGTTATGCCTTGGGACATGCTCCGACACGCTCAGCACTAACGGTTTGATGGGGCGCCGGTGGGCTAGTTAGAAACGCTCCTATTTCGCGGCTCGGCTCTTATCCCGAATGGCCCGGAACTCATCACCCTTGTTCCAGTTCGGCCAAGCATCCGTCATCGCCAAAGCGCGGCCAACACGGTAATAGAGTTTCAGGTCAGCCATCACGCCCGACCAATCCCATTTCTCGTCATATTCGTCGCCGGGTGCGTGATAGCGGTTCTTTTCATAATCCTCGGCAGCGGCTTTTGCCGCTTCTTTGCCGCCGGTGATCAGATCGTCGCCGCCTTCGAAATACACCATCGGCACGCCCAGCTTGGCAAAGCTGAAATGGTCGGAGCGGTAGTAAAAGCCCTTTTCAGGGGTCGGTTCCATTTCGGGCGTGCGTCCTTCGGCTTTTGCGGCGGCACTCAAATAGCCATCGAGTTCCGACTTGCCCATGCCGATCACCGTCAGGTTTTTGGCAGGCCCAGCCAGCGAAAACGCATCCATGTTCACACCGCCAACGGTCTGGCTCAGCGGGAACACGGGGTTTTCGGCGTAGTATTTGGAACCCAGCAGGCCCGATTCTTCGGCGGTCACGGCAAGGAACACAAGGCTACGATCAGGCGCGTCGGCTGCCTTATGTCCCTCGGCCAATGCGACAAGCGCCGCGCTGCCTGTGGCATTATCGATCGCACCGTTGCAGATGTCGTCACCAGCAACAGGCGTGCAGCGTCCCAGATGATCCCAATGTCCGGTGTACAGCACATATTCGTCAGGGCGTTTCGTGCCCTTTAATACGCCAACGACATTCTTGCTCATCTTCCGCGTGATGTCGTTGTCAAAGCTAAGCGAGGCGGTAAGGTTCAAAGGCACAGCCTTAAAGCCCTTCGCCTTTGCCGCGACCATCTGCGCGTCCAAATCTTGCCCGGCGGCGGCGAAAATCTCTTTCGCAACGCTCTTTTGTATCCAGCCATTGGCAGCTGTTTGGCTAGCGCCGCCGTCCTTGGATTGCGCAAGGAACTGCGTGCCGGTCCAGCTGCTATTGACGACATTCCAACCGTAAGCCGCTGGCGCATCGTCATGGATTATCAAAACTGCCGCTGCACCCTGACGTGCCGCTTCTTCATATTTATACGTCCAGCGACCGTAATAGGTCATCGCTTTTCCGCCGAATTCGCCGGTCAAATCCTTGGCGTCGAAATCGGGGTCGTTGACCATGACGACAACGGTTTTGCCTTTTACGTCTATGCCGGCATAATCGTTCCAGCCCTTTTCCGGGGCAACGATGCCATGGCCGACAAAGACCATCTCGCTCATGTCCACTTTGGTTTGCGGCGTTTCGCGATAGCTGCCGATCACATATTCGCTGCCATAGGCAAACGAGATCGCTTTGCCCGCTTTGTCCGCAACGCTGAGTGAGGAGACGTTCTTTGCGGTGATTTCCACCAACGGCACATCTTGCGTCCAGCTGCCTTTATTGCCCGGCTCCAATCCAGCGGCTTTAAACTTCTCGATCAGGTAGGCTACCGTCTTCACTTCACCCGCCGAACCCGGCGCGCGGCCTTCATAGCTATCAAGCGAAAGTTCTTTGGTTACGGCTTTCATTGTCGCTTCGGACAAGGCCGGAACGGTCATTTCTGGGGCGACAACGGCGGCGGGTGTGTCCTCAACCTTTTTACAGGCCGACAGGGCAACGCACGAAATCAAAGCAAGCGTCAAAACGCGCATGGGATTCTCCTAACGGGAAATATTATTGGTGCCTTGTGGCAGAGGGCAGGGGCATGCTCAAATGAAAAAGCGGCACCAGCCGAAAGCTCGCCAAAATCTGCGCAAGTTCACACTGAATGCAGTTTTTCGTCTGGCGGTGCAGCGCGGAAAGTCACACTAAGGACTCACCTTAAACGACATTTTGTTTTTGGCTGATTGCATGCCCGGACAGCCATTGGGCGTTCGGCGATGTGATTGCAAAAATTGGCAGAACAAACCCTACATTTCAAGGGAATATAGCCAAGGCCCAATCTATCCTCCCCATTTTGCAGAAATGGGGAGGTGGCACGCCGTAGTCCCAAGCTTGTCGCAGGACATAGGCGTGACGGAGGGGCCGCTCACAAACCGATTGCAGGCGCCATAAATAAAAAAGGCGGACCGTGTGGCCCGCCTTTTTCGTATTCATTTTCCGTGAAGTGATTAGAACTTCACGCCGATGCCCACGCCAGCGGCGTTCAGGTCGGTGCCGTTAAAGAAGTAACGGCGATATTCGACTTTGCCATATAGCTTGTCGGAGAAGCTGTGCTGGTAACCAACGGCTGCGTTGAATTCTTCTGCATCGTTGATTTCATAGGCGCCAGCAACATACAGACGGCCTTTGTCGCCGGTCTTGATGCCCAAACGGCCACCGACGTTGACAAGGTCTGCACCGTCAAAGTTGGTGTCATACGATACTTCAGGACCGGCAAATACGGTTTCGCCAAGGTCAAAGTCATAGCCAGCAGCGACGCCTGCAAATGCGTCTTCGGTGCCGCCGCCCCAACCGATGGCGCCACGCGCTTCGATGCGGCCTTCGCCCGCTGCCATTGCAGGGGTGGTTGCCAATGCTGCTGCCGCGGATGCCAGAATGATGAACTTTTTCATTTTATTATATCCTTATCTTAAGGGAGATTCTCCACATTGAGTGGATGCCGGATATGTAAACTGGGCTATCTTGCTGCTTTATGAATGAAACACGAGGCTGATGTAATATGTCGCGATAGCGTTGCATTATCGCAACACAATGACGGCCTTTTTCGACGAACGGCAGGATTTTCGGCACAAAAAAGGCGACCATAAAGGCCGCCTTCTTGTATCTCGGGTTGAACCGATATTAGCGCGAATAGAATTCGACGACCAGATTGGGTTCCATTTTCACAGGATAGGGGACTTCGTCCAGCGTCGGTACGCGGATGAAGGTCACTTTGTCATTGCCATCGGGGCTGACATATTCTGGAATATCGCGTTCGGCCAAGCCCTGTGCTTCGATAACCAAAGCCATTTCCTTGGCCTTGTTACCCAGCGAGATCACCGAACCAACGTCAACGTGACGGCTGGCAACGTTGCACTTTACGCCGTTAACGCGGATGTGACCGTGGCTGACCAGCTGACGTGCAGCGAAGATTGTTGGAACGAATTTCGCGCGATAGACGATCATGTCCAGACGGCTTTCCAGCAGACCGATAAGGTTCTGCGAGGTATCGCCCTTCATCCGGTCGGCTTCTTGATAAGCGCGCTTAAATTGCTTTTCGGTGATGTCGCCGTAATAGCCCTTCAGCTTTTGCTTGGCGCGCAGCTGCGTTCCGTAATCGGAAATCTTGCTTTTGCGGCGCTGACCGTGCTGGCCTGGGCCGTATTCGCGCTTGTTGACGGGTGACTTGGGGCGACCCCAAATGTTTTCACCCATACGGCGATCAAGTTTATACTTCGAGCTAGTACGCTTCGTCATGAGACAAAGTCCTTTCAAATTGCGTGTTTCCCAAAATCGGGAGGATAGACTTTCCGGGACCGCGCGTTTTTCGACAGGCTCAAAATTGGCCGATCAAAGACGGACACCTGCTTCACCGGAGTGCAGGGTCAATTACGGAAGCACGCGCCAATAACGGCACGTCGAGTAAAGTCAAGCGTTAGCGATGAAAATCGGACTATTGAAGCGCTCGACATTGCGCTATCCACTACCTAAAGGCGCAGATAATGACCGACAAACCCGAAACGCCTGTGACTATCGATCCCCAAAATTGCCAGAATATGGTTGAGGTGCGTGCTGGCGTCGATGCTGTTGACCGCGCGTTGGTCGGGCTTCTCGCGCGGCGTTTTGGCTATATGGACGCCGCTGCTCGCATCAAACCAACTCGAGACGCTGTGCGCGATGAAGCACGCAAACAGCAAGTTATTTCTAATGTACTTGCAGAGGCAGAGCCTCTTGGTCTGCCAGAGGCACTGATTGCAGAGTTATGGGAAACCTTGGTCGAGGGTTCTATTGCTTACGAACTAAAGCGATGGGACGATCAACGAGTCTGATGCGCTCGACCTTGCGCTAGCAGAAACATATTCAATCCGGGTTTCGATGTCGTTTGTCGAAAGCACTGAGCACGCCGCGCAACGTACGCACCTCTAGGCTATTCCAGCCGGGCTTGGTCAGCAGATTTCGCAACGTTTGCTTGGTCGCGGTCATCCGTTCGGGCGGGAAGAAATAGCGCCGCGCCTCCAATTGACCGAACAGATGGTCGATCATGCCGTCTAGTTCGCCTTGCACAGCGGGCGGATCCAGTTCGACTTTCGGCGGGCTTTTCAATTGCTGATGCTTTGACCATTCATAGGCACACAGGATGACGGCTTGGGCTAGGTTAAGCGAACCAAATTCAGGATTAATCGGCACCGTGATGATCGCGCGCGCCATAGCGACCTCGTCCATATCAAGACCAGACCGTTCCGCGCCAAACAAAATCGCGCTGCGGGCGGGAGCCGCCACAATCGCGCTGGCTGCATCCGCTGGTGTAAGTACCGGCTTTGTCACGCCGCGCTTTCGCACGGTTGTTGCATAGATGTGGCTAATATCAGCAACTGCCTCAGCTAGCGTGTCAAACACTTGTGCCTTTTCCAGTACGATGTCCGCGCCCGACGCAGCAGGACCTGCATTGGGATTTGGCCAGCCATCGCGCGGCGCAACAAGCCGCATTTCGGTCAGCCCGAAATTCAGCATGGCGCGTGCGGCTTTGCCGATGTTTTGCCCCAGTTGGGGGCGCACTAGAATTATGATGGGAGGAGCGGTCACTTTTTTGCAGCTTCGCTCACAGCCCCTGCAAAATCCTCAAAATCCTTCGCCTCGCCGAATTCTTTATAGACGCTGGCGAAGCGGATATAGGCGACGGTATCGAGGCCTTTAAGGCCCGCCATCACAAACTCGCCAATTTTGGCGGATTCGATTTCGTTATCGCCCAATGTTTCTAACTGGCGCTGGATGCCGGAGACGAGCTTTTCGATTTGAACAGCATCGATTGGCCGCTTGCTACACGCCACCGCGACGGAACGTTCCAACTTTTCACGATCGAACGGCTGACGGCGGCCTTCGGATTTGACGACGGTCAATTCGCGCAGCTGAATCCGTTCAAAGGTCGTAAAACGAGCGCCGCATCCCTCGCACTGACGCCGCCTGCGGATCGCGCTGTTATCCTCGGTCGGACGGCTGTCCTTAACCTGGCTGTCTTCATGTCCGCAAAATGGGCAGCGCATTATTTTCCGTCTTCTTGGTTCTTTTTCTTGTTCATGTGGCGATAGGCAACAATGCCTGCGCCGATAACCGCGCCTGTGGCAATGCCAACCGGCGCGACAACCGCTGCGAGCGCACCGAGCGCTGCACCACCCGCAACTTTCTTTGCACTATCGGCGTCGGCCAGATGCTTTCCGGTGTGGAATGCGTCTTTAGTCGCGCCCCACAATTCATCCGCTGCCTCAGTCACATAATGCTTGGCTTGGTTGGGAAAGCTTTCCTCTGCCAAACGCTCCGGCGTTTTTGCCCCGCATTTGGGGCAGAACTTCATGCCTTCTGTTACTTCAGTGGCGCACTCGTTGCACATTTGGGACATATCGGCCTCCATTCCTCTGTATTAGATGCGTAAGGCACCTGAGAGTTTCAAGAGGCAATATAGCCTAGCCCGGGTAAATGGGGAAGCGCGCGCACAATGCTTCTGCTTCGGCCTTAATCCGCGCCTCGATCTGCCCGTCGCCTTCTGCGCCATTTTTGCGCAAGCCTTCGACCACATCGGCGATCATCCGGCCGATTTGTGTGAACTCAGCTGTGCCAAATCCACGCGTGGTGCCTGCCGGTGTGCCAAGGCGGATGCCAGAGGTCAGCAGCGCTTTTTCCGTGTCGAACGGGATGTTGTTTTTGTTGCAGGTGATGCTCGCGCGGTCGAGTGCGATTTCGGCATGCTTGCCTTTGGCTTGCTTTGGCCGCAGATCAACGAGCATCGAATGGTTGTCAGTGCCACCCGATACGATATCGAGGCCCTGTTCTTGCAATGACGACGCGAGCGCCTTGGCATTGTCCACCACAGCCTGTGCATACACTTTGAATTCGGGCTTCATCGCATCGGCAAAGCACACAGCCTTGCCCGCAACAACGTGCATCAACGGTCCGCCTTGCAGGCCGGGGAAGACAGCGGTGTTGAACTTTTTCGCCAAAGCTTCGTCATTGGTCAGGATAATACCCGAACGCGGACCGCGCAGCGATTTGTGCGTCGTTGAAGTTGTGACATGTGCATGCGGCACGGGACTTGGGTGAACGCCGCCTGCGACGAGGCCCGATATGTGCGACATATCAACCATCAGATAGGCGCCAATCTCGTCGGCAATCTCTCGGAAACGCGCCCAGTCCCAGAACCGCGAATAGGCGGTGCCGCCGGCAACGATCAGCTTTGGCCGGTTTTCACGCGCAATGCGGGCAACCTCGTCCATGTCGATGCGGCAATCATCTTCGCGCACACCATAAGCGATGGGCTTAAACCATTTACCCGACATGTTCATCGGGTGGCCATGGGTCAAATGTCCGCCAGAATTGAGGTCCAGCCCCATAAATGTGTCGCCGGGCTCCAGCAGCGCGAGGAACACCGCTTGGTTCATCTGGCTGCCGCTATTGGGCTGCACATTGGCGAATTCGCATCCGAACAGTTTCTTGGCGCGTTCGATGGCGATGGTTTCAATCTCGTCGACATATTCGCAGCCGCCGTAGTAGCGACGGCCAGGATAGCCCTCGGCATATTTGTTGGTCAGGATCGATCCTTGCGCATCAAGCACGGCCTGCGAGGTGATGTTTTCCGACGCGATCAGTTCTATCTTGTCTTGCTGCCGGTGCAGTTCTTTGTCGATCCAGCCCGAAATCTCGGGGTCACGCTCGGCAAGGCTTTGTGTGAAAAAGTCGCTGGCGGATGCAGTGGTCATACAGAGTCCTTGGGGAATACAGGGTTGGAAAGTTTATCGACGCGGCGGGAATGGCGATCCCCGCCGAAACCTGTGGTCAGGAACGCGTTAAGGCAGGCCTTGGCCATATCGATCCCCGTCAGGCGGGCACCCATGGCGATGACATTGGCGTCATTATGTTCGCGGGCTAGCTTTGCGGAAAGTGGCTCAGAAACCAAGGCACAGCGGCAGGCGGCATTGCGGTTGACGGCGATGGATATGCCAATGCCAGACCCACAAAGCGCCACGCCGCGTTCGGCGGCTCCGCTGGCAACAGCCGCGGCAAGTTTATAGCCATAATCGGGGTAATCAACTGAGCTTTCATCATTCGGCCCAAGGTCATCGACCTGATGCCCCGCTTCGCCCAGATAGGCGACCAACGCCGATTTCAGCGCGAGGGCGGCATGATCGGAGGCGATGGCGATGCGCATAAAGCAGTCCCGTTTGGCGGTCGATTCGGATACCAGCGTCCCTAAGCGCGGCGGGCCAAAAACACCATGCCGAATCCGCCCGCCTTGCGCCCATCGTCCACAGCTTTTATGCGGTAGTGATGGTGAATATCGTTCTCTCGATCGGCATGTTGGCCGGATTTGCACTGATCTGGGGCGCGTGGTGCATGTGGCGACGCGAAGGCGTTGGCCAGAAAATGTTTCTGATGTTGGTGGCGGCACTGGTGATTTTTGCCAATGTGGCGATCTGGACCGTGCCGGACGGGCAAGGGCGGGCTTTGGTGGAACCGAAGTCGAATTAGCTCGCACGAAGACACGAAGGCACCAAGGACTTACTTCGGCGAAGCCGATTAAACATCACCGCCTCGTTTTCAACCATTAGGTAGCCAAGGATGAAATGCGCTTCGCGCAGCCCATTCTTCATGCCTTCGTGTCTTCGTGCGAGCTTAAAAACTCACTTAATCGGGCAGGCCGGGTCCAAACGCATATCGAGATAATTATCCACCGATCCCATCAGCATGTCCATTTCGTGTTCGTAGAAATGGTTGGCGCGGGGGATTTCGTCGTGGTGGACGGTGATGTGCCGCTGTGTGCGCAACTTATCGACCAGTTTCTGCACCGCATGCGGGTTCACAACTTCGTCCCCTGCACCATGGATGATGATGCCCGATGACGGGCAGGGCGCTAGGAAGCTGAAATCATACATGTTGGCGGGCGGCGATACCGAGATAAATCCGCGAATCTCTGGACGACGCATCAGCAATTGCATGCCGATCCATGCACCAAAGCTGAAGCCTGCGATCCAAGTCGTTGATGCCTCGGGGTGGAATGCCTGAATCCAATCGAGTGCTGCGGCTGCATCGGACAATTCACCAATGCCATTGTCGAATTCGCCCTCAGAACGCCCTACGCCGCGAAAGTTAAAGCGCAACGTCGCAAAACCTCGGTTGACGAAGGTTTTGTACATCGCCTGCGTAATCCGGTCGTTCATCGTACCACCGGCTTGCGGGTGCGGATGCAGGATCATCGCGACCGGCGCACGCGGACGTGGCGGTGGCGAAAAACGGGCTTCGATGCGGCCTTCGGGACCGGGAATAGCAATTGCTGGCATGTTTTAGGATCAATCGTGACGAAGTGGGGTGCTACACAGACTATGCAGCGGTTAAGGGGCTATATAGAAGCGAAAGCAATTTTCGCAACTGTCATGGATGTAAGCGCCGCAAATGAAGGCAGAAAGACTTTATCTGGACCACGCAGCGACCACGCCGGTTGTACCCGCTGCGCGTGCGGCGATGGTCGAGGCGCTGGCGCATTGGGCGAACCCATCTTCGCCGCATAGCGACGGGCGTAAGGCTCGGGCAGCATTGGAAGCTGCGCGTGAGACCGTCAAGACGGCGCTGGATTGGGACGGCGAGGTACTGTTCACCAGCGGCGCGAGCGAAGCGATTTTTATGGCACTGTCTGGCTTTGATGCGGTGGCCAGTGCAGCGGAACATGATGCAGTGCTGAATGCCGTCGGGGCCGAGGCGCGTCTGGTGGTGGATGCGCGCGGTGTGGTGCAACTGGGCAGTATCGCCTTGGGACGGCGCTATGCCATACAGCATGTGAACAATGAAACCGGAGTGGTGCAACCGCTAGCCGACCTTGGCGCGCAGATTCGTGCAGGTGGAGGATTGCTGTTTGCCGATTGCTCGCAAAGTGCCGGAAAGCTGGCATTGCCCGATGCCGATATCATTGCGATTTCAGCGCATAAATTTGGTGGACCTCCGGGTATTGGTGCTTTGCTGTTGCGCGATTTGGCGCTGTTGCGGCCTACGGGTGGTCAGGAAAAAGGTTATCGGCGCGGGACGGAGAATTTACCTGCGGTTGTAGGACTGGCGGCAGCGCTGGAAAGCATCGTCGCCCTCGCGCAGGCGGGGGCCGCAGGAGGCCTTGCTCATACCTCACGCGGCTCCCGCCTGCGCGGGGGCGACGAACACATCAAATTGCGAGAGTATCTGGAAGAGGCAATAGTTTCCGCAGGCGGCGAGGTTGTTGCATCTGACAGCCCGCGCCTCGCCACCATCGGCAGCTACCGGATGCCCGGCGTGTCGGCCTCTAGCCAGCTAATAGGGTTCGATATGGCCGGAATATCGGTCTCGGCGGGTAGCGCTTGTTCATCAGGGACGCTGAAGACCAGCCATGTGCTCGGCGCAATGGGTTGGGATGCGGCGGCGGCTGGCGAAGTCGTGCGCGTCAGCTTTGGTCCTGAAACCAGCGCGGCGGATATCGACCGCTTTGTCGCCGCATGGCTCACCATCAAAGATCGCGCGCAATCAGCATGAGTGAACCCATCTACCTCGATTATCAGGCAACGACGCCGCTCGCGCCAGAGGCCTTTGCGGCGATGGCGCCTTGGCTGAAAGACAATTTCTGGAACCCGCACAGCGCGCATGTTGGCGGACGAAAGGCGGCTGCGGCGGTCGAGGTCGCGCGTGAACAAGTGGCGGCTTTGCTGCCTGCGGGCGGGCGGGTGATTTTTACGTCGGGCGCGACCGAGGCGATTAACTTGGCCATCAAGGGTTGCGGACTGCCGGTGTCGGCGATGGCGACCGAGCATGCTGCGGTGCTGGATTGCGTGGAGTTTTTGGGCGGAAAAATCCTCCCCGAGCTTGCCTCGGGGAGGGGGACCGTCCGCCGTAGCGTAGCGAAGGAGGATGGTGGAGGGGCAGCGGGCGTAAGCACGCCAGCTGCGCTGTCGGCCCCTCCGTCATCCGATGCTAGCGCACCGGCTGCCACCTCCCCGAGCAAGCTCGGGGAGGATTTAGTGTGCGCAATGCTCATCAACAATGAAATCGGCACGATCCAACCTATCGCCGAAATTACCGAAACGGTTCACGCCCAAAATGGCCTACTCCTTTGCGACGCTGTGCAAGCCTATGGCCGCATCCCAATCCCCATTGGCCCCGACTTCATCGCCATCTCTGCCCACAAAATCCACGGACCAAAGGGCATCGGTGCACTTTGGGTGCGAGACGGGATAAGACTCGCCCCGCTGATCCACGGCGGAGGCCAAGAACAAGGCCTGCGTTCCGGCACACTCTCCCCCGCCTTATGCGCGGGATTTGGTGCAACGGCCAAGCTTGCCGCCAAACGCATGCGAGCAGACGCGGCGCATGTCGAATCGCTGTGGAACCGCGCCACCGAACTTTTCACCGACTGGACCGTCAACGGCAGCACCGCCCACCGCTATAAAGGCAACTTCAATATCCGCCGCGATGGCATCGACGTCGCCCGCCTGATGTCAGAATGCCGCGAAGTGATGTTTTCGGCGGGCAGCGCCTGCGCCAGCGGCTCTGGCCGCCCAAGCCATGTACTGCGCGCCATTGGCCTATCGGACGCCCAAGCGAAATCCTCTATCCGCCTCGGCTGGGGCCGCTATACAACGATGGAAGAGATAGAACGCGCAGCGGAACTCATCAATGCAGCGGCGGAAAGGCAATTGGCATGAAAAAGCACAGTAGCCCTAAGCTTGTCGAGCCGAAGGCCACCGAAGGTGAACGGCGTCCTGCAGGGCAGCGCGATGCATTGGGACGTGCTTCGACAGGCTCAGCACTAACGGTATTTTCAGACGGACATGCTAAATGATCAAAGTCCATTTCATCAGCCCCGATGGCGAAACCACCCAGACCGTTGACGCAGAGGTTGGCGACAATCTGCTCGAACTCGCGCAAAATGCAGGGCAGCCTTTGGAGGGGACCTGTGAAGGGCAAATGGCCTGTTCCACTTGCCATGTCGTGATTGCCAAAGAATGGTTCGACACGCTGCCGCCCGCACATGAAGACGAAGACGACATGCTAGACCTCGCCAGCGGAGCGCGCCGCACCAGCCGTCTGTCGTGCCAGATTGACCTGACCGAAGCCCATGACGGCCTGATCGTGCATATCCCGTCAGAGAGCAGGAATATGCAGGGGATATAAAAGTAGGGACAGTCCCTACTTTTTGTCTTCACTTCCCATTCACGAAAAAGCGCCTATATAGGTATCGTCCGGTTCGCCGGACTATGGCGATAAACAGCGATGTGTAATAGATACAGCGGACCCGGGGGCGGTACCCGGCAGCTCCACCATATCCTTCGGTAAACGGGGGTTTTGACGGGGCTGAACTAGGATCGACGTGTGTTCAAAAGCATTGATTTTGCCCGGCATGGATAAGCCGTAAAATGGTTCACAACCAATAGGTGCAAACGATAACGAAGCACTTGCTCTCGCAGCATAATTTCGGGCCTCACGGTCTAAAATTATCCTAAAAGAACGCGGCTGGACTGGCCGGGCAACAGAATAGTTACGGCGGCCCCCGGGTGCCGAGCAACAGAAACCCGGGACCTTTTTCGGTCTCAACGCTAAAGTTCAAGATCCGTCGCACCAGCGGAGGCTGGTGCCTATCTCGCCGAACCAACTAGCGCCGTGCTCTGATGAGAGACGTGATGGGCCCCAGCCTGCGCTGGGGCGACGGTGTGTAATAGTCAGCGAGGGCAGCCTATCAATCAGCACCGAATTGCTGATGATATTCAACCGCCTGCAACATCTTGGACGATGCCAGAAAAACAGCGCCCAAACAGAGCGCAAAAAACATCCAGCCGACTTTACCCTGATACTGCTCCATATAATCTTGCCCCCGCTTCACCGCGCCTAAAGCAAGCGGGTAGGTGACAAGGAAGACCTCTGCTTTGGTCTTGATCTGAAACAGGCGTTTGAGTTTTTTCATAGGTTAACACGCATATAAGCATAGCACGTGCCAGCCGCAGAAATGCTGAGGTGGCGATGGTTAACGGCTGCGCGTTTTGTAAAGGATTCCGGCGGTTACGCGAGTGCGCCCAAGTCACACGCCGTCAACAACGCCAACCGCGCCGCCTTAACTTGCGCCACCAAAGTCGGATCACCCAATTGCGCTGGCGAAATGCTCTCCGGCCAATGTGCCGCGATCACCTCGGCCATGCGATCAAGCTTTGCCTCATCCGCCATAAACCGCGAGTCAACTGTCGCGGGGTCGGCTACCACTCGCAGTCGCAAGCAAGCCGGACCACCGCCATTGGCCATCGACTGGCGCACATCTACGGGGACGAGCTTGCGGATCGGGCCGTTGCCCGCGACATGCTCTTGCAGCCAGCCCCAGACGTTCGCGTTGTTCTGCGCCTCGGTCGGCAGGATCAGCGCCATTTCGCCGCTGGGTAAGGTGACCAATTGCGCATTGAACAGATAGCTTTGCACCGCATCGGCCAAGCTTACACGGTGGGCGGGGACGATAACGATTTCTGCTTCGGGCATCCGGTCGCGGATGGTTGCATAGGCGGCCTCTGGCTCTTCAAACGCCTGTTCGTGGGTGAACAAGACGCGTTCGTTGGCGACCGCGACGACATCATTGTGGAATGCGCCTGCTGCGATCGCCGCTTCGGCTTGCTGGATAAACAACGTGCGGTCGGGGTTGAGGCGATGCGCGCGGGCAATCGCTTTGGATGCTTCAATATGCTGCCGTGCAGGGAAAGGGCCACCCGATTTTCCGTAGACGAAGATTTCCAGTCCCGCCTCACTGTGCGACGGGCAAAGCCGCATGAAATTGGCCGCGCCTTCATCGCCATAAGGTGGCGGCACTGGGCCGTGCACGGCG
>JBEBKE010000039.1:0-17101 GCA_040079555.1 Sphingorhabdus sp. | reverse complement strand
TCAGAAACCGGCCCCCTAAGTTCTATTTATGACAATGTCGCAGCGATTGCCGCAACGCGTCATTAAAGTCGGCTATTACCAGCGGTAATGTGCGAACGCACGGTTCGCTTCAGCCATACGGTGTGTATCTTCGCGCTTTTTAACGGCGTTTCCGCGGTTATTGGCAGCATCCAATACTTCACCAGACAGACGAGCAGCCATGGTAGTTTCGCTGCGGTTACGCGCAGCAGAGATCAACCAACGGATAGCAAGCGCCTGCGCACGTTCTGGACGCACTTCGCAAGGAACCTGATACGTAGCACCACCAACGCGGCGGCTACGCACTTCGATGCCGGGCTTTACGTTGTTCAGCGCTTCATGGAATGTTTGCACCGGATCTTTCTTGGCCTTGACCTCGACAGTTTCCAACGCACCATAAACAATCCGTTCTGCGACGGATTTTTTGCCGTCAAGCATCAGGTTGTTCATGAATTTCGAAAGGACCAGATCACCAAATTTGGGATCGGGCAGGATGACCCGTTTTTCGGGACGACGACGACGTGACATTTTCTATTCTCCCGATCTTACTTAGGACGCTTCGCGCCGTATTTCGAACGCGACTGCTTACGGTCTTTAACACCCTGTGTATCGAGCACGCCGCGTAGGACGTGGTAACGAACACCGGGAAGATCGCGTACGCGGCCACCGCGGATCAGCACGACGCTGTGTTCCTGCAGGTTATGGCCTTCGCCCGGGATATAGGAAATGACTTCGCGCTGGTTGGTCAGACGGATCTTTGCAACTTTGCGAAGCGCCGAGTTCGGCTTTTTCGGAGTCGTTGTATAAACGCGTGTGCAAACGCCGCGCTTTTGCGGGTTGGCATCCATCGCAGGGACCTTTGACTTGACCTTCTGCGGGGTCCGGCCCTTGCGGACCAGCTGGTTAATCGTTGGCATATCTTCACCTTGAAAATAAGATTGGTTACTTTGCGCGACAAGACGTGAAACCATATGCAAATGCCAAGGGCAAAAGCGCAGGGTACGCGGCGGAGGCTCAGCCTTTATTCCGCCCGGCCAGTCGAACAATGTTCAGCCTATGTGGGTTTTCCTTTGGACACGAAGAATCATTCCTCACACCCTTGGGAAGGCGGGCCATTAGCGGGGGATGGGGTGTGGGTCAAGGGGTGTGGGTGCTTAGTGTTTGTGAAGGGATGTGGATTTGCGAAAACGTACATACGACCCAAAGGGTTGAAATGACGAATTCAAATTAGTAGTGATTTTTGTAATGGTCTAAAAATTTTGCGGATTGTTAGGAAAATACAGAATTTTGGGGGAGAGATAAGGTGGCTGGTCTAGATTTCGAAATCGAAAAGGTAGCGTTCAGGGATTTTTACAATGAGCAACACTCCCTGATTCAAGAGGCTGAAAACATCTTTAAAAATCTAATTTCATCCCTTTTGATAAGAGCACCTCTTGAGAGCTCACCAAAAATACAAAGTCGAGTGAAAGACCGCGAAGAATGTATTTCAAAGTTTGTTTTAAAATATCAATCTTATCTTGAAGATGCAAAAATACCTTACGAGATTAAAGATCATATTACTGATTTAATCGGAATACGAGTGATATGCCTTTATGAAGACGAAGTAAAAATTATCGGAGATATTCTACGAGAACATTTTAAGATTCTTGAAATGACTGATAAATCAGCAGAAATTGAAGACACAGATGGAGAATTTGGTTACAAAGGCTTGCATTTGGATTTGAAGATTAATTCAGTAAGAATATCACTTCCAGAATATGCGCAGATTTCAGAATTTCGAGCAGAAATTCAAATACGGACAATTGTACAAGATGGATGGAGTACTCTTGATCATAAAATAAAATATAAAAAATCAATTCCAAAAAAACTTAAACGTCGTATCAGTGCTTTGGCTGCACAATTTGAGCAAATTGACCGTGAATTCGTTTCTCTAAGAGATGAATCAAAAGTTATGGAAAATACAGCATCGCAAAGTATTATTGGAACGTCATCCGTAAAAACTCCACTTACGGCTTTTGAATTTCCAAATGTTTTGAGGAAACACAAATTAGATTATGTTTTTTCTCCGCACGCCATCGATGGATTTGTTGCTGAAATTTTAGATCGAAAACCAAATTATACAGCAAAAGATTTGGACTTAGCTCTTGGCACCTGGATTTCTTCAATAGAAATTTATAAGAATTTTTGTGCATTTGAAATGAATCCATACACAGTCGTCAGACATGTTCTGTGTATTTCTGATAAAGAAGCATTTGGACTCATGCTTTTTGATAGACAAAGGGCAAATTTCGATGCTTGGATCAGATCTACAAAACCGACCAAGCTTTGACATAGGGACATCCATTTTTAAGCAAATGCCGCAACTAATCTAAATTCGTTATGCCGCCAAATACCGCTCGATTACAAACTTGTCTTCCCGCTTCCGCGCCTCGGCGATTTCCCAGATCGTTTGCATCCGCAGCAGCGTGTCCATCTTGACCCCGAACGCCTTTTCGATACGCAGCGCCATGTCGGAGGATAGCCCGCCGTGGCGGTTGACAAGATTGGACAATGCCTGCCGCGTCACGCCCAGCACCGCTGCGCCCGTGGTAATGTTCAGATTATGACGTTCGATAATTTCGCGCACAAAATCGCCGATATGGGCGGGGCTGTGCAGTTTGATTTCTTCATGCTTCATACCGTTGCCCCTAGCCGATTTTCCGGTTTTTGCCTAAACTTTGTGTTTCGACGGCCTCACATTCCCTCACCCACTGGAGAGGGAAGATCGCCATCTTAATCAAACCTAGAGGTTTCCCTGCCACTCCTGTTGCGGTCAGGAGACTCTATCATGAAATTTATACTGCTCGCATCGCGCGGGGGCGACTATATGGTGGTCGCCGACAATGTCGCTTGGCTTCGAACAGCCGAAAATGGCCAGACATTGGTTGGGATGGTCGGCGGTTCTCCACTGACTGTGGCTGGCGATATGGCAGCAACCGCCGCGACGATTTTGGCGGCGGTTAATAAACCGGCCTAACCGACCCCTGCCCTACCGCCACGATCATCGTGGTGACAAAGGGGAGAGGTGAGTTATCTGGCGGTGCGCATCATTGCGTTAAGCAACGGTTGCGGCGAATTGCAGAGTTGTGATCGACAGTGCGACCAACAAGGCAAAAAGTTTTTCCATGGGGACAGTTCCTTAATTGTGCTGGCCAGCCTGCCTTTGTCGGCGGGGTCTGACCGGATACTGCCTGTCCGGACATCCTGATTTTATTACGCGAATTATTGTTTTCGCTGGGGGGAAAATAGGGCTAGTTGCACGGAATGCAATTACTTCTATTGGCAAGTGAGTTGCAAGGAATGCAACTATGGTTGTGAAACCCCCACCGCAAACTCCGCGATCTGCGCCTGCGCCGCGCGCGATTCCCGTAGGAAGAATATCGGCCAGACGTGCATCAAGCCTGCGGTTTCGATATAGCGGATATCAGGCAGCTTTGCCTTTAAAGCGCGGGCATCAGTGACTAAGATATCGTCACCCCCGCCATAGCACAGGATCGGCGGCAGGCCCTGCCAGTCACCATGAATGGGGCTGATACGGACGTCGTCGATGGGCAGATCACGTGCATAAAGCTGTGCAGCCGTGCGGATACCGTTAAGCGTCAGGATGCAATCGCGCTGCTCAATCGCAACCTGATCGGGATGATCGCCACTGCCATCAAGCCAAGGGCAAACCAACAACAGGCCAGCCGCAGGAGGCAGTCCTTTATCGCGCGCCGCCATCGCAACCACGGCGGTCAAGCCGCCGCCCGCTGAATCGCCGCCCATGATGAACGGGCCGTCATGGCTGGCCAAAAACGCTTCATACACCGCCAAGCCGAATGCGGTGGTTTCAGCTGCTGATGCCTCTGGCGCGAGTGGATAGAGCGGCGCAGTAACGGCAATCCCATGCACATCCGCCATATGCGCCATGAATTTCCAATGCACATCCGCCGCTGGATAGACATAGCCACCGCCGTGGAAATACAACAGATGCCCGACCGGCGGGCGGTTCTTTGGCGCAATCGTCCACACGCTGCGGTCTTCAAACTGCGTTTCACTCACCGACACCTGCCCGCGCATCTTTGTGTTGGGCAGAAACGGATTTTTCCGCGACGCCGCAATCCGATCCATAAAGTCAGGACCGCCTGCGAATTGCTTCCGGTACACGCCCGTCATGCGCAGCGCCGACGAAATCACCTTTGCGAGTAGGCTCGCCATATCATTCCCCCCTATTGCGGTCCGCGTTCGTTCAAGGCCTCGGCCTCGACGCGGATTCTCCACGCGAGCAACATGGCATTCGCAATCGAAAAGGCAAGCACCAGCTGAGATGCGCCGAGCAGCAGCGGCAGCAAGGCAATCTCGATCACCACCAATGTGTAGTTTGGGTGCGGTAGAAAGCGATACGGTCCCTTTTTAACGCGCGGGAAATGGGGTGCGCTGATGATGCGCGTGGTCCACCAGCGACCGATGCTGGCGAGCGTCCAGAACCGAAAAGCTTGGCTGGCGATGAATGCGATGAGCAGGACGAGGTTTGGCGCGGGGCGGGGCGCGGAAAAATAGGCGATCGCTAACAGCCAGCCGCCGTGCAACGCAATGAACAGCGGATAATGCTTCTGCCCAAACTCGCGACCACCCTCTGCCAGCAACCGCCGCGTGTTAGCATTGGCGTAAACCAGTTCCGCCAGCCTTTGGGCTATCACATAAGCGAAAACCGCCAGCGCCCAAACCGGCCAAGTCATCATGGGTGAACCAAGCCCAACACTCCGGTAAAGCCCGGGCCTAAAGCCGACAGCAACGTTGGCCCTGCAAGCGGTCCAGCCTCAACAAGCGCCTTCAAGACAAACAGCACCGTGGGCGAACTCATATTACCGTGACCACGCAGGACTTGCCGTGTGACGGGCAGGTCATCGCCGAAATACTCGGCCAGCGCATCGACCACACGACCTCCGCCGGGGTGACAGGCAGGTTCGGCAAGGTCTGTTTTTGCCAAACCGTGCACCGCCAAAAACTGATCAGCAAAGGGCGCGAAATCGCGGGTAACGAATGCAGGGATATCGCGCGCCAGCACCAAGTCAAAGCCCGTGTCGCCAACGCCCCAGCCCATCATGTCAACGCTATCGGGCCAAACCTGTTGCGCAAAGGCGGTCAGGCTAACCCCCTGTCCCGCGCCAACCACCGCCACCGCGCAGCCATCGGCGAACAAGGCGGTCGCAACCAAATCCTTTTTCTCCATCTGCACATGGTCATAGGCCATGCTGCACAGTTCAAGGCAAACGAGCAGCACATCGCGGTCCGGCGATGCGCGGTACAAATCCGCCGCAAGCGAAAGCCCAACCACCCCGCCGGCGCATCCATAGCCAAACACCGGCACTGTCCGCACATCAGGCGCAAAACCCATGGCGTGGAGCATCTGGCTAGGCAGGCTAGGTGTCATCGTGCCGGTGGTGGAGACAAACACAATCTGGCCGATATCTGCGACTGTCTTGCCCGCAATCGCCAACGCATTCTCCACCGCTTGCCGAAACAACTCGGTGGCCACCTTGGCATATATCTTTGATCGTTCAGCCCAGCCGCGTGGCCCCAGATAATAATCGGCTGGCATCGCCAGATAGCGTTGCTCGATGCCGCTGTTACGCAATATCTGTTCCATACGCAGCGGTAGCGCTTTGCCGCGCGCCCGTTCCAGCACCGCCATAACATCGTCCTGCGAAATTTTATGCGCAGGCAGCGCGGTGCCGATGGCGAGCAATTGGGGTGAGTTTTCTGGCATAAGAAGCGGTTCGTTATGCCGCCCTTTCCGGTTACGCTAGCGTTAATCGATGTGCGCTGCATTATCGCGCGCTTCTGGCTTGTGCATTACGGGTAATCCGGCATAGCTAAAGACGGACTGGAGACACATAAATGCCGCACCAAATCGACCGCCGCCTTTTGCTGAAAACTGCCACTTTTGGGTTAGGCGCGCTTGCGCTGCCCGGCGGCGCTATGGCCGCGATGCAGGCCGCATTGACGCCAGGGTTCAGCCATGGTGTCGCCAGCGGAGAGCCGTCGCAACGATCTGTGCTACTGTGGACGCGCTTTGTCTCGCCTGCATCGGAAAGCAAATTGCGCGCCGAAATTTGGGCGGAGAGCGCACCAAACAAAATCATCTCTGGCGGGGAAGTCATGGCGTCCCCTGCCCGCGACCATATTGCGAAAATCACCGTCAAAGGCCTCAAACCCGGCCAGCGCTATTTCTACCGCTTTATCGCACCTGATGGCACCAAATCCCCCATCGGCCGCACCAAGACGCTGCCCGAGGGCGATGTGGCAAAATACCGGATGGCAGTATTTTCGTGTTCCAACATGCCCTTTGGCTATTTCAACGCTTACGCCCATGCCAATGCGGTCGACGATTTCGACCTAGTCCTGCATCTCGGCGATTATCTGTATGAATATCAGCGCGGAGTATATCCGTCGGCGAAGGTAGCAGTTGCAGGACGCTTGATTGAACCTGCGGGCGAAATGGTCGCGCTTGCCGATTACCGGTTGCGCTATGCCAGCTATCGCAGCGACCCTGATTTGCAAAAGCTGCACGCGATGCACCCGATGATTGCGATGTGGGATGACCATGAATTTGCCAACGATACCTTTGCGACCGGCGCGCAGAACCATCAGGCGAATGAAGGCGATTGGGGTGAGCGCAAGCTGGCTGCCGAGCGCGCTTATCGCGAATGGATGCCGGTCAGCGACCGTATCGGCGATACCTATTGGAGCAAATATGCCATCGGCAATCTGGCCGAAATCCAGCTAACCGAAAGCCGTATCAGCGCTCGGTCAGAGCAACTGAGCATCGGCGATCCCAATGGCGACGCCGCCGAAATCATGCGCGCGTTGAAAGCCTTTCACGATGGTCCGTTGCAAGCCCCGAACCGGACGATGCTGGGCGCGGTGCAGGAACACTGGCTGGCAAAACGATTCGCTGCCAAGGGCAAACGCTGGAACATCTGGGCGCAGCAGACGATTGTCGGGTCATTGGTCCAGCCGCAAGGTTTGGAAAACTGGCTTGGCGCAGACTCGCCGTCCTATGTGAAGGAGCGTGTGACGCGCGGCGCGTTGGCGGCCAAAGCTGGCATTCCAAGCAACATGGATGCGTGGGATGGCTATCCGGCTGCGCGCGCCAAAGCTTTGTCAGCAGCACAAGCTGGCAATGCTGATCTGATCGTTCTAACAGGCGATACGCACAATGCCTGGGCCTTTGATCTGGCGCATGAGGGCAAAGCGGCTGGCATAGAGTTTGCCGGGCACAGTGTAACATCGTCGGGGTTGGAAAGCAGCTTTACCGGTACCGATAATGCAACTTTGTCCAAAGCTTTGGCGAACGGAAATCCCGGCCTTGCATGGGCCGATACCGGTGGCCGCGGCTATATGGCGGTCGAGCTGACCTCCGACAAAGCCGTCAGCGAATGGCGTTTTACCGACAGCGTCAAAACACGCTCGGCGAATCTGGTCGCGACCAAGCGCATGAAAACCCGGCACGGGATGCGCAAGCTCGTCCGCTAGAACCGTGACTGGCCATTACGTTCTCGACGCTGCGTCCCCCGCCATCGCGGCAGCTTTTGACGCTGATGCCGGCCCAGACCCATGGGGTGGTGGCGCATTGTTCGCCGGTCATTTCGCGCCGGTAATCGTCCGCGCTGGCCGGACGGGAAAACGCGTCATCCGGCCCATGCACTGGGGCTATCCGCCGCCGGGGCAATCGACCGAAGCCTTGGGACCAGAGCCACCGCGCTGGGTCGCGCAAGTCCGCAACATCGATAGCCCTTTCTGGATCGGCAATTTGCGGCACACCGATTTGCGCTGCCTGATCCCAGCGACAGGCTTTGCTTTGCGCCATGACAAAACAGAACATTGGTACGCGGTCAAAGAAACGCCTGTATTCGCCTTTGCCGGTATCTGGCGCGACCTGACCGATATGCCGGTTTTCGCGATGCTGACGACCGAACCCAACGCCGCAGTTTTGCCCGTAGAGGGCGGCAAAGGCCCAAGTGCAATGCCGATGATCCTGTACCACACCGATTACGCCACATGGCTGCAAGCGGAATGGAGGGATGCGCAAAAACTGGTTGTTCCCTGCCCGTCGTCCATGATCGTGGCATTGGAGACACAATAGCCGATGTGCGTAGTCGCCCTCGCCCTTGATACCCATCCCGAATGGCGGATCATACTCGCGGGCAACCGCGATGAATTCCACGCGCGCCCCCTCAGCGCCGCTGGCGCGGTGGGACGGTGAGGACAGCCACATCATCGCTGGCCGCGATTTGGTTTCGGGCGGCACGTGGCTGGGGGTGTCCGAGAGGGGACGGATAGCAGTTGTAACCAACATCCGAACTGCCGATGCGCCTGACCGCGCAAAGGCATCACGCGGCGATCTGGTCAGCAATTATCTGCGCGGCGGTGATTTACCTCCCGCGGAGTCGCTCGACGGGTTTAACGCATTCAGCCTGATCACAATCGGCCCAGAAGGCGCCACTCTATCCGCCAACCGACCGTCGCCGATGGTGACTGCCTTAGTGCCCGGCATTCACGGCCTATCGAATGGAATTCCCGATGAAGACTGGCCGCGTAAATCACGCTTGATATCGCACTTCACTGACATCATCGACAGCGCGGACAATTTGCCCGACACTTTGCTTGATCTGCTTGCGACCGAGGCAATCGACGACAGCATTTTTATTCGAAACAAGGTTTATGGGACGCGGTGCAGCACCGTCGTACTTGTGGATTATTCCGGTACTGGATTGATGATCGAGCATCAATTTGGCTGCAATGGAGAGCCGGTCAATTCCACCGAAGCCAGCCTGTCATTCACGCCCGAACCTTCGCCCACGGCCCAGTAATCGCCAGTGTCATTGTCGGCGCATAAAAATTGACGAACAATGTCGAACCATCGGGCGAGAAACACGCCCCTGCAAATTCGGTCTGCACGCGGCTTTTGGCAAAGGCATAGGCTTTGCCGTCGGGGGTAATTCCGCGCAGGTGATTGTCGGTGACGTCGGTATATTGATCCTCGCACACCATCAAATGTCCGGTTGGCATTACCGTCAAATTGTCGCCCAGATTGAAATAGGCAAGGTCTTTGCTTTCGTAAAACAGGTCGATCATTCCCGGACCGTCTGTTTCACCCGGAAAGCCTTCATTGACGGCGGGGGCATAGCGGAACACTTGCCCGCCCTTCACTGCGCCGCCGCTGGTGCAGGTGAAATAGAATTGGCCAGATCCGGGCAGTGCGCCTTTGTCCCACCATATCCCCTCACCGCGTGCAAATACCGTTGCTCCCGCCTTTGCCCCGCGTTTACGCAGATCATCCTCCGGAGCCTCTGGATTATCGAGCGATATCCAGCGGACACGCTGTGGCTGACCGCGCTGGATCGCCGCGCCATCCCAGTTGCGGCTATCGGCAACGCCATCGATCACCAGAGCTTGCAACTGACCGCCCTTGGCCAGATCGCCTTTCACATTCGGGATGAACCGGTACAGTAAGCTGTCGTCGCGATCCTCGGTTTCATAAACGATGCCGGTACGCGGATCGACACAGGCGGCTTCGTGGTTAAAGCGCCCCATCGCCGTGAGCGGCACCGGATCGACCAAACCCTTATGCGCCGATGGCACCTCGAAGACATAGCCATGGTCTTTACCCACGCCGTCGCCCGCCCGCGTGGTGTTTTCTTCGCAAGTCAGCCAGCTGCCCCATGGCGTGATGCCGCCCGCACAATTGCGGATCGTCCCCGTCAGGCTGAGATACTGGCTTTCAACACGGCCCGATTTCAGGTCATAAATCAATGTCGATGTGCCGCCAGGTAGTGGCATTCCGGCTTTGTCCGCCATCCTGTCATAGCATTTCAGATCGGCGGCAACGTCGCCGGTAAACGGACCAAAACGCATATCACGCGGTGATAGTTCATGGTTGCGAACCAGAGCAACTTTACCAGCCCCAGCGGCAAACGCTCCCATGCCATCGCCCGCATTCGGCACGACAAAACCATCGTCCATCAAATTGCCAAAGCGAGAGATGACCCTATACGAAAAACCCTTGGGCAAATCGATCAGGCTATTAGGATCGCGAACGAGCGCCCCATAGCCAAACACCTCATTTTTAGAAGCTGGCGGCAGCTGCGCATATCCATAGCGGGCAAGCCCTGCAAACGCGATGGCGGTCAATCCCATACCAAATTGGCGGCGGTCGATTTGCATGGCGTATCCTATGAACAATATTTTTTATCGCCGGATCGTGACCAAATATTGTGATAATGTAAATACTATCGGTTGGCTAAGGCCGCAATTTTCGGTCCATATTTTCGGTGTTTCGCGTTTGAGTTCTCAGGTCGGGGCCTAGACCCGGATAGCTCACATATTCCGCTGTCCTCTCGACTGTCCGCCCCCGCGCTGATAGGGGGCGCGCATGACTGACACCAACGCATCCGCCATCGCCCGCCCTGTCCGCACCCGCGTCGCTCCATCGCCCACCGGCGATCCGCATGTGGGCACCGCGTACATCGCGCTGATCAATTACTGCTTTGCCAAGAAACACGGCGGGCAATTCTTGTTACGCATCGAAGACACCGATCAGGTGCGCTCGACGCGCGCATCCGAAGTCGCCATTCTCGACAGCCTGAAATGGCTGGGCCTTAGCTGGGATGAAGGCCCCGATGTCGGCGGCCCGCACGGCCCCTATCGCCAGTCCGAACGCAGCGCGATTTACACGCAGCATTGCGACCAGCTGCTTGCCGATGGCCATGCCTTCAAATGCTATTGCACATCGGAAAAGCTCGCCGAAACGCGGCGGCACCAAATCGCGGCAAAGCAACCGCCCAAATATGACGGGACGTGTTTGTCGCTGACCGATGCGGATTGCGCCAGACTGGACGCCGACGGCATCGCGCATGTCGTCCGCATGAAAATCCCGGTCGAGGGCAAGTGCATTGTGCACGATACGCTGCGCGGCGAGATCGAGTTCGAATATGCGGTGGTCGATATGCAGGTGTTGATGAAATCGGACGGTCTGCCAACCTATCATCTTGCGAATGTTGTGGACGATCATCTGATGGGGATCACCCATGTCATGCGCGGCGAAGAATGGATATCCTCTGCGCCAAAGCATTTGTTGCTGTATCAATATTTCGGCTGGGAACCGCCGGTGCTGACGCATCTGCCACTGCTGCGCAATGCCGACCGGTCGAAACTGTCGAAGCGGAAAAACCCAACGTCTATCCTGTTTTACCAGCGCGCCGGATATCTGCCCGCTGCAATGCAGAACTTCCTGGGACTGTTTATCAAAAGCGCCAGCGAAGAGGATGAAAAGACATCGTTGCAAGCGTTGATCGACGGCTTTGACGTCCACAACATCTCGCTTGGTGGGCCGGTGTTTGACACCTCGAAACTTGATTGGTTGAACGGACGTTATCTGCGCGAAGAATTGACCACGCAGCAGTTTATGGAGGAAATCCGCAAATGGGCGTTGAACGACGCCTATCTGACGCCGATTGCTGAAATGACGCAAAGCCGCATCGTCCGCCTTTCCGATCTGGGAGCATTAACCGCCCCATTCTTCATGAACCGCATCGACGGGTTGACGGTCGATAAACTGCGCGACGGCGTAAAGATCGAAGCGGACCAACAGCGCGCGGCCTATACCTTGGCGTTGCAGCAGTTCGACGCAATGATCGAATGGAACAAAGACGGCGTCGACGCGGCGTTGCGTAAGACGGCAACGGCGCTCGACATCAAGCTAAAAGATATGATTCGCACATTCTATCTCGCAGTATTGGGCAGCCCCCAAGGCGTCCCGTTGTTCGACGCGATTACACATCTAGGCCGTGACACCCTGCGCGAACGCCTGCGTCACGCGATGGAATTGCTGGGCGTTGCGAGCAAGAAAGAGGTGGAAGCTTGGGCGGCTATGTTGGCGGCGAATGAAGCGTCAGACTGATGTAAAAAAGGCGGGAAGAAAATAAGACGGGAAGTTGAATGAGCAAATTGGAACGCGTTGACGAACTGGCTAGCTTAGTGATCAATTGCGGGCTGAGTTTGCATCAACAGGTCGGGCCTGGATTAATCGAATCGGTTTACGAACAAGTGCTCGCGGATAGGTTAATATCGCTGGGATTAAGAGTCGACCGGCAGAAACCGGTCAGCATTGTCATCGATGGCAAGACCTATGCCGAGGCGTTTCGTTATGATCTTCTCGTTGAACACGTGTTACTCATTGAATTGAAATCAATCGAGAAACTTGGTCCGATCCATATCAAGCAGACTCTCACTTACATCCGGTTGATGAACCTACCCATCGGCTTATTGCTGAATTTTGGTAGCGAAACCTTTAAACAAGGCATCCGTCGCATCACCAACAATCATTGGAAACAATGATGCATTTGCGCCTTCTTTCCTTCCCGCCTTTTTCACAAAATACTCCGATGCAATATGCCTGACATCGAATTGCACAAAAGCTGGAAAGCACCTTTGCTGCCGGAATTTACGGCGGATTATATGGTGCAGTTGCGCGCGTTTCTTTTGGCGGAAAAAGCGGCCGGAAAGCAGATATATCCAAAAGGCAGCGAGTGGTTTCGCGCGCTCGATTTGACTCCGCTGGATAAGGTTCGCGTCGTGATATTGGGGCAAGACCCATATCACGGGCCCGGCCAAGCCCACGGCCTATGTTTCAGTGTCAAACCCGGTGTTCGGCCTCCGCCAAGTCTTGTGAACATCTACAAGGAACTGCAATCAGACCTTGGCATCCCCCGCGCCACCCACGGATTTCTGGAAGCTTGGGCGCAGCAGGCGGTGCTATTGCTCAACAGCGTGCTGACCGTTGAAATGGCAAAAGCCGCTTCGCATCAGAAACGCGGGTGGGAACAGTTTACCGATGCAGTGATCCGGTTGGTCAACGCCAAGGACGATCCAGTCGTGTTCATGCTATGGGGCGCCTATTCGCAGAAGAAGGCCGCGTTTGTCGACGCGGAAAAACACCTTGTGCTGACAGCTGCGCATCCTTCACCATTATCAGCGTACAATGGCTTTCTGGGGTGCCGCCATTTTTCAAAGTGCAATGCGTTTTTGGAGAGCAAAGGGCTACCGCCGATTGATTGGGCCTTGCCGGAACTCTAGCTCTTATACATTCCGTCGGTCCGCGACTTGTACCGGTCGCGGATCACATGCCGCCTGATTTTCATGCTCGGCGTCATCTCGCCGTTTTCGATGGTGAATGGCTCGTCAGCGAATTCAAATTGGCGCACTTTTTCTGTTACTGAAATATTGGCGTTCACCCGGTCGACAGCTGCACGAATGGCCGCGCGGAATTGCGGGTTGCCCTGCAATTCTGAAAAATCATAGCGCATCCCCTGCCCCCGCGCCCATTCCAGCGCCCATTCGGGGTCAGGCACGATCAGGCCCACGATATATGGGCGCTTGTCGCCAGAAACCATCGCTTGCAGAATTTCGGGTTGCAGCGTCAGCATCCCTTCAATCTTTTGCGGCGCGACATTGTCGCCCTTGTCGTTGACGATCAGGTCCTTTTTGCGATCAGTGATCTTGATCCGGCCTTTTTCATCGAAATGTCCGATGTCGCCGGTATGCAGCCAACCGTCGATCACGGTGCGCGCGGTCTCGGCTTTGTTGCGCCAATAGCCTTTCATTACCAGTTCGCCGCGCACCAGAATTTCGCCGTCATCGGCAAAACGTACCTCGACGTTTTTCATTGGCGGGCCAACGGTATCCATCTTGATCCCTGCCGCCGGGCGATTGCAGCTGACGACGGGGCCGGACTCTGTCTGCCCATATCCCTGCAACATGGTTATACCCAATGATTGGAAGAAGATGCCAATGTCGGGATTCAGCGGCGCGCCGCCAGAAACCATTGCCTTTAGTCGGCCACCAAATTTGGCCTGAATTTTGGGCTTTAATGTCCGCGACAATATCATCCGCATTGGCCCGTCACGCAGGCGCTTTTTACCGCCATAATCGCGCTCACCAATGCTCAGCGCTTTATCGAGCAGATAGTTGGGAACCTTGCCCTGCTTTTCGACTGTTTTAATCATGCGCGCGCGCAGCACTTCGAAAAGCCGCGGAACGACGACCATCACGGTCGGCTGGGTTTCTTCAATATTCGCGGCCAGCTTCTCCAGCCCTTCGGCATAAAAGATTTCCGCACCCACACCAATGGGCAGATATTGCCCGCCCGAATGTTCATAGGCATGGCTTAGAGGAAGGAACGACAGAAACCGGTCGTCATGCAGTCCAAAATCGTCGCGCAAAATTTCGCCAGCGCCATCGACGTTACACAGGATTGCGCCATGATGCTGCATCACGCCGCGCGGTGCACCGCCGGTACCGCTGGTATAGATCAGGCAGGCTACTTCATCGCGACCAACGGTAGAAATTTCTTCGCGCAACGCCGCAACATCGGCATCGTTTCCTTGCACCAGATCGGCCCAATCGTGCAGCGATTGCTGCCCCTTTTGCGCGACCTTTAACGGCTCCATGCCGATGACAAATTCACACTCGGATGATTGAATGACGGCAGGCATCAAATTCTGCGCCAGCTTTGCCGTTGAAACGATGACGGCGCGCGATTGGCTGTTGTCCAAAATATGCCGGTGGTCACGCTCCAGATTGGTGACATAGGTCGGCACAGTGATGCACCCAGCGGCCATAATCCCAAGGTCAGCAATGCACCATTCAGGCCGGTTTTCGGACACCAGCATCACGCGGTCGCCCTTTTTCAGGCCCATCGCTTTCAGGTTTTTGGCAAGTGCCGCGACACGGCGCGCCGTTTCAGACCAGCTGATTGTGTGCCATTCGCCGTCGTCTTTAAATCCCAGAAATGGCCGATCTCCACGCAATTCCGCGCGCGACAGGAACATGCTCACCAAATTTGGAAAGCTGTCAAAATCGTTGAACTGCTCAGACACTCTGTTCTCTCCTGGGGACCGGTTTTCCGGTTCGTCGCAGATGAATCTAGCGCCCCACTTTGACTCGCGCAATGCAGGAGTTAGTGAACGCTTGCCGTTGGCGCCGCTGTGTCGATTTGCGCAGTTTGAGTCGTTATTACGCCTGCGGCATCGACGGCTGCGGCAGTTCCTTCTGCACGCGGATCGGCAGAGCCCACCCATTGCTTGCCGTCCCATTGCACGCCGTTGACCTTTGAACCCAGATCAGCGGAACGAACTTTCTGGCCATATTGCGCAACCAGCTCGGCTTTATCGGCCAGCATCGTGTCTTGCTCGACCATCAAATCGCCGCCACCGAAATAGATATTTGGCAACGCAATCGCTTTGTTCAGCGGCAAGCCGAAATCGATGACACCGACCAACGTCTTGGTCACATGCATGATAATCCGTTTGCCGCCCGCAGAACCCAGCGCCAGCACCGCACGGCCGTCGCCATCAAAGACCATCGTTGGTGCCATGGATGATAAGGGCCGCTTTCCTGCCATGACACGGTTGGCCACGGGCGCACCGTCCTTTTCAGGGGCAAAGGTGAAATCGGTCAATTCGTTGTTGAGGAAAAAGCCCCCTGCAATCAACTGACTGCCGAAAACGCCTTCAATTGTGGACGTCATATTGGCAATATTACCGTCACGATCAACTGCGGAGAAATGCGTTGTGCCGGCAACTTCGCCCGATATCGCCGCTGTACGCGGGCTCGACCCCGGCGGGTTGCCGGCGGGATAATCGATACGCGCTTTATCGGGATCAATCATCGCTGATCGTTCCGCAAGATAGGCGGGATCAAGCAAGCCTGTGACCGGAACATCGACAAAGTCGCTATCGCCCAGATATTTTTCACGGTCAGCATAGGCCAGCTGCATCGCCTGGCCCAACAGATGCCAGCTTTGCGGGTTATCTTGGCCCATGGCGGTCAGGTCAAAACGCTCCAACGAGCCCAATATCTGCAGCACGGTGGTCGCGCCGGACGATGGCGGCGCCATGCCGCAAATTACATAAACGCGATATGGCGCGCAGACAGCAGCTTGCGCTTTGGCCTTATATGTCGCCAAATCGGTCAAAGTCATGTCGCCGGGTGCGACTTCCGCTTTTGTCGTCGCATTGACGATGCTGTCGCCAATAGCACCGCTGTAAAACGCATCGGCACCGCCCTTTGCAATGGCCTTTAGCGTGGCTGCCAGCTTGGGGTTTTTGATCCGCACGCCTTCGGTTGCAGGTTTGCCATCGACCCAATAGATGCTGCGCGCCTCATCAAATTGTGGCCACAGATTCTCAACCAGCTTCAGCCGTGATTCGAGCGTCTTGTTAACGATATAGCCGTCCTCGGCCAGCCGGATTGCAGGCGCAAACAAATCTTCCCATGCAAGCTTGCCCCATTTTTCATGCGCCATCGCCGCCAGCCGGATGTTGCCGGGAACACCCACGGATTTGCCGCCGGGGAACGCTTGTAGAAATGGCAAAGGCTTTCCATCAGCGCCCATGAAGCGGTCGGGCGTGGCCGCCGCCGGTGCCGTTTCGCGGCCATTGACGGTGCTCAACGCGCCTTCGTCACCGTCGAAATGCACAAGGAAGCCGCCGCCGCCGATGCCGCTCGACTGCGGCTCGACCACCGTCAGCGCCAGCATCATCGCCATCGCCGCATCCGATGCAGAGCCGCCTTTCGCCAGGATTTCAGCCCCGGCCTGTGTGGCGCGAGGATCGGCGGACGTCGCCACCGCAACGGTTTCTGCAAGCGCCAAACTTGGCAGTAATGTAGAAATGAGGGCGAGCGACAGCAGGAGTTTTTTCATAACGTAATCTTTAAGCTGAGTTGATGAACCTAGGATAGTCTAAATTTGATCGACGCCGATGGCCTCAGCAACATTGGCGAAACCGTCGCGTTCCAAAAGGGCGGCTAGGCCATCATTAATCCGGCGTGCCAGCGTTGGCCCTTCATAGACCAACGCGCTGTACAGCTGCACCAGCGACGCCCCTGCCCTTATCCGCGCATACGCATCCTGCGCCGAGCCTATCCCGCCTACACCGATCAGAGGAACGGCTCCGCCCGTTGCCTTGCGGAAATCCACCAGCCTTTGCTGCGCCAAATC
>JBEBKE010000038.1:0-17188 GCA_040079555.1 Sphingorhabdus sp. | reverse complement strand
ATGTGATCCGCGAGGCCAAAGATTTGGCAGCGAGAAGCGATCAAATTTGAACTTGGTTGGAAGCATTACCGTCTTCGCAACCTGCCCCATGTTGCCCTTAATTGTTCGAAAGCTGCAGAATTGATGTTCAAACAGTGGATGCCGCTGCGCCGCTGGGATGAAGCATCGAGCAATCACCCTAGTCATTTGGCCTTTCTTGGAGTCCATTTGAACAAAAACGTTAGCTGCCTTTTCTGCTCCCGCCCGGATCTGCAGCAGCCAGCAATGTTGCGAACTGCGCAGCAAATTGGTGTGCGTCGCCGGGCCAGCGTGCCGAAACATAATTGCCGTCTGTGACGACAAAGGAAGCGCTATAATCGGCGCTGGTGTCGCGGACCAATCCGGATGTTTTACGACGATAAGCGGGATCATCTGGCGATACGTCGAGAAAATCAGCTGGTTTTTCCAGCGAGCGAATTATTTCATGTTCGACTGACATATAGCCAACCGGTTCTCCCGGTGCTTCGCGGTAAGTGCGATAATAATAGGGATCCCAAAAGCGGATGACTCTGCCAATTTTCGCCGCTGAACGCTCAAGGCTCCAGGTCAGTGCTGTCGTCTTGCGGCCATAAAGCACCGAGCGTCCCGTTGCGGGATCAATACTCCGAGCGGGGATGAGGGTGCCGTGGCAAATTGCCCCGACCGGTTTATCGGCGTTGAAGAATTTCACCACGAGCTTTTGCAAGAGCGGGCTTTCGAGATAGATTTGAATGCCGCGAGCTCGGTGGCCGCCGGGCAGCAGCAGTCCGTCATAATCCTCTGCCCGGATGCTTTCCCATCGCAACGGCTTTTGAAAAGCTTCAGCCATCGTCATCGCTTTATATGCGCTAAGTGCATCGCCATTGGCACGCAACAATCGGCCGATAAGAGGCAGCTTTTTGAGGCCGGGAATCAGTCCCCATAAATCAAGTCCTTCGCCTGTCACCATGATCTCGTCAGCCCGGCCAGGGCGGCCATCGGGCGTTGCGAACGACACCTTATGACCAAGCTCGCTCAAAACTTTCCATGGAATTGCAACTTCCGTTGGATCAAAGTCGAGGCTAGGAATTGGGACGATAATATGAGCCATATTCCATTTACAATGGGCAGTCGGCTTGCGAAGTCAATTGCCGTATTTTCGGTGAAATTCAAACCGTACAAAGGCCATCCATTGTTATGCCTACCAAGCTGGCCACGTTGAACAGATTTTCACCAGAAGCAATGCAAGTTGCTATCCCCGACTTGTTAAGTTCTTGATCAGTGTTTGCCGCATTTGCTGGATGTCATTGGGCGTATCTGCGCCCAATACTCCTCGTGCATATTCAGGTAAATGATCACACGGGTTGCCGTTTTCGAGAAACACATAATGATCAAAAGCAGCACGCCACGCACGGCGCTGTTCAGGCGGCAGGCCCCGCAGGCTCATCATGCCGTGCAGCATAGCGTCCCAAGGCGAACCAAGGTCTGTACGCGCCGTGTTCCACCAGTAATTAACCAATGCGCTGACCGGATCGAGCGCTTCGACGTGGTGGAACCATTGATAAGGCAGATAAATTGCATCGCCCGGTTCCAACTGTGCGGATTGTGCCGCGTTGAGCGCTTCGGCAAAGCGTGGATATCGTTCGAGGTCGGGCTTGGTGAGATGAACCATACTGACGGGCGTGCCTGCCGGTGTCAGGTGCAGGGGGCCTATGTACAAGTTACCAATTTGCTCTGGCGGAAATACGGTAAAGCGGCGGCGTCCGGCTACGACACAAGCGATATTTTCAGAAGGGTCATTGTGCGTGGCAACCTTTGCGGCGTTACCGATCCACAGTCGGGCTGCAACCGTTGGTGGCAAAATAGGCATATGATTTTCATCGGCAAATCCCGTTAGACATTCTGAAATCACAAGACCTTGGGCCGCAAGTGCCATCGGCTGTTCCCGCCCACTTTCCTGAAGCAATAACTCCAGAAAATCGCGTAGCGGCAATTTGGCCTTTTCAAAATTGGGGTGACGCAGATCGTGGGAATAATGAAACCTGCCTTCGATTTCCGGCGAGGCCATCGCGTAGGGTATGGGCACTGAGCCTGACATCCCCGCCAGATAATTGGCGAAATCCTGTGAGCTCAGTTGCGCGTTGGCTACCGCTGGCCAATGCGTTACGAGGCCTTTCATCACTGCCGGTTGTCCAAGAGGCCGGATTTCCTGCACGAAAATTTCAGGTGTAACTTCACGCCAAGTGCGGATAGGTTCTATCATCGCCTGCCTCCGCTCGCTTCCGATCGACTGTTCAAAAATGACGCGATGGTGAGGCGGCCATTTTCAATGTCGGTTGGCAGGTCGGGCGTAGTATCGAGAGCGCCGCAATGCAGCATTTTTCCGCGATAAATTAGTGCTCGATTATACTTGGGTGCGCATAAGTGGGTACGCTCGAAGAGAGGCGAATCCGATCCGATATAATGCGGCTCCGGCTCACCATGTTGCACTAGATCAGCAGCCAAAGCATGATGAAATGTCTCGACACGATCCTCGCTTATCGTTTCAAAGCCGGTCGCGCGTTGGCGGAAAAATGCAGTGCCACCCAAATCGTCGCGGCAAAGATAGTGCAATATTGCAATCTGTTGATCGTTATAGGCGTCGGCATGCGGAATGCGTTGCGCCAAAGTCAACTCGGCAGGCGGCGTGGTCACCAGCGAATAATAAGAACTCAAAACATCGGCTCCAGCCCTGCATTGGAAAAATTCACGGAGAACGTTGCCAAGCGTATTGCCGATATCAGCGAAATAACTCTGCGGTACTTTGGCGCGCAAGCCTGGATAATAATCACCGATCACTCTAAATTCGCTTTGCTTTGCCGCATTGCGTAGCGCATCCGGGTCTTGTGCAAAGTCATCGATGGTAATGACCGGCTCACGTTCGGAGCCGATCCATTCGACGCTTATCTGGGGTTCTTTGACCAAATTCATGTGTGATATTTGCCTGATTTATGCGGACCGAAATTAGAAAATGAGCAGCATGCATAGCACTGCGCCCTACTGGCCAGTCAAGCTCCGCGACATTTAGCGCACTGCAACCGACCGTATTGCCGGGATGGGAATCAGTGCAATTTGGAGAGACATTTTGGCTAATGCTTGCGCTCCGTCCCCGTTCGCCCGTAAGGAAAACAAAATGCGAAAATGATTTCGGGGCAATTGTGACGAGTCAAAAACCGACCATTGATGATGTTGCTTTGCTTGCGGGTGTGGGCCGGACGACTGTTTCGCGCGTATTGAATAACGGGCCGAATGTCCGCGCCGAAATCCGCGAGCGTGTGTTGCGCGCAGTGGAGATGCTTGACTACAAGGTCAATGTTCAGGCGCGCAATCTTGCCGGTGGCACCACCAAACAGATTGCGCTGGTGCATGCATCGGACCTCGATACTGAGCCAAATTCCTATTACCATTCTGGACTTGAATTGGGTGCACTTCGGGCATGCGCTGAAAAGGGATTCCAGCTGGTCACGCATACGGTCAACCAGAATGGATCCTCCCCGGAAAACAGAATTCTCGGTTTGATCGAAGAACGCCGCTGCGACGGTATTATTCTGACACCTCCATTTTCTGACAATATTGAACTAATCGGAAAAATTCACGCAGCCGGTTGCCCTGTAGTGTGCATCTCTGCGGGGCAGGAGGCTCAGCATATTAGCTCTTCGGTGGGCATAGACGATGTCGCGGCCGGGTTTGAAGTTGCAAACCATCTGGTTGCTTTAGGCCACCGCCGTTTCGGCTATATCAAGGGTTTAAGTGGGCACATCGCGGCCGACGGGCGCTTCGATGGTTTCGTTCGGGCGTTGATCGCTGCGGGAATAGACCCAGCCAGCGCCGCGATTGAGCGGGGGAATTTTACCTTTCAATCGGGCATTGAGGCTGCCAAGCGCTTGTTGGAAATCGCCGAACGCCCGACGGCGCTGCTATGTGCCAATGACGATATGGCGGCCGGGGCTTTGCTGACAATTCACAAGCTCGGCCTTGAAATTCCAAGGGATATATCCGTCACCGGATTTGACGATACGCCCGTTTCCGAAATCGTATGGCCGCCGCTCACAACGGTACATCAGCCTCTAAAAGTGATGGGTAAGAGGGCAGTCGATATTTTGATCGACAAGATAGCCGCGCCAAACGGCAAGGCTGGCCCGAAAGCCGAAACGATTGCATTTAGGTTGGTGTCTCGGGAATCATCTGCCGCTCCAGCTTAGAGTGTTGGAAGCGCTTCCTTATTCAAACTACTGGTTGTTGCTTATCCCTGGCAAAGCTGCGTGGTTTTCGCCATTTCTGAACAAAAATACCTCAATAACCGCCATCTTAGTATCAAAACCATTGACACGGATGTTGCTTTAAACCTAAATTGGAAGCGCTTCCAACAATGGTTGCGTAGAAATGTGTTTTCTGACGCGTTAGCGGAATAATAAAGTGGCGGTGGCTTCTGGGAGCTTGCGCCGCAGAATTTGGCCAAAAAGGCCAATAAAATAGGGAGGATAAATTCTGTGAAAAATTCAATGGGCAGTCATGTCTTGAGTCGTTCTGGCCGCGCATACCGATTCGGTTTTGCAGCGGTTTCATCAATGGCCTTGGTCGCGGCGATGTCGTCAGCAGCCTATGCGCAGGACGAGGCTCCTGCGGAAGGTGACGACGAAGTAATCGTGGTTACCGGCTTGCGAGCCGGCTTGGCAAAATCGCTCAATCTGAAAAAAGACGAGATGTCGATTGTTGAAGCAGTCTCTGCCGAAGACATCGGCAAGTTGCCAGATGTTTCCATTGCAGAATCTATCGCTCGCCTTCCCGGCCTTGCAACTCAACGTGTAAATGGCCGTGCATCGGTTATCTCCATTCGCGGCCTCGCTCCTGACTTTGCCACAACGCTTTTGAATGGCCGCCAGCAGGCGAGCTCTGGCGACAACCGCGGGGTTGAGTTTGACCAATATCCATCGGAACTTCTCTCAGGCGTTGTGGTTTACAAAACGCCCGATGCCAGCATTTCGGGCATGGGTCTCTCGGGCACAGTGGACATGCGGACGGTCCGTCCGCTTGAATTTGGCAAGCGTGCCATTGCGGTAAACTTGCGCGGTGAGGTCACCTCTGGCAAAAAGCTTAACGATGACGTGCGGAATTATGGCGGCCGGTTTAGCGCCAGCTATATTGACCAAAATGAAAGCGGTACGCTCGGCTGGGCAATTGGGGTTGCGCATCTTGATGCGCCTTCGCAGAACCAGCATTACAAAGCCTATGGCTATGAGAAGTTCGACAATAACGGGTTTTTTGAAACGCGGCCCGGATTTCCGGGATATAATCCGGCCAATCCGCGCATCACGCCCATCGAGGCGCGCCCTGATCTGTTCCTGACGGGGCAGGAAATCTTTGCTTACTCGCGCGAACAAAAACGCGATGCCGTTATAGGCATTCTCGAATGGCAGCCAAGCGACAGCGTGCATAGCACGCTCGATCTTTATTATTCAAAGTTTAAGCAACGTGAGACGATGCGCGGCGTGCAGTGGTTCTCCAACATTTGGGCAGACGCGCAAACGTACAGCAATGTCGTCACAGCCACTGTTGGTGGAGGTCCGGTAGCAGTTTCCGGCACCGCTAACGGGGTCGCACCGCAGCTGCGGAACGACTATAATACCCGCGATGATGAACTGTTTGCAGCGGGTCTTAACAATGAATTCCAGATGACTGACCGTCTGAAATTTATTTCCGATCTGTCGTATTCCAGCAACAAACGCGATGAAAGCATCACCGAAACCTATGCCGGTTTTGGCACAGGAGGCGCGACCGCGAGCGCGCCGCGCGTATTCGGCAGCATCGGCTGGGATATCACAGGCCTGCTTAACGGCGGTTTCCCGACCTATGACGAAAGCCTGAACTATGCCGATGCATCGCAGGTGTCGCTTGGTGACCGCGCCCCTTGGGGTGGTTGGGCGCATGACGGCCAGACCAAAGAACCGCATGTCAAAGAAAATGTCTACGCCCTCGACTTGGGCTTTGAATATGACATGGATGGCTTTTTCAGCCAGTTCGACGTCGGTGTAAACTTCACCAAGCGTGAAAAAACGAAGACTGTTGGCGAATTTGATCTCATGCTCAAAAACGGGCGTCAGCGGACTTTAGTTGATCCCTCGTTGCTTGTTACGCCGACTTCGCTTGGCTTTGCCGGTTTCGGCAATGTTCTGAGCGTGGACCTGCCAAATGCGCTGCCGCGTTATTACGACCGGATCACTTTCATCAATAATGACACGTATGACAAATCATGGGCGATTGATGAGGAAGTGCTTACGCTTCGTGCGAAGGCAACCATCGATTCCGGCAATCTGCGCGGAAATGTCGGCGTGCAGGTTATCAACCAGCGCCAACAATCAGCAGGTACAGCGATCAACCGTACGTTAACGCCGACAGTTGTGTCCAAGATCAACAAGAGTGCAAGTTATACGGATATTTTGCCAAGTCTGAACCTGATCTACGATCTGGGCGGCGGTCACCGGTTGCGACTGGCGGCAGCGAAGGTCATGGCGCGACCGCGTATGGACGAAATGCGGGCGAACTTTACGCCAAGCTTCGACAACAACCCATGCGCCGGCGCGAACGCCTTGGGAGCCAAATGCCAATCGGGTGGGACGGTTACGCCTTGGACTGCGACTGGCGGCAATCCAGAACTTGAACCTTGGCGCGCGAAAGCGCTGGACGTCGCATATGAATGGTACATCGGCAAAGCCAGTTATATCAGCATCGCGGGTTTCTATAAGAAGCTCGACAATTACATCTATGTTGACCGGCAACCGTTCGATTTCGTGGGCCTACCCATTCCGCCTGTTACCATACCAGCGGGCGTAAATATCAGTTCCATCGGCCAGATCAATCAACCGAAAAACGGTCAAGGCGGTTCGATCAAGGGGATCGAAATCAGCGGCGCGCTTGAATTTGGCAAGCTCACCTCGATACTTGACGGCTTTGGCGTTGTTGGAAGCTATTCCTATACTAAGTCAAACCTGCATCCCGTTGCCGCAGTCTTTAATTCAGCGGGCGTACAGACCAATCTGACCACCGTACAGGCAACGCGCATTCCGGGCCTTTCGGGCACAGTGTATACGTTGACGGGCTATTTCGAAAAGGGCGGCTTCCAAGCACGGGCCAGTTATCGTTATCGCTCTGCGTTCAAGGGTGAAGTTACCCAATTGTTCGCTGTGCGCGGCGTGACGGAAATCCTCGCCGACAAGGATGTCGCAGCCCAGGTCGGGTATACATTCCAGGAAGGATCGTCGCTTGCAGGTGTTGGAGTGCTGTTCCAGGTCAACAATCTGACCAACTCGGCGTACCGCACACGGATCGGAGTCGATGGTGGTGGCACGAAGACGGCCGACGGCAGTTTCTTGCCGCAAGATTATGAAAAATATGGCCGACAGTTCTTGTTTGGGATCAACTACCGGTTCTGATGATTGGCGGGGTGGATGATATCGGCCACGATCTCCTTCACCCCGCGCTTTACCGAGCCTCCCCTAACTCCGGTGCGTTGCCCTTTGGGTCGCACTTCGCACCGGGGTTCCTTTTCAGAGGGAGCATATATGACGAGCGGTTTGCCGTAAAACTCGAATGGACATTTTTGTGAAAAAACTTAACGCGCGTCGTGGTGCCCTTGTGCTTGCTCTCACACTTTCGCTGGCGACTGCGCTGTCGGGTGCGGCGGCCAAAGAGCAACGAACCACCCTGCGTGACGATTGGCCAACCATTAAAAGCCCGGTCAAGCGCGATGTTGAGATGGAACAAAGAATAGCCCAAATAATTGCGGGTATGACGCTTGAGCAAAAAGTCGGCCAGATGACGCAGGCCGAGATCCGCTCGATTACGCCTGAGCAGGCGCGCAAGCACTATATCGGTTCCATCCTGAACGGCGGTGGCGCCTGGCCCAATATGAAGAAGCATGCGTCGATTGCCGATTGGTCTGCATTGTCGGAACAATTTTATCAGGCTTCGATGTCGACTGACATGGCTACCAAAATCCCTATCATTTGGGGAACCGACGCTGTCCATGGGCATAACAATTTGTTCGGAACAGTGCTGTTTCCGCATAATATCGGCCTTGGCGCGGCGCATGATCGCGGGATGATTGGCAAGATCGCCAGCGCGACAGCAAGCACCGTACGCACGACGGGTATCACTTGGGTATTCGCGCCGACATTGGCTGTCGTCCAAAGCCCGCGCTGGGGTAGAACTTACGAGAGCTATTCATCCGATCCACAACTGGTCCGAGATTATGCCAGAGCCTATGTAGAAGGCTTACAAGGCGTCGAAATGTCTGCGGGCACAGTCATGCGGGACAATCATGCACTCGCGTCCGCCAAGCATTTTATCGGCGATGGCGGCACCTATCAGGGTAAGGATCAGGGCGAAAATCGAGCCAGCCTCAAAGATCTGATCAACGTCCACGGCGCAGGCTATTACGGCGCGCTTGAGGCGGGCGTGCAAACGGTAATGATTTCCTACAGCAGCTGGAATGATGTGGCTGCCGGCAAAGATCATGGAAAAATGCACGGCAACAAGGAGCTGATAACGGATGCGCTGAAGGGCAAAATGGGGTTTGATGGCTTGGTCGTGTCGGATTGGAACGCCATCGAGCAAGTGCCCGGTTGCGCGCGCGCGCATTGTCCGCAAGCGATCAATGCCGGTATAGACATGGTCATGGTTCCCGATGATTGGAAGCAGTTCATTGTCGAGACGGTGAAGGATGTCGAAACCGGCGTCATACCAATGAGCCGTATTGACGACGCTGTGACACGCATCCTGCGGGTCAAGATGCGATCGGGTCTGTTTACCAAATCCCCCATTTTGCCAGCCTCCAAGTCCGCAGCGCAAGATGCCGTTGACTACGACCGTGAACTTGCACGTGAAGCGGTTCGCAAATCGCTCGTTTTGCTGAAGAACAACGGTAAGGCGCTGCCGCTCAAACGGACGAGCAGGATATTGGTGGTCGGCGAAGGTGCCGATCGCGTCGAACGTCAGACGGGCGGTTGGTCCATGACATGGCAGGGCACAGAAAATGAAGCAGCCGACTTCCCCAACGCAACGACGTTGCTGGCGGCAATTCGCAAGGCCGCGACAGGAACGGTTGACTATAACCCCGATGGTCAGAATGTTGACGTCAAAATGTATGACGCAGTCATCGCAGTTGCGTCCGAAACCCCTTATGCCGAAATGAAGGGCGACGTTTCCTATCCGGCGTCGCTGCAACATAGCGAGCGTTTTCCGGCTGATCTGGCGGTGCTAAAGGCCGTGTCGGGCAAAGGCGTGCCGGTGATTACCGTGCTATTTTCCGGTCGCCCAACCTATGTGAATGACCTGCTCAATCTGTCAGATGCATTTGTCGCTGCATGGCTTCCCGGCACCGAAGGCCAGGGTATCGCCGATGGGCTGTTTCTGAATCAGCAGGGCAAATACGCTCAAGACTTTCAGGGACGACTACCGTTTAGCTGGCCGAAAACAGCATGCCCTGATGCAGGTGCCAAATCGATCCTTTTCGCGCGCGGGTATGGCCTGACCTATGCGAAGCCGCGCAAAGTGGCTAGGCTTTCACAAGCGGCCGCACCGGATGGTTGTGCGACCGCCAAGAAGTGACGTTGTGAACAAGCGACTGGGTTTGACCAATGGCAACCGATGATAAACTGAAGCAAATATTGATTGTCGGTGGAGGATCCGCTGGCTGGATGGCTGCGGCGCTGTTTGCCCATCTGTTCCAAGGGATGTACAAAATCCGGTTAATTGAATCGGATGAAATCGCGACCATCGGCGTTGGTGAGGCGACAATCCCGGCGCTCAAAAAATATAATGAGCTGCTTGAACTTGATGAAGTAGATTTCATGAAACTTACCCAGGGTACGTTTAAACTGGGGATCCAGTTCAACAACTGGCAAAATATCGGCTCAAGCTATATTCACGGCTTTGGCGTTATCGGCCAGGATCTGGGCTGGTTGCGGATGCATCAATATTGGCTGCGAATGCAACACCAAGGCGAAGCATCCGACTTTGCAAATTTTTCGATTAACACCGCCGCAGCACTCAAGAATAAATTCCTGAGCTCGCGTCCCGATATGCCAGATTCGCCGCTGGCAGAAATTGCACATGCGTTCCATTTTGACGCCGGGCTCTACGCCAAGTTTTTGCGGAGCTATGCTGAGCGACGCGGCGTTGTCCGCACCGAAGGCAAGGTCGTTGATGTGTCGTTACGCGGCGCCGACGGGTTTATCGAATCCGTCACGCTGGAAAGTGGCGAGGTTGTTACCGCCGATCTATTTGTCGATTGCTCAGGCTTTCGTGGGTTGTTGATCGAACAGGCGATGCAGTCTGGTTACGAAGACTGGACGCATTGGCTTCCCTGTGACCGCGCGCTTGCTATTCCCTGCGCCCGCTCTGACAATTTTACGCCCTATACCAAAGCAACCGCCCATGGCGCAGGGTGGCAATGGCGCATTCCGCTACAGCACCGGACCGGCAACGGCCATGTTTTCTCCAGCCAATATATGGATGAGGCCGAAGCTGAGAAAATCCTCATCGATAATCTTGATGGCGAACAGCTTGCCGAACCCAATCGTATCCGGTTCCTGACTGGAAAGCGGAAAAAAATCTGGAACAAAAATTGTGTGGCTGTTGGTCTGTCGGCTGGCTTTCTGGAGCCGCTGGAATCCACTAGCCTGTTCTTGATCCAATCGTCGTTGATACGACTGGTCCGCCTGTTTCCCGATAGCCAGTTCGACCCATCGGCTATCGACGAGTTCAACCGTCAAACAGATTTCGAATATGAACGCACGCGGGATTTCATCATCTTGCATTACAAAGCGACTGAGCGCGAAGACACTGAATTTTGGCGTTATTGTAAGAATATGGATGTGCCCGACACGCTGCAACGCAAGATGGATCTATTTGCCGCCAGCGGCCGCATATTCCGCGAAGATGAAGAGCTGTTTGGCGAGGAAAGCTGGATACAAGTCATGATCGGGCAGGGCATTATTCCGAAAAGCTATGACCCGCTGGTTGATCTGAAAAGCTATGCACAGGTCGCGCAGTATCTGAGTAATATCGAAAATGTCATCGCCAAATGCGTTGACGTGATGCCCAAGCATGAAGACTTTGTCGCACGATTTTGTCCGGCAACGAACTAATATGCACCAGTCCCGATTATTCAAAGCAAGCCGCATAGTTGGCGGCGTTGCATTGTGCGCGTTACTGGCGGTTGCTGCGATGGGTGCCCCGAAAACGGCGGGTTCATCAATGGTCAACGCGTGGCACTCCAGTGCTGATGGTACCCAACGCCTGACATCGCTGGCACCAATTCCCATTGAAGACGAAGCGCCTGAAGGCTTGAAAATCCGTGTGGATACGAAGCGTCAGTATCAAGTGATTGAGGGTTTTGGCGCATCTATTACCGACGCATCGGCCTGGCTTATCCGCAACAAGTTAAACGCGAAGCAACGCAGGATGCTGATGCGTGAGCTATTTGACAAGAAAAGTGGATTGGGTCTGAATCTGACTCGCGTCACAATTGGCGCATCGGATTTCTCGCGGTCGCATTACAGCTATGACGATATGCCATCAGGTCAAACCGATCCTCGGCTGGCCAAATTCTCTATTGCTCCAGCCAAGATCGATGTGCTGCCTACCGTCCGGGAGGCGTTGGCGATTAACAAGAGCCTCCGCGTGTTCGCTTCGCCCTGGAGCGCCCCAGCGTGGATGAAATCTACAAACAGCATGATCAAGGGCAAGCTCTCGCCGGCGCATTATGATGCGTTTGCTCGCTACCTGCAAAAAACGCTAACCGGGTTTAAGGCCGAAGGTGTTCCAGTCTATGCCCTAACCATCCAGAACGAGCCGCATTTTCAGCCAGAAAACTATCCGGGCATGCACATGGATCCCTCCGAGCGCGCCGCTTTTGTCGGTAAGCATTTAGGCCCGCTATTGGCAGCCAAGCACTCCAAAGTCCGCATTCTTGACTGGGATCATAACTGGGATCAGCCAGAATCGCCTCTCGCAGTCCTCGCCGACCCAGATGCTAGAAAATATCTAAGCGGGACAGCATGGCATTGCTACGGCGGCGACGTCGGTGCTCAATCGAAAGTCCATGACGCGTATCCGAAAATGGAAACCTGGTTCACCGAATGCTCAGGCGGGGCATGGGCTCCCGACTGGGGTGGCACCTTGTCTTGGATGACACAGAATTTGATTATCGGCAGCACCCGAAACTGGGCCAAAGGCGTGATCCTGTGGAACCTTGCGCTCGATGAAAATAGTGGCCCCCATCTGGGGGGCTGCGGCGATTGTCGGGGCGTCGTTACAATCAATCAGACAACGGGCGAGGTGACGCGCAACGTTGAATATTATGTTTTGGGACATGCCAGTCGCTTTGTCAGGCCGGGCGCGAAGCGGATTGAATCCGACACCAAAATCGACGGGTTAGAAACGGTCGCATTCCAAAATCCGAAAGGCGGATCGATTGTTTTAATCGCGCTTAATACTGCCAAACAGCCACGCCAGTTTTCGGTGGGAACGGGGGGCGGATGGTTTCGGACGGAAATGGCCGCTGGCTCGGTCAGCACATTTACCTGGGTACAAAAACAAGCACATTGATAATCGGGGAGAGAGAAAATGGGCGAGCATATTGTTGAGGCCGAGCATGGACTCGTTGGACGGATCGCAGCTTTTGTTGCACGACACGGCGCTTTCATTACGGTTACCACGCTGTTTCTGGCGTGGGGGTTCATCACCTCGAACAATGACCCCCTGATTGCGTCTCTCAAGGCCAGCTTCAGCCTGACCTATACCGAGGCATTGATGACCCAGTTGGTGTTTTTCGCGGCTTACGGATTTATGTCTCTGCCTGCCGCCTCGCTGATCAACCATGCTGGTCCCGTAAAATCCATCCTGATCGCGCTCGCGACAATGGTGACGGGATGCCTGCTGGTTCAGTTTGTCACGCGGTTCCAAAGTTACGAACTTATCCTGGCCGCTTTGTTTGTACTCGGCATCGGCATCACAACCTTGCAGGTTGCGGCCAACCCGCTGGCCGCCGCGCTTGGGCCACCGGAAAGCAGCCATTTCCGGCTGACTTTTGCACAAGCATTTAATTCGCTGGGTGTAGTTCTCGGCGTAAATTTCGGCTCCAAAATAATGCTGGGTGAGGATGTTCTTAAGTCGGGGCACGCGCCGATTACTGACCCCGCAGAAAAGATTCTCGCACTTAACGGAGTGACACATGCATTCTTGCTGATTGCAACACTACTTGCGGCTTTAATGGTCTTCATCTGGGTGTCGCGTAAGCGGATCGAAGCCGCTGCAGCGGCAATCACAAGCACAGAAAATGGTTCTGTCTTGGCAGCTTTACGGTCACGCTGGGCAATTTTTGGTGCCATAGCAATAGGCCTGTATGTCGGTGCAGAGGTATCGATCGGCAGCATCATGATCAACTTCCTGAATCAGCCCGACGTTCTCAATTTGCCACTCGAAACGGCTGGCTTCTATTTGGGTAATATCTATTGGATGGGCGCTTTGGTCGGCCGTTTCATTGGCAGCTATCTGCTCACCCGGATGGCGGCGCCCCTTCTGCTCGCTGCTGCTGCGACAATTGCATCGTTATTGTGCTTAACTGTGGGACTGACCAGCGGACCGGTCGCAGCCTATGCGGCGTTAGCCGTTGGCCTTTTCAATTCGATAATGTTCCCGACCATCTTCACCATCACGCTTGAACGCGCGGGAGTCTCGCAGTCTTCTACGTCGGGGCTGTTGTGCGTCGCCATCGTCGGTGGTGCTATTCTTCCTTACGCGGTTGGGAAATTTGCCGACAATGTTAGCCTGTCCTTGTCATTTTTTGTTCCGATGGCAGCATATGCCGTGATCGTAGCGTTCGCGGTCCTGGCTGCAAAAGCACGCGTCTTCCATGCGGATGGAGCAGCGCCTACGGCAGTTCATTGAACATGCAAGGGGCCATTCGACGTCGTTCCGTTCTGGCGGGGTGTGCAGCAGCTACTATGATGCCGACCCTTTCACACGCGGCAGAGCCGGGACGAAATGACGCGCAGATGAAGGAAGACTGGCCCTGGCTTGGCCGGTACGCCGCAGATAACGAAGCGTTGCTTTCAAGTGAGGCTGTGACCGATGTGGTGTTCATGGGCGATTCAATCACCGAGGGGTGGAAAGCCAAAAGCCCAGGATTTTTTAAGCCAGCTTGGGTTTGTCGGGGTATCAGCGGCCAGACATCACCGCAGATGGTACTGCGTATGGCAACGGACGTTGTCGCGCTTGGACCAAAGCTCGTGCATATTCTTGCAGGAACAAATGACGTCGCGGGCAATACTGGGCCGATGACTGCCGAAATGACCATTGCCAATATTCTGGCGATGGTGGCGATCGCAAAGGATGCAGGCGTCAAGGTGATTGTCGGCGCAATTCCTCCTGCATCGGCCTTTTACTGGAATCCGTCTGCGCGGCCTGCTTCTAAAATCAGCGAGATAAACCGGCGCCTCGTGGCATTGGCCAAAGCGCACAAAATTGGCTGGATCGACTACCACACCGCGCTCAAGGATGATCGGGAGGGTTTCGACAAGCGTTATTCCGACGATGGGGTTCACCCCAATATGGCAGGCTATGCCCAGATCGAAATGTTGGCCGCGCCTGTCATAGCGCGCGTGATGAAAAACACCCGCCGCTATGCGCGGTAAACCATACGCGCTTAAAACAGCGTCTATGGCGGTTCTGCTGTCAGCTGCGGCGCCAGCGCAGCAGGTTATCACCGCCAACGAACTGCGCTCGCTTCCCAAAATTGCCGAGGTTGATCCTAATTTTCAGTCGTTCAATGTCGAGATGGTTGAAGTAACCGGAGGACGTTTTTGGGCATCCTATGCATCAAAATCCGGCGAACGTTACGCACAGCGGCCGCCGATCAACCTTCGCGATACGCGTTTGCGGCTTATGGTAAAGGCATTAGCCCCCGCATACATGCGGGTGAGTGGGACATGGGCGAACAGTACCTATATTCCCACAATGGACGAAAAGGAATCTTCGGTACCGCCCGCGGGTTTCAAACAGGTTTTAAAACGTGATCAATGGCGTGAGGTTATTCGTCTCGCAAAAGATCTGGATTTGCAGATCGTGACGTCTTTCCCTGTAAGTGCCGGTACGCGCGACGGCAACGGTGCGTGGACGCCCGAGCAAGCGCGCCGTCTGCTTGATATGACCAAGCAAATGGGCGGATCGATGGCTGCTGTCGAATTCGCCAACGAACCCAATCTCACAAAACTGGGGGGGCTCCCTGAGGGCTATGGCGCGCCCGACTATGCACGCGATTTCACGATATTCCGGACGTTCATGGACAAGGCGGCTCCGGAAACTATCATCTTGGGGCCGGGTACGTCTGGCGAAGGTGGTGACATCGGTGCCGCCGATATCATGCGTGCAACCGAAAGAGGTGTCGATGCGGTATCTTATCATTTCTATGGAGCGCTGTCGCAGCGTTGCGCCGATTTTGGGAATCAAACCAGCTCCGACCTTGCGCTCGGCGAGGAGTGGTTGTCGCGTACCGAAAAAGACCATGATTACTATGCGACGCTGCGCGACCAACATGAACCTGATAAGCCTATCTGGCTAACCGAAACCGCGCAGGCCGCCTGCGGAGGTAGTCCTTGGGCAGTCAGTTTTCGCGATACCTTCCGCTATGTCGATCAACTCGGGCGGCTGGCGCGAAAGGGCGTAAAGGTTGTCGCGCACAACACGCTTGTGGCCAGCGACTATGCTTTGATTGACGATGTTGGCTTAGCGCCAAGACCCAGCTTTTGGGCGGCGATGCTATGGCGCCGTGTTATGGGCAAGACCGTCCTCGAACGGCCAAATGTTACGGCGCCGTATTTGAAACTCTATGTCCATTGTTTGCGCGGAAGCCGCAAAGGCGTTGCAGTTTTGGCGGAAAATTTGGGCAGCGAGGTGCGGACGATATCGCTTCCTGGGTCGGCAAATATATATGTGATCACAGCTGAAACACTCGATGCGAAAACAGTTATGATCAATGGGCGGGAGCCAAAAATTGCTGCCAGTGGTGCGTTGCCGCGTGTCACCGCGCGGCGAATATCGGGTTCAATATCTCTACCAAGGCACTCTATTTCGTTCCTTACAATGACAGATTTTACGAACCCCGCTTGTGCGTTGGAGCGATGACGGTGGTTGACTGACGTACCATCATAGGGCTGCAAAACTTGGCGTCGATACAGCCCGGATTGGTGCGGCGGGGTTTTCAGCAGGCGGGCATTTGTGCGCGACACTCGCCACTGGATTTGATCGAAGCGTTTATCCACGCACGATGATCGAAGATGGCCTATCGGCGCGCCCCGATTTTTCAGTTCTTCTTTATCCCGTCATTTCAATGATGCAGTCCGATGCGCACCGCGGCAGTCGAAACCGTTTGATCGGCGAGCGCGCCACGTCAGAGTTGGAGCGCGCATATTCTCCGCATTTAAACGTGACCCAGATAACGCCTCGATGTTTCTTGCTACATGCAGAGGACGACACGTTGGTCCCGCCCGAGAACAGCTTGCTGTACCGCGTAGCGTTGAAGGCCAAAGGCATTGCTATTGAAACGCATCTTTTTGCAAAAGGCGGCCACGGTTTTGGTTTGCGCAATATTGAAAGTCTGCCGATTGCGACATGGCCTGAACTGCTGCTTGGTTATATCGATACTCTGTAGCGGCTAGTTCCGGCTAGCATTGACGCGCGGATTTTCTGCGATGCGCTTGCGCTGCGCTAATAGCCAAGCATATAGTGCCGGATCATCATAGGCGCGGGTCCACGAGTCATGGCCGACGTTTGAGTACATCGTTAAGCGCGCACGGCCACCGCATGCATTTATAGCATCTACCATTATTGAGCTACCTTCAGGCGCAACGACGTTATCTTTGTCGCCATGAAACGCCCAGACCGGCATGTCTTTAAGCCCACATGCCTGCGTCACATCACCGCGTCCTGCAATGGGTGCAATAGCGGCGAACAACTCTGGCCGTTCCGCAGCCCACCGCCACGTAGCGTGGCCACCTCTGCTGAGCCCGGTGAGATAGATTCGCGCGGGATCGACATGCACTTTACGCCGAACTTGGGCCAGCATGGCATCAAGCTTGCCTACATCCCAATC
>JBEBKE010000037.1:0-17497 GCA_040079555.1 Sphingorhabdus sp. | reverse complement strand
GCTGGAGCGGCTGGGGCTGGCCTTTGGTGCCGATACCAATGCTTCGACTGGTTACACCATGACCGACTATAGGCTGGACCTGCCGAAATCCGATCCCGCCTTGATCGAACGTGCGCTGTTTCTCATGCGCGAAACAGCGAGTGAGATCGTCTTTGATCCAGCAGCCGTTGACCGTGAACGCGGCGTCGTCGTCGCCGAAATGCGGCAACGTGAGGATTATCAATTTCAACGCAGCCGCGCACAGCAATCGCTGTTCTATCCCGGCAGCTTTTATTCAACGCGCTATCCCATTGGCAAAAAAGAGGTTCTGGAGACGGCACCTGCCGAACGGCTAAAGGCGCTGTACCGGAAATTCTATACGCCAGACCGGGCGCGGATTGTTGTCGTTGGCCCAGTTGATCCCGCCGCCATCGAACGCGAAATTGCGCGCAAGTTCGGCGATTGGAAAGGCAGCAGCGCTGCATTGGGCGAAATTGACCGGTGCAGTTTTGACAACGCGCGGACCGCCGTCTCCGGCTTGTTTGTCCATCCCGATATCAACGAAACGCTAAGTATCGAACGAATTTTGCCTGACAAAGTTCGACCCGACACATTCGAAACCAACCTGTTGTCTTTCAAAATGAATGTCGCAGCCTCGATCATCCAAGACCGATTGGCGCGCAAATCGCGCAAAGAGGACATCCCCTATCTAGGCGGCGGAACGACCTTTGCGGCGGGATTTTGCGATCAACACGCGCGTGTCGGCATGTCAGTCGTCGGCAAGGATGGTAGCTGGGCGGCGCTGATGCCGATCGTCGAACAAATGGTCCGCCAAGCCACAGAACATGGCTTTAGCGAGCAGGAAGTTGCGGAACAGATTAAGCGATTCGACGCGGCCTTTGTGAATGCCCGCACGTCAGAGACAACCAATCCAAGCAGCTATTACGCCAGCACGCTGACTCGGCTAGATGATGAAATTATCAGCAATGCTGAGCAGCAACAGATGATCTGGCTACAAATCCGGCCGTTTCTTTCGGCGGACGCGATCAGCCGTGAATTCACAGCATGGTTCAGCCAGCTGAATGATCCGATGATATTCCTTTCAACACGCAAAGGCGAAGGCTTAGAGAAGGAAGCCTTGGCGAAAGCTTTCGCCGAAAGCCGCGCAGTCGCCGTCAACGCGCCAGCCGTTCGCGACGCGCAAGGCTGGGCCTATAGTGACTTCGGACCGGCTGCGACAATCGCGTCTGATGCGACGATCAAAGACCTGGGCATCCGCACACTCCGCCTGTCGAACGGCGTGTTGCTCAATCTGAAGAAGACCGATTTCGAGGCGGACCGGATTCGTTGGTCGGTCCGCATTGATGGTGGCAGTTTGTTGTTTCCAAAGGAACAGCAATATCTGACCTCGTTTATGAACGGCGCTTATGCGGGCGGCGGGCTGGGCAAATATGACATAGACGATTTGCGCGCCGCGCTTGCCGGTTCGACGGCGCAGCCGATGCTATATGCGTCGACCGATCATTTTGGTGGTAGCGGTGCGGTGGTGGCCAAAGACCTTGAACGGCAAATGCAGCTGTTGTCCGCTTATCTGACTGACCCGGGGAAGCGCCAAGAAGCGGTCCGGCTTTTCCGACGCGGATTGCCCGAATATTACTCACGATTGGACGCAACGCCGCAATCAGCGCTGAGCGTTGCTGTTGGCAAGACGATGACTGGCAATGATCCGCGTTTTACCGTGCCAGATCAAAAGGGACTGGAAGCGGCTGATTTTGCGCAGCTCGACACGCTAATCGGCGGCGCGCTTGCGTCGAATCGGATCGAGATTGGCCTGACCGGTGCCATTGACGAAGACGCTGCGATTGAAATTGTTGCCAAAACATTCGGCGCGTTGCCTCTGCGCAAAGCCGAGGCGCAGGACACCAGCGAGGCGCGTAAAACGGTGTGGTCTGGCGCTACCGGCACACATGACGTCGTCCATCGCGGCGAGGCGAACCAGCTTTCGTGGCGGCGCAGTTGGACAACAACCGATGACAAAGATGGCCGATTGGAAGATGCGATGCAGATCTTTGCCAAGATTGTGCAGATCCGTTTACTTGACGAATTGCGCGAAAAATTGGGCGCGACCTATGGTGCTGGGGCTTCGTCGGATATGTCGTCAACATTCCCCGGACGCGGGACGTTTTCGGTATCAACCGATGGTGACCCTAAGGATTTGGTCGCCATTGAGGCAGCAGTTGATGCCGTTATTGCCGAATTGCTGTCCGCTCCGGTAAGCGGGGATTTATTTGATCGCGCGCGCAAACCAACGCTGGAAGCCTATGCCGATTGGAAAAAGCAAAACGGAACTTGGTCTCGTTTGACTGCCGAGGCGCAGAGCGATTCCGATCAACTCGACCGTTTCCGCAAGGATGAGGAGCAATTCCGGTCGATCACGCCTGACGAAGTGTGGAAAGCGGCGAAGCAATTGCTGGACGGTAAGGCAAGCTATACGTTTCGGTCATTGCCTGCGAAACCGGCCGGTTAAACGCAACTAGCCCCGCGTTTTATATCCGCAGACGATGCCGAGCACGAATGACAGGAACAGGCCCAGCTGTAGCTGCTCATGCGCGGCGTGGCTCCAGCCGAAAAACTGATAGCCAAAGGCGAACAAACCCACGAACATTGCAGCTGCCAATCCGACCATTTTTGGCTCCTTTGCGACCGCACCTGCGACAAAACCGATGCTGGTCATAATGCTACGTCAAAAATGCTCAAAATCGCGTTCGCAAACAGGGTTAATTTTATCTTGCCGCCGCGCCTCTTGTTTCCTTGGGTAACCAGACTATAGGGACGGCAATCGCTGTTTGACCTCGCGTTAAAGGACATTGCGCCAATGAAATCCCGTATTTTTGTCACGCTGAAAAATGGTGTTCTCGACCCCCAGGGTAAAGCGATCCACCATGCTCTCGAAGGGCTTGGATTTGCGGGCGTGAGTGATGTGCGCGCAGGGCGCTTGATCGAGATTGAGCATGACGAAAATGTCAGCAAAGCGGACTTGGAAGAAATGAGCCGCAAGCTGCTTGCCAATATGGTGATTGAGAATTTCGAGATTGAGAGCAACTGATGCGCGCCGCCGTTATCCAGTTTCCCGGATCAAACTGCGACCGTGATATGGCGGTGGCACTCCGCGATGTGACGGGCGCTGATACGTCGCTGGTCTGGCACCGCGATACGGAATTGCCCGATGGTGTTGATTTTATCGCAATACCCGGCGGGTTTTCTTATGGTGATTATCTGCGCTCTGGCGCGATGGCCGCGCGGTCGCCGGTGATGCAGGCGGTTGTTGCGGCTGCCGGCCGCGGTGTCCCCGTGTTGGGCGTCTGCAACGGCTTTCAGATATTGACTGAGGCGGGATTGCTGCCCGGAGCGTTAATGCGCAACGCGGGTATTCGTTTTGTCTGCCGCAACGTGCGTTTGACGGTTGAGAACAGCCAATCGATTTTTACCAGCGGCTATGATGCTGGCGAAGAAATCATGATCCCGGTGGCGCACCATGACGGTAATTATTTCGCCGATGCGGCAACGCTGGATCGCATCGAAGGCGACGGCCGCGTGGCGTTTCGCTATGCCGAAAGCGTCAACGGCTCCGCACGCAATATCGCCGGTATCTTAAACGATGCGGGTAATGTGCTGGGCATGATGCCGCATCCTGAACGGATGATCGAGGCAATGCACGGCGGATCAGACGGGCGGCGCTTGTTCCTCGGCGTGATGGAGGGGTTGATCCGCGAGATCGCCTGACGGTTTATCCAACGCCTTGGGTCGCGGCTGAAGCCTTGGCCCCAAAAGCAACAACACCGATGGCCAAAACATGGTGTTCCAGATATCCTTCCAATGTTCGGCATCGGGACGCCTATTGGCTTCGGTCAGCTCTGCCCTGATATCCAAATATTCGACGAGCAACGCCGCACCCAGCGCGGCAAGCCAGCCCAGCACCCATCCGCCGCGCCGACGCCAAACAAGCCGCACCCCGATCAGCAGGATCAACCCAGCATAAACGTGCAGCGCGTCCTTGCCGAGGCCCGTTGCATCGATCATAATTTCTTTGAACGTCTGCAAATCTTGCGGAGCGCTCGCCCAGATCGCGTTCATACTTTCGCCCGGAATGGCGAGAAATCAGTGTGGTCATCGTAGAGATCAACGCCCTCGCGGCGCTTTAAGGCTAGAACGATGGCTATGGTAACGGGCAGTAAGATGATCTCCCACCCCGTTTTAATCGCCCATTGTGATACGACGGTCTTGAGCAGGTCTTCATTGGCCCAACCCTCAAGCCCGTAAAACGCGACAGGGTAGAAAATCAGGCTGTCGAGACCTTGGCCAACAAAGGTGCTGGCAACAAAGCGCAGCCCCATGTTCTTGCCTTTGTTGGCGATTTTCATCTTTGCCAGCACAAAGCTGTTGGCGAATTCGCCTGCCCAAAATGCCAGCATCGATGCCAACACAATCCGCCAGCTGTTGCCAAATACTGCTTCATACGCCGCCTGATGCGGCCAACCATCGGCGGGGGGCAGGGACACCACGACCCAGGCCATAAACGCCATAAAGATCAAAGCGGCAAAGCCGGTCCAGATCACCCGCCGCGCACGTGCATAGCCATACACCTCGGTCAGCATATCGCCGATCACATAGCTAAGTGGGAAAAACAGCACGCCTGCGCCAAACGGCCATTCGCCGATAAAGGGCAGGTCAACGACCGATCGCTTGCTGGCGCCGATGATGTTCGACAGCAACAAGATCGCGACAAAGGCGGACATCACCCAGTCATAATATAAAAACTGCCGATTGGCGGCGCTGCTGGCACTTTGTGCCTCGACGGTTCGATCATTCATGGACACCCGCATATCGCGCTTTGCACGGGCGTGCAAAGCCGTTATTGGCAACGGCGGTGCGCGCCCTTAGCTCAGCTGGATAGAGCGCGAGACTTCTAATCTTGAGGCCACAGGTTCGATTCCTGTAGGGCGCACCAACCCATTCCTCCAAAATCGATCAATACGCCGCGATATGGCTTTCGAAACGGATGAACTGATCCTCTGCTTTACGAATTGTTGATCTTAGCGATGGGATCCTATGAGAATGGGTACACGCTTTAGAATCATTCAGGGTGGCAAGCTTGATGTTACCAAGACGGCGGCATCGGATTCAGCTATTAAGCCGGCGCAGCGTATTCGATATAAGACACCGGATTTATTCTCGCGAACAGACAACTCTAAGCCCAGCACCACCCGCTATTGGATAAAGCCAGACAGATTTGACCGTGAATTCATCTGGGGTATGCTGCTTGCGCCGCTCGCGATGTTCTATGGTGTGTGGTCTTGGACAGGACAACGAGCGGAGCTTGGCAACGCGGCAGTTGCTGCTGTAGCGTTGTTCGCATCGGATACGGAAAGCGCAGCGTTCGGATTTTGCCATTCCGGCGGCGGCATCAACTGCGTGGTCGATGGTGATACGCTTTATTATCAAGGCACGAAAATCCGCATAGCTGACATCGATACACCCGAAACACATCCACCCCGCTGTGCCGAAGAGGCGCGGTTGGGCGAGGCGGCAACCCGGAGACTGCACGCTTTGGTCAATGCCGGACCGTTCAGCCTGCAATCCATCGACCGGGACGAAGACAGTTATGGTCGAAAGCTGCGGCTGATCACCAGAGGTGGCAGCAGCATTGGCAATGATCTGGTCGGTCAAGGCCTAGCCCGTTGGTATGAAGGCGGCCGCCAAGGTTGGTGTTAGGCGGGATACCGCCCGTTCATCCACACCCAATCAACTTGTATCATTTCGCGCAACACATCCACATCCACATCAGCCAACTTGTTGATATATAAACAACTCGCGCCAGTCTTGTGCTTACCCAGCCGTTCGCGCAAAGCCGCCATTTTTGCGCCAACTTCGCCATCGGAATAGCCGCTCATCAGATAGAGCGACAGGCTGGCTTTGCGCGGTGAAAATCCGGCGCGGCAGCTGTCGCCTTCACGGCCGCTGTCGTATTTATAGTGATAGCTGCCAAAACCGATGATCGACGGACCCCATAATACCGGCTCTAGCCCGGTGATTGCGCCATAGATTTCCAGCAAGCGTTCCGCATCGCTGCGCCGCACGGGGTTATCGAGCGCGGCAATATAGGCCGACACCTTTGCGTCTGTTGGTTTGGTCTTGTTTTCGGTGTTGGCCATCGGTGTTCCCTCGTACGCCAAAATCTAGCCGCGTTCGGTGGTCGATGTCGAGTGCCAGCGCACACTTAGGCGTTGGCGCACTAAACATCGCGGCCAGCCTGCCGTTCATGCTTAACGGAACACTAAGTCTGAAAGCCCGATGCGATGGATTTATCATTTGAACTCATAGCGAGGCGGTATCGCAAATGGTTCAAAGCACAGCCGCACATCGAGCCCGAAGTTTTTGAACATCTAGCGCCTTTGTATATCGCTGCCGATTTTCTAGGGCGGCATGGCATCGACCCCAATCCTGCGAATTACGAGCTGGTCTATCGCCATCAAGTTCTTGACGAGCCAAATCTAGAGGTCGCCGTTGAACAGCTGGTTCAAAACCCATCATCAAGCAGGTGGAACGCCCGTGAAACCGATACCTGCCTATCGGACGTTGCCCTTGGCGATATCGCCGATGCTGTGCAAAGCCAGCTGGCGATGGTCGAACAGGCGTTGGGAAGCTATGCCAGCGACACGAACGCTTATGGTGCGGCGCTGGTCGATAATCAAAGCAAGCTGACCGATGCCGAAAATCGCGAGGCTGTGATTGACCGGCTGATTCGCCTGACGCGCCAAATGGTTGAAAAGGCGCATGACGCCGAACGCGAATTGAGCAACCGGAATGATGCTGTTCGCAATCTGAAATCTTCACTCGCCGATGCGCGGATGAAGGCGGATACCGATATGCTGACCGGCTTGTCTAATCGCCGCGCCTTTGAACGGGCGCTGGGCGCTGCCTGTGTTTTGGCTGATCGGGAAAAGCAGATAGTGTCGCTGGCAATCTGTGACGTCGATCATTTCAAAACGTTCAATGATCGGTTCGGGCATATTACCGGTGACCGGGTTTTGAAACTGGTCGGTGATATTTTGAACAGCCATTGCGGCCCACACGCGCAAGTTTGCCGATTTGGCGGTGAGGAATTCGTGGTCTTGTTTACCGGCATCGGCGTTGATGACGCCTATGATATCGTCGAGGCGGCAAAGAATGATCTCGCAAGCCGGAACGTCATCAAGCGCGAAACACGCGAAGCGGTCGGCAAAATTAGCTTTTCAGCAGGGATAGCGGGATTCGCTCAGGCCGGTTCAGCAGAGGCATTGCTGCATCTTGCCGATTTGGCGCTTTACGAGGCGAAATCCAATGGACGCGACTGCATTTTTCGCACCGGAATGCCAAAATTGCCTTGATGAATTCGCTGCCTAATCGTCGCGCGAAATGCGTTCCTGACGCTCATGGCGTTCTTGCGCCTCCAGCGTCATCGTAGCAATCGGACGGGCGCGCAAGCGGGCGAGCGAAATGGGCTCACCAGTGACTTGGCAATAGCCATATTCACCCTCAGCAATTCGGCGCAAAGCGGCTTCAATTTTTGAAATCAGCTTGCGTTGACGGTCACGGGTGCGCAGCTCGATGCCCCAATCGGTCTCGCTTGATGCGCGATCATTCAGATCGGGTTCGCGGATCGGGCCGTCTTGTAACTGGTTCAGCGTGCCTCGCGATTCTTCGAGAATTTCGTTTTTCCAATTGTTCAGCTGCTTTTCAAAAAATTTCAGCTGCCGTTCGTTCATAAACGGTTCGGCGTCGGTCGGGATATAATCCGGATCGAGATCATCGCCGAAATCATTGTTTCCAGTGGCTTTCGTGTCGGCCTTGGCACCCGATGCCATAGAATTTTCTCCACCTGTATGTGCCGCAACAGGCGCTGTATACGCTGCCAGCCGGGCTCTCGAGCGGCGCTATAGACGCGGCCTTTTGGGCAGACAAGCGGCAATTGGAATGGTGTGATTATGTTGTGGACAGGATACGCGCTGGGTACCGATATTTGGCCCGTGCGTTCGGACGCGGTTAACACTCATAATGGCAAACAGTTCCAGTTCGGGACGGTTGCGGGATAACTGGCGCGCAACATGCTATTTTTTTTGTTATCTGCGACGGAATAAGGTTAATAGCGTTGCGGTGGTTAGTCGCTTCTGTGCTTTTGGGTTACATCAATAGGCAGATTTTCTTAACCGCACGGGATTAAGGCGCACTGCCTAAGGGATTTGAAGAAGGTCTGAAATTATGTCGGTACGCTTGGCTTTGGCGAAATTGTGCGCATGCACATGCGGTGGTGCCCTGATCGGTGCAGGTGGAGCGCAAATTGCGGACTCCCCGCCGGCAAAGGTTGCCTCAAAGCATTATCCGAAGCACGCCAAGAAAAAGGTGAAGGCGCGTAAGGTCGCGTACCGTGCGCCTGTTCGCAAAGTAAAGCGTGTCCGCAAAGTTACGCGTACGACAACAACCACGGCCTGTGCACCAAGTGTTGTCAGCGTTGCAAGCCAAGGCGCGCCAATGCCGCCTATGCCCTATGCAGCTCCTCAACCAATGGGATCGATTGATTTCGGCGGTGGCGGTATCCCCGTTGCCGTTGGCGGCGGCTTCATCGGCGGCGGCGGCGGCGGTGGTTTCGGCGGCGGCTTCTTTGGCGGCGGTGGCGGAGGCGGCGGTGGCGGCGGAAGCAGCGGCTCTGTCATCATCTCATCCAGCGGCAACGTTTCGACCACCAGCGGATCGTTCGTTTCATCGACGGGCAATGTTTCGTCGACCAGCAGCGGCAATGTTTCATCCACCAGCAGCGGCAACGTTGTGACATCGAGCGGAAGCATTTCGACCAGCACGGGCGGTTCCACCGGCATCGTTATCGATATCGACAATACGAACACTAGCTCTGGCAACGTCAGCACATCGACCGGCGGCGTTTCGACCTCGACCGGTGGTGTTTCGACATCGTCCGGGAATGTAACGAGTTCGAGCACGACGTCGTCGGGTAATGTCAGCACAAGTTCGGGCAACGTATCGAGCAGCGGCAACATTACCGGACCAAGCTCGACCGGCAACATTACAGGCCCAAGCTCAACGGGGAACATCACCGGCCCATCTTCGACCGGAAACGTTAGCTCGACTGGGAATGTCAGTTCGACGGGTAATGTCAGCTCCACAGGCAACGTAACCTCAACCGGTAATGTCACCTCGACGGGCAACGTCACCTCATCGGGCTTACCAACAAGCTCTGGAGATCCGGGTACAAGCTCCGGCGACCCAGGCACATCCAGCGGTACGGATGTTCCCGCGCCGCCAATGGTTCTGCTCTTTGGTGCCGCCGCAGCCGCGATGTTCGCGCGCCGCCGCAATGCCAAGAATAAGACAAAGGCTGTTGCTGCGTAAGCGTCGGCTACTCTGATAAATTCAAAAAGGGGCGGCCTGCGGGTCGCCCTTTTCGTTTGTGGCTCTTGCGCGCCGCGCGCTGGCTCGGCATAGGCCAATGCCATGCACGACCTGAAATATATTCGCGAAAATCCTGACGCTTTTGACGCCGCATTGGCACGTCGGGGGGCTTCGCCAATTGCCGCGCAAATCGTCGATCTTGATGCCCGCCGCCGCGCGGTGCTGACTCAGATGCAAGATGGCTTGGCCCGGCGGAACGAAGCATCCAAAGCCATTGGCGCAGCGATGGGCAAAGGCGATACGGCGACCGCAGAGGCGCTGAAAGCCGAAGTCGCGACGTTAAAGGACAGCCTGCCTGCGATTGAAGAACAAGAGCGTGTCTTGGGAGCGGAGCTTGACGCCATCCTCGCGGCAATCCCCAACCTGCCGTTTGACGATGTGCCGCAAGGCGCGGACGAAAGCGACAATGTCGAAATCGCGCGCTGGGGCGAACCGCGCCCATTCGATTTTGCGCCAAAGGATCATGCTGATTTGGGGCCGCCTTTGGGGTTGGATTTTGAAACTGGCGTTGCGATTTCGGGTTCGCGGTTCACCTTTATGCGCGGCCAAATGGCGCGGCTGAACCGGGCGTTGGGCCAGTTTATGCTCGACCATCAGACCGGCGTGAACGGCTACGCCGAATGCAACACGCCGGTACTGGTCAACGACGGTGCGATGTATGGTACCGATAAGCTGCCGAAATTTGCCGAGGATTCGTTTCGGACCACCGATGGCCGCTGGCTAATTCCAACCGCCGAAGTATCGCTGACCAGCAGTGTTGCCGGACAAATTTTGGATGACGCCGCGCTGCCAATTCGTATGACCGCGCTAACGCTTTGCTTTCGGTCAGAGGCGGGGGCAGCGGGTAAGGATACCAAAGGCCTGATCCGCCAGCATCAGTTTGAGAAGGTTGAACTGGTGAGCATCGTCCGTGCCGAAGATAGCGCAGCAGAGCATGAGCGGATGACTTCGGCTGCGGAATCGATCCTACAGGCGCTGAACTTGCCGTATCGAAAGCTATTGCTGTGCACCGGCGACATGGGCTTTGGCGCACGCAAGACGTATGATCTTGAGGTCTGGCTGCCGGGGCAGGGGCTATATCGCGAGATTTCGAGTTGCTCCAACTGCGGAGATTTTCAGGCACGGCGGATGAATAGCCGCTATCGGCCTGTTGAGGGCAAAGGCAATGTTTTCGTGCATACGCTGAACGGATCGGGCCTTGCGGTCGGGCGGACGTTGGTCGCGGTGCTCGAGAATTATCAGCAGGCCGATGGTAGCGTGACGGTGCCAGAGGTTTTGTTGCCCTATATGGGCGGGTTGGAGCGTCTGGAGCCAGTGACCTAATGCGTATCCTCCTCACCAATGACGACGGCGTCAACGCGCCGGGCCTTAAAATCCTCGAAAAAATCGCGCGGCAGTTTAGCGACGACATCTGGATCGTGGCCCCTGCCGAGGAAAACTCTGGCGCGGGCCATTCTCTGACTTTGTCAAAACCCGTGCGCATCCGCGAACATGGCGCAAAGCATTATTCGGTCGCGGGCACGCCAACCGATTCGGTCATGATCGCGCTGGGCGTGTTGATGAAGGACGCCAAGCCCGATGTGATCCTATCCGGCGTTAATCGCGGCGCGAACCTTGGCGACGACATCACCTATTCTGGCACCGTCTCCGCCGCTATGGAAGGCGCGCTGGCGGGCATACGCTCGATTGCGCTAAGCCAGGTTTACGGCAAAGAGGGCATGGGCGATGCGGTGCCGTTTTCGGCGGCAGAGGCATGGGGGGCAAAGGTACTAAAGCCGTTGCTCGATATGGAGTTCGCGCCGCGCACGTTGGTGAATGTCAACTTTCCCGCACGCACTCCAGACGCAGTCAAAGGCATCCAAGTCGCTCGCCAAGGATTCCACGATTATAGCCGTGGTTCAATTGTCAAAGGCACCGACCCGCGCGGCTATGATTATTACTGGTTCGGCCTGCACGGCGTGGAGCACACATCGGGCCATGATACCGACCTTGAAATCGTCGATGACGGCTATGTTGTTGTAACGCCGTTGCAACTCGACTTGACGCACCGCGAATCGCTCGGCACGTTGGCGGCAGCGTTTCAGGACTAGGGGCAGAACATGGCGGCAGTTGGGGCACAGCGGGCGATAGCGTTGGCTGTGCTTATTCTGCTTTCTGCCTGCATTCCGCGTGGCGGAGAGGATTATTCGGTCCAATCCAGCAGCACTGCTCCCGGGGACAAGACCGCGACCGGCAACCCGATCATCCTCGTGCCAGAGGCGCAAATTCTGGAATCGACGCCAAGCTGGAACCCCGCCACTATAACCCGCAATGCGCAGCCTGTGACGAGTTCGGTCTATATCGTGCGCGCTGGTGACACGCTTTACCGCATAGGCAATGACAAAGGCGTGGGGGCCGATACGATCGCGAAAGCCAATGACCTTGCCGCCCCTTTTGCGTTGCAAGCGGGACAAAAGCTGCGCATTCCAGCGGGACTATTCCACCGCGTCGCGGCGGGTGAAACGGGCATCGCCATCGCCCGTGCTTATGGTGTCGCATGGACTGATCTGGTTTCGCTGAATGGCCTGACCGAACCCTTTGTGCTGCGTTCCGGCCAGTTTTTGCGGCTGCCCGATGCGGCGTCTGACGCTCCTGCGGCGGATCAGCAAGCCATTGCCGACGCGTTTGTTCTCGATATCGATACCATCGCCACGGGCAGCCAACCGGCAAAGCCAGAACCGGGCCGTCCGCCTTCTACGTTCTCTTCGCCCATTGCCAAGCCGACCGGTTTTGCTGGAACATTCGGCTGGCCCCTTGCGGGAAATGTCGTCTCGCGCTTTGGTTCCAAAGGCGGCGGGCAGGTGAATGACGGCCTGAATATCGCCGCTGCGTTGGGAACCAACGTCGCCGCAGCGGGAGACGGTGTTGTCGTCTATGCAGGCAATGAAATCGCGGTTTTTGGCGGGCTGGTGATGGTTGACCATGGCGACGGCTGGATGACGGCTTATGGTCATTTGGGTAAACTCGCGGTCGCGCGCGGTGCCAAGGTCAAACGCGGTCATCTGCTCGGCAGCGTCGGCGACACCGGCTATGTCAGCACGCCGCAGCTACACTTTGAAATCCGCAAAGACCGCCAGCCAGTTGACCCGCTGACTAAATTACCCGCGCGATAGACAAGGGCGCAACAATAGGAGGTTAATCATGGAATGGGCACTTTTACCGTATCAACGCTATTCTGAATTCGAGGGCCGTTCGCGTCGTATGGAGTATTGGTCTTATACGTTGTTTACGATGATTGTGTCTTTGATACTAATTCTTCCTATCATTGTGTTTGACAATCTTGATGGCGGTTCCAGTATAAGCGTTGCAGGTACAATATCGATCGTTTTGTTCGTTCTATGGGTTTTAGGAAATGTCATTCCTGGGATCGCTGTATCGATTAGGCGCTGGCATGACCTCGACCAAAGCGGATGGATGTTTCTACTTTTCGCTGTTCTCAATGCAATTCCATTCATTGGTGCAATTGCTGGCCTTGTCAATTTGGTATGGTTTTTCATGCAGGGAACCGTTGGCGAAAACAAATACGGGCCTGACCCGAAATAACGCCGGCGTATTTTGTTCAGTGTAGTCCGCTGGCTTAATTGACGCGGCTCTAGGCGCCCAGCCAGCCAAAAACCAAGCCCATCGCGGCATAAAAGCTGATCCAATAGCCTGCATCAATCGCGAACAGCTTGCCCGATTTACGCCCGAACACATAAGACGTGCCGATTGCGGGAACAATAAAGCCGATGGCGATGCCAACCGAAATCATCATCGTGCGCGTGAAGTCAGTATCGAAATGCGCGAGCAAATGGCCAAGGAATACGGCCGAAAGCAGGCTGAAAAGAAACGCAAGACCATAGGTTTTGATAACGCTGACCGATTTTGTCTGTTCGTCGGTCAGACCCACTTCCCCCTGCCATGCTTTGCCAAATAGCGGGCCATACCAGACGCCGCCAACCAAAAACCCCGATATCGCCGCAATCAGGATCGCCAACAGATTTGCATTCGCCATAATGTGCTCCCTTCGTTTGCACCGATACTGCGCCGGAAACCCTGCCGTGACAAGCGGCCACAAACCCGCTATGCGCGCCGCCAACATGACAACTAAATTCGCAGAAGCGCCCAAAGTGGGCATGGTCTCCCTCGGCTGTCCCAAGGCTTTGGTCGATAGCGAACGGATTTTGACCAAGCTGCGCTCTGATGGCTACGCGATGTCGCCGGATTATGCAGGAGCCGATGTCGTTCTGGTCAACACCTGCGGTTTCCTTGATAGCGCAAAAGAAGAGAGCCTTGAGGCAATCGGCGAGGCGCTGGCCGAAAATGGCCGGGTTATCGTCACAGGCTGCCTAGGCAACGAAGCCGAAATGATCCGCGCGCGCTATCCCAAAGTTTTGGCGATCAGCGGCGCGCATCAATATGAAGAGGTCGTGGGCGCAGTGCATGAAGCAGCGCCGATGCCCGTCAACGCGTTCGTCAATCTGGTTCCCGAAGGCGCGCTAAAGCTTACGCCGCGGCATTATAGTTATTTAAAAATTTCCGAAGGCTGCAACCACCGCTGCGCCTTTTGCATCATCCCCAGCATTCGCGGTGATCTGGTCAGCCGGCGGATCGATGCTGTGCTGCGCGAGGCCGAGAAGCTGGTTGCGGCGGGGACCAAGGAATTGCTGGTGATATCGCAAGATACGTCGGCCTATGGTGTTGATACGCGGCACGAACCGCGCATGTGGAAAGACCGCGAGGTTCGCGCGCACATGACCGATCTGGCGCGCGAACTGGGTGGGCTGCGGACTTCCGATGGCACGCCGCCGTGGGTGCGGCTGCATTATGTCTATCCCTATCCGCATGTCGACCAAGTCATCCCGTTGATGGCCGAGGGTTTGATTACGCCGTATCTGGACATCCCGTTCCAACACGCAGCGCCCAATGTGCTAAAAGCAATGAAGCGTCCTGCGAATGAAGCGAAAGTTTTGGAACGCGTACACAAATGGCGCGACATCTGCCCCGACATCACCATCCGTTCGACGTTCGTCGTCGGCTTCCCCGGCGAAACCGAGGCCGATTTCCAATATCTGCTCGATTGGTTGCAAGAGGCGCAGCTCGACCGTGTCGGCGCGTTTCGTTTTGAACCGGTTGAGGGTGCGGCGGCCAATGCACTGCCCAATCCGGTTCCCGAAGAGGTTAAAGAAGAACGGTATCAGCGGATCATGGAAGTGACCGCAGCGATAAGCGCGGCAAAGCTTGCGGCGAAAGTCGGACGTGTCCTACCCGTGATTATCGATGAAGTCGGTGAAGCGGATGAGGATGGCAGCATCGGCGCGACTGGTCGGTCACAGGCAGATGCCCCCGAAATCGACGGTAGTGTCTATCTACGCGACGTCGCGGCGACGTTGAAAGCGGGCGATATTATTCAGGTGCAAATCGAGGATGCCGACGAGCATGACCTGTTTGGGGTCAGCCTGTAACCAGACCGGGTTCGACAACTTCAAATGGTGCCCATTCGCGTTCGCTATAGCTGATTTCCTCAACCTTTGCGGCTTTTTCGACGGGTTGGAATTTGCCGAGGCCACAGCCAACGCCTTCTTCAAGCCTGCCGCCATAGCTGTGCAAAATGCGGATGGTATCGACGCTGCACAGACGGCTGGTGGATGTGCGATAGGAAAAGCGATCTTCAAAGACCAGGCCTGAGCAGCTGTAGGGCAACGTATTTCGAAAGACTTTGCCGCCGCGCATTTTGAAATCGATGACGTCGTTCGAGACAATATTGGTTGAATCAATTCGGCTGGTGTCGATACAGTTCACCGCTTCGCCAACGGGTTTATAGGCCGCCAATTGTTTCTCGCGGCGTTCCGCCGGGCCAAACGCACCAGCCGTTGTGGCAACCGCCAGTGTCGCCAATCCGAGAACAAGTTTCTTCATCTGCGCTTCTCCCGTGCTTATGCCTTGCAAGATAAAGTGACAAAGCTGAACTGTCGATGACTAAGCTTAGCGGGGAAACACCGACAAGCGGCCGTTCCTCAACTGTCGTCACCCCGCGCTTGACACGGGGTTAGACTTTCGACCGCCATTTGAAGCCAAGCCCCGCATCAAGTGCGGGGCGACGTAGGATTTTAGATGATTGGCGCAACCGTCTTCGGCTTAAACCGGCACAGGTCCGCGACGCCGCACCGCCAGCATTCCGGCTTACGCGCTTTGCACACATAGCGGCCGTGCAAGATAAGCCAATGATGCGCGCCAACGCGAAACGGCTGCGGTGTTTTTTTATCCAGCGCCTTTTCCACCGCCAGAACGGTCTTCCCTTTGGCAAGTCCCGTGCGATTGCCGACACGAAAGATATGCGTATCAACAGCAAAGGTTTCCGCGCCAAAGGCGGTGTTCATCACGACATTGGCCGTCTTGCGTCCCACACCGGGCAGGCTTTCCAATATGTCGCGGTCGGCAGGGACGATGCCGTTATGATCGCGCACCAAAATCTCTGACAAAGCGATCACATTTTTGGCTTTGCCGTTGAACAGGCCGATGGTTTTGATGTGGGATTTCAATTCGTCCAGTCCGAGCGCGACCATCTGTTCGGGTGTCTCGACGGTTTGAAACAACAGCTTGGTGGCCTTGTTGACACCGACATCGGTGGATTGTGCAGACAACACGACAGCCACCAACAGTTGATAGTCGTTGCCATAGGAAAGTTCCGTTTCCGGCGCGGGATTAGCTTCGGCAAGACGCCGGTAAAACTCAAAGATGTCAGCAGATTTCATGACTTAGACGGTTATGCCGATTTGGCGTTCGCCGCTATCATTTTCCAAAGGCGGTTTGCTCTTCGTCTTTCAACCCGATGCCAATCGTTCCTCTGGGTGTGTCATTTTCTGATGAGACAACCGGATAGGCGCAATAATCGGCTGCATAGTACGCGCTAGGTCGATGATTGCCCGAAATGCCAATACCGCCAAATGGAGCGGATGACGACGCGCCGTTTGTGGTTGCGTTCCAATTGACAACGCCCGCGCGGCTATTGGCCCAAAACTCGTTATACTGTTCCGGGCTGCCACCGACCAACGCGGCAGAAAGGCCAAAACGCGTGTTGTTGGCCTCATCAATCGCGGCGGCGAAATCAGGGACACGGACGACTTGCAGCAACGGTCCGAACAGCTCGATATCGGGGCGTTCCGGCATTTCGGTCAGGTCGATGATGCCGGGAGACAAAAACGGCCGGGACGGCACAGGCCGCGTCATATGGCGGATTGGTCTGCCGCCGTGGCTCATCAACGCAAGGAAACTTTCGGTCAGGCCGTCTGCCGCATCATTGTCGATCACAGGCCCCATAAAGGGCGGCGGATCGCTGAACGGCTCGTCGATCACCAGCCGGTCCGTCAGTATTTTCAATTCAGGGATGAAGGCGTCATACATATCGTCCCGGATAATCAATCGCCGCGCCGCGGTGCAGCGCTGTCCCGCCGAAAGAAACGCTGATTGCACCACCAGCACTGCGGCGCTGTGTATAGCGCGCGTGTCCCACACGATGACGGGATTGTTTCCGCCCATTTCCAATGCGAGGATTTTGTCAGGCCGCGTGGCAAATTGCCGGTTCAATGCGATCCCGGTCTGGGCGGATCCGGTGAACAACAGACCGTCGATATCAGCGTGCATCGACAAAGCCTTGCCGACCTCCGCGCCGCCCTGTGCGATGCGGACGATGCCCTCTGGCACGCCCGCTTTGTGATATAGCTCGACCAGCCGCTCGCCGACCGCCGGGGTTTTCTCTGACGGCTTAAACACCACAGCATTTCCCGCAAGCAAAGCAGGGACGATATGGCCGTTGGGCAAATGCGCGGGGAAATTATACGGACCAAGCACAGCGAGCACGCCATGCGGTTTGTGTCGCACCGCATTGCGCGATCCGGGCTTGCCATCAAACAGCCGCTGCGATGTGCGGTCGGCATAGGCTTTGATCGAGATATCGACTTTGTTGGCGACCGATTCCACCTCGGTCCGCGCTTCCCAC
>JBEBKE010000036.1:0-17827 GCA_040079555.1 Sphingorhabdus sp. | reverse complement strand
GATGATTGTGACGCCGGTCGCAAAACAACCCAGCGCATCGCGAAATGTTCGCGCATCTGATCCTTCGCGAAACTCCGGCACAAAGCGCGGCTGCTTGCGCTCGAGAAAATCGAGCAGCAACGCGTTGAATGTTTCTGTGCGATCCAAACCGCTGTCCTCTATCGCGACTGCCTCGACATCAGGTAACTGCGCGATGAATGCGGCGGGCGCACCGGCGCTGCCCAATGCGCCGTTGATGGCGAGCACGGGAATCGCGAGCTGCCCTGCTGCTGCGTTCAATGTTGCTGATGCACCGCTGGTATCAAAGCGGTCAAACAGGCGCGGATCGAACTGCCCTGCCCCTATCGTCCCGGCCAAACCCTGCACAACGTCGCGCGCGTCAGTTTCCGGCAGATCGACCAGCACCAATCCCGCTGCAAGCGTTGCGGCATCCTCTGCCAATGCCGCCGCAGCGACCCATCCCGTCAGCGATGCGGCCACAACCACAGGGCGCGTGCGCATCTGCGCGAGCACTGCACGGACATCCTCGACATAAGCGTTAAAATCATAGCGGGCATCATCTGGCCATTCACTTCCGCCATGCCCGCGCAGATCGACATTGATCGCATGTCGTCCCGCTTCACGCAGCGCAATGGCGACGCCTTCCCAATCCGCGCGCGATTGTCCGGGGCCGTGGAGCAACACAACAGCGGGATCAAAAGCGCTGCCGATATCGTCAGATTCAAGCCGAACACCGGCGAAGCCCTTGAACTCACGAACATAGCGCATGGCAACCCACTCCCAATATGACACCGCAGGACAATCGGTTGCCCTGTTAGTCTGACCGGATCGCGACGTCTAGCCTATTCGCCGTGACCAACGACAAGCCCGCGTGTTAATCCACATCATCCACCGCAACCGCTTCACCGGTCACGCGCTGTGCCAATGCCGCTGCGATGAAGCTGTCCAGATCACCATCGAGCACATCGGATGGCGTTGGGCTGGTCACGCCGGTGCGCAGATCCTTGACCATCTGATAGGGTTGCAGAACATAGGACCGGATCTGGTGCCCCCATCCGATTTCGGTCTTTGCCTGATATTCGCCAGAGGCCACTTCTTCGCGCTTGCGCATTTCAGCCTCATACAGCCGCGCTTTCAGCATCCCCATCGCGGTTGCCTTGTTTTTATGCTGGCTGCGATCATTTTGGCTGGCAACAACAATGCCGGTCGGTTTGTGCGTGATGCGGACTGCAGAGTCCGTCGTGTTAACATGCTGCCCACCGGCACCAGAGGCGCGATAGGTATCGATTTTCAAATCGCCTTCGTTAATGTCAACTTCAAAGCTGTCATCGATGACGGGATAGACCCAGACGCTGGAAAAACTGGTGTGGCGCTTGGCCGCGCTGTCATACGGCGAAATACGGACCAGCCGGTGGACGCCGCTTTCGGTCTTGGCATAGCCATAGGCATTTTCGCCTTTGATCTGCATCGTGGCGGATTTAATCCCCGCCTGATCGCCTGCCTGATAATCAACCATTTCGACCTTATAGCCGCGCGCCTCGGCCCAGCGATAATACATCCGCTGCAACATTTCGGCCCAGTCTTGGCTCTCGGTGCCGCCTGCGCCTGCATGGATTTCGATAAAGGTGTCGTTACCGTCTGCCTCGCCCGATAACAAAGCCGCTACCTTGTCCTTATCGGCGCGGTCGGCGAGCGCCTTCAGGTCGGTAACGCCTTCATCGGCAAGGCTTTCATCACCCTCCATTTCGGCAAGCTCGATCAGCTCAACTGTGCCGTCCTTGGCCGCACCGATTTCGCGCACCGTGCCAATGGCCGCATCTAGCCGCCGCCGCTCACGCATCACTTCTTCTGCACCCTTTGGATTATCCCACAGCTTGGGGTCCTCCACCCGCGCATTCAGCTCATCCAGACGACGCAAAGCACGATCCCAATCGAGCGACATTTTCACCAGATTCAGCGCAGCATCGATACGGTCAACAAGGGCTTGCGCATCGGCACGCATGGGGGGGACTCCGTGGGGTTAAGGTAGAGCAGCGCCTTTAGCGGAATGTCGAGTGGAGTCAAAGATTGGTGTGGTGGGGGCGGAAAGCTGCGGATTGCGGACCGGCGGGTTTTAGGGTGAAATTTGGGTAAAGCTGCCGTCCAGCCAAATTAGGCGCCTGCGCTGCGCCTAGTCGCCAACCCCAGCTGCTTTCGATCCCGGAAATTGGCCAATCAGGATTGAATGTATCCGATACCAAGCCAGTACAGTCTCATCCAGCAGCTTAAACCCCTTTGCCATCCATGCATCTGATTCGTCGATCTCCAAAATTTGGAATGATGCAAGACGATCCGATTTAGGCAAGTGGGCATCGTCAAGCCTAAGGTCGTATGCTGCAAAGTTTGGACTCATCGTTTTGTGAGCCAAATCTGGGTTCGAAACTTCAGCAAGCGCTGCTTCCAACGATTTGAGGCTGCCTCGCTTTTCGCCAGACGGAGGAGGAACAACGGACTGAACCTTTGCAACATCAATAGCATCGGCGGTTACCCTTGCGATATCCTTTGCCAATGAAAGTAGTCCCGGCTCGTCCAGCGCCCTGAACCTGTGAATACGCGCCAAAATTTCATCAATTTGGTCGTGTTGCCGAAAGAGTGGAACGCCAAACCTCTTTTCAAAAGCTAGGTTCGCCCTCGTTCTAATTTCAGCAAACACTTGCTCAGGCGCTTGGGTCTCCGCAACTTTAACGCGAACCTGAGAAGATAGAAGTTCGGCCGAAACCTTTCCTTCGGGAGTAACATTGAATCCGCTCCAATGGCGACGCTCCCACTCTGGCAACCGCGCTACGTCATAAGCATAGACTGTCACCAACCCGCTTTCGTTGAGTCCGAAATGAACGCTCGGATCAGAGGGCGTGGATAGGCCACCGGTGTCGCGGGTATACCATTGTAGCTCGCTACCCGGTTGGGCCAAAAGACTTGGCACTATGCCCGGTGAGAACCAAAGCCAACGTCCAATGTCTTCATCATCGAGATCGTCGGCGTTCATTCTGCTGCCATCGGAGTCGACTATGAAGCTGACGGAAGAAGGCACTTTATCCCAACGAACTCTTGGGCTTGCGCCACCGGGTTCAAGCCATTCATCTCGACGAAATTCTGTAATTGCACGCCAACGCTTCTGGCCGCCGCGTGTGAAAGCGTAATTTTCAGACTCGGTGTTGGCATCTGTTTCAGGGGGCATGACTGGCACGTCCTCTTCAGGATCGACGTCGTTCCTCGAAACTTTGAACACAGATGTTCCTGAACCGAATGGGCTTCCCATGCTATCTATGGCCCAAGCTCGCTTGAAGAGCTTCCCATTCTCCGTGTCTTCTTCGACGCCTTCGGACGGAAAATCGATATCGCCGAGTTCGGAAAGAATGGCGTCCTTGTCACGGTATGTAGCCAATCGGAGCGCGCAACCGCGTGCGCACAGGTAATCCCTCAAAAACTCAGATCGCATTTCGAGTGCAACTGGCCGACCCTCTTCATTTCGCCTTAGCCGTGCCACATCGATGCATCGTTCGTCAGGGCGTAACCAAAAATCACCTTCACGTTTTAAGCCAAGTCCAATAACGAGGTCTTGGTGCAGGTGCCAAACATCAACTCGTTCACCGGGTATATGTTGACGGAGGACCAATCTTGTTGCGAACGCTCCTTCGAAATTACCTTTATACGTGTCTGCAGGAAAATACGTCGCATCTTCGGTCCAAGGTCTGTGTTCATGATCGTCAGACCAACTGTATTCTTCCCCGATAGAGCGGTGCTCAATCGGTACTGCCAACGAGTGAACCCCCGCAAATATCGCGCTGTAGTCATCGTCGCCGAAATTACCGACCTTGATTGTTTCATATAGGCGCAGCGGGATCCAAGTCGCTTTGGCGTATGTCCGCTTTATGTGGGGACCAAGGTCAAACCATGCTTTGTTTTTTGTCATCTCGCTTGCATAACGCTAGCATCGAAAAATGTCATCTTCATCCCGACTTACATCTGCATGAACTGCTGAAAAGCTCATCAAGTTTGATGTCAGGTTTGTAAGATTTTCAAAGGTGAACGAACGACCAAAATCTTGTCGCCAGCGGACGCCAATCATCAACCCCGCCGCGTAACCTCCGCCCACAACCCTGCCCCACCCAACTTTGCGGCAATCCCGCCCAGCACACCCGCCCAATAGGCGTCGTTGCCATAATCGGACCGCCAATTCAGCAACGGGCCGGTCAATGTGTGCAGGTCATAATCCTTGGTAAAGCCAATCGCGCCATGGACTTGGTGGGCGATGCTGGTGGCTTGGCCGATGGCTTGGTTGGTGCGCAGCTTTGCGGCGGCGATTTCGAATAATGCGGCGTCGGCATCGCCCTGTGCGCGGTCGAGCGCAGCGGCGGCGGCGGCGGCGGCGACATTGACGGCGGCGGCCTCGGTCGCGAAGATCGCCAGCACCTGTTGCACCGCCTGAAACTTGCCCAATGCTTTGCCGAATTGCTGGCGCGTGTTCACATAGTCGATGCTCATCGCCAGCGCCGCGTCGATAGCGCCTGCGGCCTGCGCCACCCGCACGAACGCGCCGATGGGCCGCGATAATTCTGCGCCGATAATCATTTCGCCAACTGGCAAATGCGGCACTTTTGCTCCGGCAAGGCGCAGCACGGCAAAGACATCGCCCCAGTCGCCGCCAAACCCGCCATCGCTTTCGGGGGTCAGCAACAGGTTGAAACCGGCGGCCTCAATCGGGGCCATACCGAGGGTTGCTGCCTCGGCGAACACAGCCGCCGCCGTGTCGCATAAAAGGGTGCGTTGTTCGCTCATCGCAAGCCAAGCCCCCGTGCAATAATCCCGCGAATAATCTCCCGCGTGCCGCCGCGCAGCGAAAAACTGGGTGCGGCAATGAGCAACGACCGCATCAACCGCGCCACGTCGTCATCTCGACTGGACGGACAATCAACCAATGCCTGCACCCTTTGCGGCAGGCTTTGTTCAAAGCTGTTGCCCAAATCCTTGACCATCGATGCCTCGACCATCGGGTCCTCCCCCGCCGCCAGCTTTGCCGCTGTGGACATTGACATCTGCCGGAGCGTCCACAATTCCGCCGTCAATTCACCGATTAAGCCGCGCAATTGCGGCTCTGGCTCCGGCCCTGCAAAATCGATCAGCGCCGTCATCAACACATGGCTGGATAAATAGCGTTCAGGGCCAGACCGTTCGAGCGCCAGTTCCGCCGTTGCCTGCGCCCAGCCTGCCCCGCGTGTGCCAACCAGCGCCCATTCGGGAAGCAGCACATCGTCGAAAAAGACTTCGTTGAAATGATGCTCCCCCGCCATATCGATGATCGGGCGGATGGTGACACCCGGTGCGTCCATGGGGATCAGGAATTGCGATAGGCCCGCGCCGCGCTCGCTGCCCTCTTCGCTGCGCATCAATGCCAGCATCACATGGCTGACATGCGCGCCGCTGGTCCAGATTTTCTGGCCATTCAGCCGCCAGCCATCGGCCGTCAACCACGCGGTTGAGCGGACCGAAGCCAGATCAGAGCCCGCATTGGGTTCTGACAGCCCGATACAGGTGAACAATTCGCCCGCGCAAATCGGCGGTAGATAAAGCGCCTTTGCCTCTTCGCTGCCATAGCGCAGTATCAGCGGAGCGGTCTGCCGGTCGGCAATCCAGTGCGCGCCAACAGGAGCCCCTGCCGCCAGCAATTCTTCGATAACAATATAGCGCTCCAACGGATGACGATCATGCCCGCCGACCGATTGCGGCAAAATCATGCCAAGATATCCGGCGACACCCAACGCTTGCGAAAACGCGGCGTCAGCGACGACCCAGCAATTGGGAACGCCGAGCCGCGATTGATGCTGCACAAGAAAAGCGCGAACTTCTGCGCGCAAGGCCGCGCTATCGCCCGGCGGATTAATTGGAAATATCGAAAAGCTTTGCTGCATGATTGGGCAGAGTGGCATTCCAGGTTGCAGGTTGCAAGCGCAGCGCGATGTACAGCGAACTTTTAGACGTTTTTCCAATCACCTGTCGTGCTAAACAGCGGAACAGTCTTCGCTGGCGGAGGTCGGTTGATACTGTCGTAATAACCCGGTGGTAGAACATCGAGCGGCATTCCCGCAGCAGCCAGGCTGTAAGGCGGCACGCGGCGGCTGGTACAGAAACTGCCATTACCGTCGTTGACCAGTGGTACTTCGAATTTCAGCCCTTGATGATGCCCTTTTGACCGAACAACTGTTGATAGCGCCAGCTGACCATCGCCCAAATCGAGCACGAAGCGCGTGCCGGTTGGGACGTTCAAGATGCCTTCGACCAAAGCACCGCTTAGCGACAGGTTGCGCATGATAACGCGATAATAATGGTTATCGTGGACGATCCCGACTTTGCGGAACATCGAGATACGGTCGCTGCGGTGGAACGCAGGCCCCGATGGTTCGATCACCCATTCGCCGGTGTTGAATTTCTCCAGTAGCTTGTCGTTGCTGATCGGTTGGCTATATACATAGCCCTGCACATAAGTGACATTCAAACCACGGATCATTTCCAGCTGATCCAGCGATTCAATGCCCTCTGCCGTCACGTGCATATCAAGCGCAAAGCCCAAGGTGACGATCGCACTGATCAACGCACCGTTGCGTGAACCCGGTTCAGTCACACCGCGGACAAAGCTTTGGTCGATCTTGATCTTATCGAACGGCGCCGTACGTAAATAGCCAAGCGACGAATAGCCTGTGCCAAAGTCATCGAGCGCCAAGCGAACGTTCAAGTCTTTCAACGCCTTAAACATCGCGTCGGTATCCGACGTTTCCTGTAAAAAGACGCCTTCGGTCAGCTCAAGCTCCAGCCGTTCGGGTGGTAAGCCCGATGTCGCGAGGGCATTTTCGACAATCTTTGGCAGCAAGTCATTGCCAAACTGTATCGGCGAGACGTTGACCGCAACGATCATTTTGCCCGGCCATTTGGCGGCTTGATTGCACGCCTCGCGCAGCACCCACTCGCCGATTTCGTTGACCATATTGGCTTCTTCAGCGATGGGAATGAACACCGCCGGCGATATCGGCCCGCGTTCGGGGTGGTTCCATCGGACCAGTGCTTCAAAGCCCGACACTTGGTTGGTCTTAACGTCCACCGATGGCTGATAGGCCAGCCACAATTCCTTTTTCTGGATCGCGTCGCGCAAATCCTCTTCAAGGATGCGGCGGTCTTCGGCAGTTTGCAACAGCTCGCTGGAATAGAACCGAAAGCGCCCACGCCCGCCTCCCTTTGCCGCATAAAGCGCCAAGTCGGCGTTGCGGATCAGGTCTTCGCTGGTCACGCCGTCAAACGGGCTAACCGCGACGCCGACCGATGCGCCGATGATACACCGCGCACCTTCGATAGAATAAGGTTGCGACAGGCTTTTAATAATCCGTTCGGCCAATTCGCCCAGCGTGCCGCGATCTTCAACATCCTGCAGAATGATTTGGAACTCGTCACCGCCGGGGCGGCTGATTTTTTCGCGGTCGCCGACCACTTTGACCAACCGTTCGGCCACTTGCTTCAACAACGCATCGCCTACGGGGTGCCCCAAAGTATCGTTCACATGCTTAAACCGGTCGAGGTCGATCAGCATAATCGCGCATGGGCGCTGTTGCGTTTGAAACACCGTCAGCGTCGTTTCCAACAGCTTTGACATGCGGTACCGGTTCAGCAAGCCTGTTAGCGCATCATATTTCGCCAGTTTCGACGTGTCACGCACCGCGCGGCGTTGTTCGGTAATATCGACGCCACTGCCGCGATAGCCGACAAACTCGCACGATGAATTGCGGAACGGTCGGCCCGATACCGCCCACCAAACCTCACCCTTGCCCCCTGTCGCCATCAGTGCAAGGTCATCGAATTTCGATTGTTTGGTAAAGATAAAGGGCAATGTCCGGTGGTTGTCCTCGGCCTCTTCGTCCTTGCTGAACAGCTCCATGAACACAGAGCCGATCAGCTCGCCATGCGGTTTGCCCAGCGCTTCGCACACCGCTTCGCTTAGATACGTGACGCGGCCGTCGCTATCGGTGGACCAAAACCAGCCGCGCTTGCTCTCTTCAAAATTCTGCAGCAGCTCTAGCGCCGCTTTTGATGATGCCAACGGCACAAAGTTTTTCGGTTTCGCCCCGCTGCGCCCGTTCATCCGCGCAAAGAAACCAGATGCGCCGCCAGCCGCTGAATCGCGGCTTTCCAAAACGTCAGTGGTTTGTTTCTTGGCAACCATTATGGCTAAAGCGGTCCTTCTACAGGCGCTATCGCACAGCGGGCGTTTCGGAATGGTAAACAAAGCCTTGGAATATGCGATTTCGCCCCACGCATCGCCAAGCCCGTCACAACCGGCTATCGCGCCTAAAATGCCACACCTATAAAGGAAATTCGATGATCCCTTTCGTCACCCTGTTCGACATCCGCGGCCAGAAAATTTCGGTCAATCCAGAGATCGTCCAGTTCGTAAAAGCCGCCGACAATACGCACGACGAATGCCTTGTGGTGTTCGGCAAGGACCAATTGCTGCGCGTGCGCGGGACGTTGGATGAGGTCACGCGGGTTTTGAGCGAGGGGTGATTTGGACCTTATGTGACGCATTTGCGGTTAAAGATCCTCGCCGACTTGCACCCCGCGCACAGTTCCGCTACGCGGCACGCAATAGTCGAATCTCCCGCTTTTGCGCTGGTTTGATGGGCCTACAAACGCCAGTCGTTGACCTTCGGTCGCCTTCGGCACCGACAGGCTCAGGACTAACGGAAATAAACTGGCACCGTCTTCCCCATATCCCGCGCAGGGCACGAACTTTAAGAAGGGGTACCATATAATGACCGCTGTTGGACAAGACTCACTGGGCACCCGCTCGACCCTTTCGGTCGCGGGCAAATCTTATGCGTATTACTCGCTGAAAAAAGCGGCGGAAAAGCTGGGCGATGTGTCGCGGTTGCCGTTTTCGATGAAAGTGCTGCTCGAAAATCTGCTGCGTTTTGAGGATGGCGGTTTTACTGTTTCGACCGCCGATGCGCTGGCGCTGGTCGATTGGCAAAAAGACCCATCGGCTTCGCAAAACGAGATTCAATACCGCCCTGCCCGCGTGTTGTTGCAAGATTTCACGGGCGTTCCTTGCGTCGTTGATCTCGCCGCGATGCGCGATGCGATTGCAAAACTGGGTGGTGATACCAGCAAGATTAACCCGCTGGTCCCTGTACATCTGGTTATCGATCACTCTGTGATGGTTGACGAATTCGGCCATCCAAAGGCGGCGGAACAGAATGTTGTGATTGAATATCACCGCAATGGCGAACGCTATGACTTTTTGAAATGGGGTTCAAAATCGCTGGATAATTTCAAAGCGGTCCCTCCCGGAACCGGTATTTGCCATCAGGTGAATTTGGAGCATATTGCGCAGGCGGTTTGGACATCGAACGACGCCGACGGCAATTTGGTTGCTTACCCCGATACCTGCGTTGGCACCGACAGCCACACCACCATGATCAACGGCCTTGGCGTTCTCGGCTGGGGCGTGGGCGGGATTGAGGCCGAGGCTGCAATGTTGGGCCAGCCGGTCTCGATGCTGATCCCCGAAGTGGTGGGCTTTAAGCTGACGGGTTCGCTGGCCGAGGGCATCACCGCCACCGATCTAGTGCTGACCGCGACGCAGATGTTGCGCAATCACGGTGTGGTTGGGCGCTTTGTTGAGTATTACGGGCTGGGTCTGGCGTCGCTGACACTGGCGGATCGTGCGACTTTGGCCAATATGGCGCCTGAATATGGCGCGACCTGTGGCTTCTTTGGCATTGATGACAAGACGCTGGATTATATGCGCCTGACGGGGCGTTCGGCTGAGGCCATCGCCCTGACCGAGGCCTATGCCAAGGAGCAAGGTTTCTGGATCGACCCTGCGGTGGAGCCGGTGTTTAGCTCTACGCTAGAGCTGGATATGTCCACCGTTCAGCCATCGCTCGCCGGGCCAAAACGCCCGCAGGACAAGGTTGTGCTGCAACAGGTCGACGATGTGTTCAACGCTGATCTGGCCGAGGTTTACAAACATGACGGCGCGAAACGCGTGCCTGTTGAGGGCGCGGCGCATGACATTGGCGATGGCGATGTCGTGATTGCGGCGATTACGTCTTGCACGAATACGTCGAACCCCAGCGTGCTGGTGGCCGCTGGACTGTTGGCGAAAAAGGCCAACGCCTTCGGCTTGCGGCCAAAGCCTTGGGTGAAAACGTCGCTTGCGCCTGGATCACAGGTTGTGACCGATTATCTGGTCAAGGCTGGATTGCAGGAACATCTGGACGCCATTGGTTTCAACCTTGTTGGCTATGGTTGCACCACCTGCATCGGCAATTCAGGACCATTGGCAGAGCCAATCTCCAAAGCGATCAATAATAACGATATTGTTGCCGCATCGGTGATTTCCGGAAACCGCAACTTTGAAGGCCGCGTCTCGCCAGATGTGCGCGCAAACTTCTTGGCCTCGCCGCCATTGGTGGTCGCGTACGCGCTGAAAGGCACAGTCACCACCGATTTCACCAGCACACCGATTGGTCAAGCGACTGACGGAACCGATGTGTTCCTGCGCGACATCTGGCCGAGCAATCAGGAAATTCACGACGCCATGACCGCGTCGATCAGCCGCGAAATGTTCGAAACGCGCTATGCCACAGTGTATAAGGGCGACGAACATTGGCAGGCGATTCAGGTCGAAGGTTCCGAAACCTACAACTGGCGCGCCGGTTCGACCTATGTCGCCAACCCGCCCTATTTTGAGGGTATGAGCATGACGCCGGCGCCTGTTTCGGACATCATCGAAGCCAAGCCGCTGGCGATTTTGGGCGATAGCATCACCACTGACCACATCAGCCCTGCTGGTAGCATCAAAGCCGACAGCCCCGCCGGAAAATGGCTGATGGAGCACCAAGTCGCCAAGGCCGATTTCAACAGCTACGGCGCACGCCGCGGCCATCACGACGTGATGATGCGCGGCACATTTGCCAACATCCGCATCAAGAACGAAATGGTCCCCGGCATCGAAGGCGGCATGTCGAGCTATAACGGCGAAGTCATGCCGATCTATGACGCGGCGATGAAGCACAAAGCTGATGGCAGCGCCTTGGTCGTCATCGCAGGTAAAGAATATGGCACCGGTTCATCGCGTGACTGGGCGGCAAAGGGGACCAACCTGCTCGGCGTCCGTGCAGTGATCGTTGAAAGCTTTGAACGCATCCACCGTTCCAACCTTGTCGGCATGGGCGTGTTGCCCTTGCAGTTCAAAGAAGGCGAAACGCGGCAGTCCCTTGGCCTCAACGGCGATTGCAGCTTTACCATCACCGGCGTCGCCAATTTGAAACCACGCCAGACAGTCACCGTGAAGGTCACGCGCTCGGACGGCACGACGTTCAACTTTGACGCTTTGTGCCGCATCGATACCGCCAATGAGGTCGAGTATTTCATGAACGGTGGGATATTGCATTACGTGCTGCGGAAATTGGCGGCTTAAAGGATTAGCTCGCACGAAGGCACAAAGGAGATTAGGCGCGAAGCGCTTTTCATCATTGCGACCCTACCGTTTGTAACAACGCAATTTTGAGAATCCGGCTTCGCCGGAAAAACATCTTTGTGTCTTCGTGTCTTCGTGCGAGCTAAATTTTTGCTACGGTTTGTTCGTTTCAACGGCTTCAATCTGCACAAGCAAAGCTTCAACCTGCACCTGAGCGCCAGCGGTCGCGTTCAGCTCAGCCACCACCCCGTCGAACGGCGCGGTTAGGCTGTGTTCCATCTTCATTGCTTCGAGCGTGAGGAGTTTTTGGCCCTTGGTGACCGCCTGCCCTTCGCTAACATCAACCGAGATGATCCGCCCCGGCATGGGGGACAGGATCGAGCCATCCGACGCGGCTCCAACATGGCCGCCTTCGTGCCGATCAAGCGTGTAGCGCCGCGCAAAGCCGCCGGTGAAGGCCAGCACATCGCGTGCGGGTTCTTTGTCCGCCACTTCGGACAGCACAACTACGTGCACAGTCCCCGCATCATCGCGGATGCGCGCTGTCGCATTGGCGTTGGCATTGGCGCGGAACCCAAGCGCCGCATTCCAAGGACCCTCGCCCACATTGGCCGCCAATAACGCCGCAACATCGGCCAACTCGTCGCTATCAGCCTCTGGCGGGACAACCAGAAAATCAACATCGCGGCCGATCAAACCGGTATCAACATCGCCAGAGATAAAATCGGCATGCTGCAACAAATGGCCTAAAAAGCCTGCGTTCGTTTTGACCGGCCAGACTTCGGTATCGTCGATGCCGTCTTCGAGGTTCGCGATAGCCTCATCGCGGGTCGCGCCGGTGGCAATCAGCTTTGCGATCATCGGGTCGTAAAAGGGCGAGACTTCGCCGCCTTCTTCGACACCGGTATCGACGCGAAGTGTTTCAGGCAGGTTGAGATGTTCCAAGCACCCGATTGACGGCAGAAAACCGGTGGATGGGTCCTCAGCATACAGCCGCGCTTCCATCGCCCAACCGTTGATGCTCAACTCGTCCTGCCGCTTCGGCAACGCCTCCCCGCTCGCCACCCGCAACTGCCATTCGACCAGATCGACGCCAGTGATTTCCTCGGTCACCGGATGTTCGACCTGCAGCCGCGTGTTCATTTCCATGAACCAGATACGGTCAGCGCGAAGGCCTTCGCTGGCATCAGCGATGAACTCGATCGTGCCTGCGCCGACATAGTCGACCGCCTTGGCCGCCTTGACCGCCGCCGCGCAGAGCTGTTCGCGGGTCGCCTCGTCCATACCCGGCGCGGGGGCTTCCTCGATCACCTTCTGGTGGCGGCGCTGGAGCGAGCAGTCGCGTTCGAACAAATGGACGATGTTGCCGTGGGTGTCGCCGAACACCTGCACCTCGATATGGCGCGGGCGCTGAATATATTTCTCGATCAACACATGCGCGTTGCCGAACGACGCGGTGGCCTCGCGCTGGCAAGATGCGAGCGCGTCGGCGAAGTCGGCTGCGTCCTCAACCTTGCGCATCCCCTTCCCGCCGCCGCCCGCGACCGCCTTGATCAGGACGGGATAGCCGATTTCGGCGGCCTGCCCGCCAAGGAACGCCGGGTCTTGGTTCTCGCCCATATAGCCGGGGGTGACGGGCACGCCCGCCTCGGTCATCAATTTCTTCGCCGCATCCTTCAGCGCCATCGCGGTGATGCTGGCGGGGCGCGGGCCGACCCAGATCAGGCCAGCATCAATCACCGCCTGCGCGAACTCGGCATTTTCGGACAGGAAGCCATAACCCGGATGGATCGCCTCCGCCTTGGTGGCAAGCGCGGCGGCGATGATCTTCTCGCCCACCAAATAGCTCTCGCGCGCCGGAGACGCCCCGATATGCACCGCCTCATCGGCCTGCCGCACATGCAGCGCCTTGGCATCGGCATCCGAATAAACCGCAACGGTGCGAACGCCCATAGCGCGCGCGGTGCGGATGATCCGACATGCAATTTCGCCCCGGTTGGCGATGAGGAGGGATTGGATCATCACAATTGTACCATTCGGATTTCTACATTTGCAGAACTAGCGGAGAAAAAACTCTCGAACAGCAATATGATGTGGCTGAACGATATGATTTTTGAGGTGTTTCTTAATTTCAACCATTTTGACCGAGCTTGCTCATCCACTCCCTCCGGATAGTATGCCATCCAAGTTGAAGTCGTGCCGTAGAAGCGCCTAAAGAAAAGTCCACCAATCCCCTCTGGACGAAACTCGATCCATTCGTCGTTGTGGACCAATCGCAGGCTCAATTGACGTGTTCTGGCTTGTTCTAAATATTCGGATATTCTGCTGTAATCCATAATATCAAACGGCTCGTCGTTGCCGATCGTCACAACATATCGTTCAACACTGATGTGGCATCGTTTTACAAAATCCTCGAATGAAACGCAGACGACAGTATAAGTTTCGGATTCAAAAAAACTGTCTCCGACTGTTTCATGATCAATGATAGCAACTTGTCCGAAGGTGTCGGTCCTGCAATCAACCGTTAGAACATTCCCGCAGAGATCATCAGCGATAGTGAATATACCGCATGGTGTATCTGCGACCTTGATACCCAAGTCAGCAAAATGCGCGGAAAGAGGCCGAATGTGATTATAGCCACCTGCACCGGGCTGGAAAAATACTCTCGGGTAATATCTTTCTTTCGACTTTTTAAATTCCAGTGTTTCGGCATCGTTCAAACAAATTTCTCCTCCTCCTCTGCAAAGTAATACGAATGAACGAAACTTTTGAGGAAACTCGTAACCCAGCTGTTTCTCGAACTTGACCAAATCTTCTTCAGAGAAAACGCAGTTTACGGATGTTATGCAGGCTGCAAGATCATCGATCTTCATATCGTCACATCCGGAACACCCCAAAACGAGGCGCCTCCTCAACCGGCGCGTTTAGCGCCGCGGCAAACGCCAGCCCCAACACATCCCGCGTCTGCGCCGGGTCGATAATCCCGTCGTCCCACAGCCGCGCGGTGGCGTGATAGGGGTTGCCTTCGTCTTCATATTTCTGGCGGATCGGGGCTTTGAACGCTTCGGCTTCCTCCGCGCTCCAGTTCGCCGCATCGCGGTGGACGGTGGCCAGCACGCTCGCCGCCTGTTCGCCGCCCATCACCGAAATCCGCGCATTGGGCCAGGTGAACAGGAAGCGCGGGGAGTACGCCCGCCCGCACATGCCGTAATTGCCCGCGCCAAAGCTGCCGCCGATCAACACGGTGATCTTGGGCACGCTCGCGGTGGCGACGGCGGTGACGAGTTTTGCGCCATGCTTGGCGATGCCCTCCGCCTCATATTTGCCGCCAACCATGAAGCCGCTGATGTTTTGCAGGAACAATAAGGGTATCCGCCGCTGGCAGGCGAGTTCGATGAAATGCGCGCCTTTGACCGCGCTTTCCGAAAACAGCACGCCGTTGTTGGCGAGGATCGCGACCGGCATTCCCCAGATATGCGCGAAGCCGCAGACCAAAGTGCTGCCGTAAAGCGCCTTGAATTCATGAAACTCGCTGCCATCGACGATCCGTGCGATCACCTCGTGGACGTCATAAGGCGCGCGGACATCGTCGGGGATCACGCCGTAGAGTTCCTCCGCGTCATATTTGGGCGGGCGCGGGTCTTGGGTAAGGAGTGTCCCATTAGGGACAGTCCCTATGGGGACAGTCCCTGGCGGAGTGCCTAGGTGGCTGATAATATCGCGCACGATTGTCAGCGCATGTTCGTCATTCTCCGCGACATGATCGACCACACCCGATTTGCGGCCATGCAGGTCGCCGCCGCCCAGATCCTCCGCGCTGATTTCTTCGCCCGTCGCGGCCTTGACCAATGGCGGACCAGCGAGGAAGATCGTGCCTTGATTGCGGACAATCACGCTCTCGTCCGACATCGCGGGGACATAGGCCCCGCCTGCGGTGCAGCTGCCCATGACGCAGGCGATTTGCGGGATGCCCTTGGCGCTCATATTCGCCTGATTGAAAAAGATGCGCCCGAAATGGTCGCGGTCGGGGAAAACCTCGTCCTGATGCGGCAGGTTCGCGCCGCCGCTATCGACGAGGTAAATACAGGGAAGTCGGTTGGCCTCGGCGATCTCTTGTGCGCGCAGATGCTTTTTGACGGTCATCGGGTAATAAGTGCCGCCCTTCACCGTCGCGTCGTTGCACACGATCATGCACTGGCGGCCCGACACGCGGCCGATGCCGGTGATCAGGCCAGCGCCAGGAACTTCGCCGTGGTAAAGGTCGTTTGCCGCGAGCTGGCCGATTTCGAGGAAGGGCGAGCCGGGGTCGAGCAGGCGTTCGACGCGCTCCCTTGGCAGCAATTTGCCCCGCGACGTATGCCGCTCGCGCGACTTCTCGTTTCCGCCCAATGCCGCCTCGGCAACCTTCGCCCACAATTCATCCTTCAACGCGACGTTGTGTGCAAAGTTCAAGCGGAATTGTTCGCTTTCGCGATCAGCGGCGGTGGGCAAAACGGGTGCGGTCATGCTTTATCTATAACGCCCCAACAGCCGATGGGAATACGCAACTTTATTGCGCTAACCGCATTATCGCCGCGACGGTTATCCCGCGAATTTCGCGCGCAAATCCAGCATCGCCATAGCCGCCTTCGCCGCCTCGCCGCCTTTGTCCTTTTGCGCAGGATCAGCGCGCACCAGCGCTTGCTCTTCATTCTCCACGGTCAATATGCCATTGCCAATCGCCATGCCGTCCATAGTCAGCGCCATAATCCCGCGCGCACTTTCGCCCGCGACGATTTCGAAATGATAAGTTTCGCCGCGAATGACCACGCCGATCGCGACATAGCCGTCGTAAAGATCGCTTTCCGATGCCAAAGCGATGGTGCCGGGAATTTCCAGTGCGCCGGGCACGGTCACAACCTCAAACTCATGCCCAGCCGCCTTCAGCGCAGCCTTGGCGCCTGCCACCAGCATATCGTTTAAATGGTCGTAAAAACGCGCCTCAACAATCAGGAACTTTGCCATTTTATTCTCCTATTCCAAGATTATGGCGATAGCACCCGCCACAATCAGTAAGCCCGCCGCGACGCGCCATCTGTCCATCCGCTCTTTCAGCATCATCGCCGCCAAGACAAGCGCGATTAACACGCTGGATTCGCGAATGGCCGCAACAACGCCAACCGGCGCCATCCTAATGGCATAGGCCCAGGTGATGAACGACACTAATGTCAGCAGCCCAGCCCGCCACCCAACAGGCCATGCACTGCGCATTCGCGGGATCACGTCGCCCCTAAATCGCAGGGCCATATAGGTTGGTAACAAGATCCCATCCGTCACGAACAGCCACGCCAAAAACGCGATGATATCATCCGCCTCACGCATTCCTATCGCGGCGACAAGGTTATAGATGATCGTCGTTAGCCCAGTAAACGCCGCCGCGATCCAACCATTACGGCTCATCCCGCGGCCCAGCGCCAGCGAGAGGATCCCCATCGTGATCAGTAAGATGCCGAGCATCGCCGGTATCGTCAGCTTATCGCCCAGATATAATACACCCAGCACCGCCATTGCCAGCGGCACGACGCCGCGCGCAATGGGATAAGCATGCGAGAAGTCGCTGAGTTGATACGACACAACCAATGTCAGCTGGTTGATAAAGCTGAGCAGCGCAAACACTGCAAGGAACATCCAGAGATTGGCCGGTAAGTTCCCCGCCCATAAAGCCACGGGCAACGCTAGCCCAGCACACACAAGCGCCGATAAGACACGCACAGCCAGCTTGTCCTCGCCAGCCTTTAAAAATGCGTGCGAGGTCGCGGCGGACAAAGCCGATGCGCCTGCCAGCGCGAGCCCTATGCCGACCGACACAAAAGTTACTCGCCAGCAGTGCCTGGAATTGGCCGTTCGCCCACAATCGACAGGCCGTAACCCTCAAGTCCGACCAAAGTGTGGTGTGTATTGGTCAGCAGGATCATATCATGCACGCCCAATTCGGTCAGGATTTGCGCGCCGCCGCCGTAATCGCGTAGCTCTTCCACCTCGGGCGCACCTGCGCCTTTGCCCTCGGCGCGCAGCTTCATGAAACGCGTCACGACGCCTTTCATCGGTTTGTTGATGACGACAACGACACCGCTGCCTTCCTCGGCGATTGCTTGCATAGAGCCTGTTAGCAGCCCCGAACGTTCGTTCTCTTCGCCAAAGACATCGACGAACATCGACATGGTGTGCATGCGCACCAGCGTCGGTTTATCGGGGTCGATACGGCCTTTGACCAATGCCATCGTTTCGTTGCCAGTGGCTTTGTTATAGAATGTCATCGCCATCCATTCGCCGCCCCAT
>JBEBKE010000035.1:0-18147 GCA_040079555.1 Sphingorhabdus sp. | reverse complement strand
GTGCTTGCGCAGCTCGATGCAGTGGTGTCCCAGCTGATCGCCAGTCAGGAACGCCCGACGGAAGAGAGCATCAGGGCGTCCATTTCAGCAATGCGGATATCGCCCATCTTTGCAAACGTGACCGACGATGAAGCTGAATTGCTGGCACGCGAGCTCGAAGAGCGTGTCGGGATCAGCATGGGGATTGGTGCAGTCATCGGAGAGGTCGATTTCAAGCCCTGGCTCAATGACGCCCGGGCAAACGGCCTGATCGAACCCTATTACTGGAATCGGTACAGGAAACTCCTCGAACAAAAGCGCCTGCCCAAGGACGTCGTAACATCCACAGACTACGTCACGGATCGCATTCTGGACCGGATGGGCAATCCAAACGACCTTTCGGCCTGGGATCGCAAGGGGATGGTCGTTGGTCACGTTCAGAGTGGAAAAACTGCAAACTACACCGGCCTCGTCTGCAAGGCTGCTGATGCAGGATATCGCCTGATTGTGGTTATTGCGGGCATCCACAACAACCTGCGAAACCAGACCCAGGCGCGGATCGATGAAGGCTTTGTCGGCCGCGACACCGGACGGTTGGAGAAGAAGGACACCCGAAACAAGCCCAAGTTGATCGGCGTCGGCATGTTCGATCATCGAAAGGCACCGGTAAGCCTCACAACCACGCTGAAGGACTTCAACAAGGCTACTGCCACGACCAATACCAGCGAGATCGCGTCGTATGCTGTGCCGGTTGTTCTGGTCATCAAGAAGAACTCGCGAACTCTCGCAAATCTGATCGACTGGCTCCGTGAGCACAGCACCGGGCGCTATTCGGAGATGGTCGATCAACCCATGCTGCTGGTCGATGACGAAGCTGACAATGCCTCGATCAACATCCAGTATGGAAAAGACGAGGTTTCACGGATCAACGGCCAGATCAGGGACCTACTGGGATTGTTTCAGCGGAGCTGCTACGTCGGCTACACTGCAACGCCCTTCGCAAATATCTTCATCGATCCAGACTCGGATGACGAGGTTTACAAACAGGACCTCTTTCCACGCCACTTCATCATCGGCCTGGACGCACCCACGAACTACTTTGGTGCTCGCAAGGTGTTCATCGACGGGATCCCCGACGAAGATGGCGAGCGCCCGGAATTTCTCCGATACATCGACGACAACGGCGACCTTCTGCCGGTCAAGCACAAGATCAACCATGAGATCACGGCGCTCCCGGATAGCATGATCGATGCATTGAGGTGCTTCATCGTTGCACGCGCTATCAGGAATCTGCGGGGACAGAAGGGCCAGCACGCCTCGATGCTGGTCAACGCCTCGCGCTTCACTGGTATTCAGAATCTATTGCGCAATCGCCTTCACCAGCAGCTCAAGGCGATCGAGGATGCTGTTCGAGTAGATGGCGCGAAGGTCGATGCCGATCGAAACCCTGAAATTGCCGAGCTGAAGCGGTGCTGGATGCAGGAGTATCGTGAAGCCTGGTCGGATTGGGATGAAGTTCGACAGAACCTCCTTTCCGTCGTTGCATCGGCAAACGTAGTGTCGGTGAACTCATCTTCGTCCGAGAGTCTCGACTACGAAACTGGCGGCGAGAATGGCCTGACGGTAATCGCGGTTGGCGGTTTCTCGCTTTCGCGAGGCCTCACGCTCGAAGGCCTTACCGTCTCCTATTTCCTGCGCAATTCGTTGATGTACGACACGCTGATGCAGATGGGCCGTTGGTTCGGTTACCGGCAGAACTACGAAGACTTGTGTCGCATCTGGATGCTTCGCGAAGCGTCTTCGTGGTACGCGCACATCGCCGAAGCCACGGAAGAATTGCAGCTCGAACTGAAGAAGATGGAGCGAGCCAACGCTACGCCAGAGCAGTTCGGTCTTGCCGTGCGGAGTCACCCCAGCGCGTTGATGGTCACCGCCAGAAACAAGATGGGCTCAGGCCAGAAGCATCTGATGGTCGGACTGTCCAACAACTTTGTCGAGACGACGCGGCTTGGATCAGGAATAGCGATCATTGACCATAACAAGAAGGTGCGCGACCGCTTCCTGGAGTCGCTGTCGCAACACGGCCACGATTCCGGCACGGCGCAGAATGTGCCAGGAGGTCAACTTCTCGCGAGGGTACCGTTCCAGGTCGTCGACGATTTTCTCCGTGACTTCGAGAACCATCCAGATTCGGTGCTTTCTGCCACGGACCCGATCCGAAGGTATATCGCGGCGCGGCGAGACGATGAGATGTCGGAATGGGACATCCTGATTGCGTCCCTCAGATCCTCGGAGGAAGCGGAGCCACTCGACATCGCGGGGTGGAGAATCAATCCGATCAATCGTTCGATCGGCCCCGATGATCTTGCCAACAGCATTCTGACAATCAGTGGATCGAGCGCCCGTGTTGCGTCACGCGGCATGGAAAAGGCTGGGCTATCCGAGGACCAGATCATGCAGGCCGAAGCGGACTATCGCGAAGAGCGAAACCTCGCTGCCGATGCAAAGGTGAACTTCCCGGATCGGGTATATCGTTCGAGACGCGAACGGCCGCTCTTCATGCTCTTCAATGTCCGGATCAAGAAGGACGGAGTCGATGAAAGGGACTTCGCCAGACTTCCGGATCAACCAGTTGCAGGTTGGGGCATCAGTTTCCCGCCGTCCGCACGACCTGACCAGAAGGTCGAGTACATCCTTAACACCACCAAGCTTCGCGAACTCTTCGGCGAAGAAGACATTGATGAGGGCTCGCCGGATGACGAACAATGATGACCCCTGGGAGGGATTGAACGCCGGCGGCATAGATGCCCGGCGCGTCAACCCGAGCAGCAGCCATGACTTCTTCTGGATCGTTTCCGGAAAATCCGAGCCTGGATTGCTGCTTCGGCTTTCTGACGAAGCTGGCGAGATCAAGCCGCTGCCAAAGCTGCGATCTCTCGAATTGTCGTACCGAAGGGTAGCGGGCCACAATTCACTCGTCCTGCTCCTGAAGGATGATGAGCAAAGGGAGCTTTTCGGAAGCCTGTGCAGGGATATTGTCCATGCCGGTGAACAGGGAACCGACAATCGCGATGCACTCAACCGCGCGATCCGCCGTACATTGCGATGGCACCACCTCCTGCGGGGCGGGAAAAGCGATTTGCTCTCGCTTGAAGAGCAGCGAGGTCTTCTTGGCGAACTGCAATTTCTCCAGCATCTCATTGACCTTGTGGGTCCGAGAGCGGCGATCGAGGCGTGGAAGGGGCCACTCGGATCATCAAAGGATTTTGAACTCGATGGCTGCCTGGTGGAGATCAAGGCGCGTCGCGGCGCTGCAAAGCCGTTCGTGCAGATTTCTTCCGAGGATCAGTTGTCCGATGTAGATGGTTGCCGACTTTTCCTCGTCGTCAGCGCAATCGACGCTGTGGTGAAGCCCAACGGGATGACCTTGACCGACCATGTTTCCGAAGTGGAAAAGCTCTACACAGTCGCTGACCCTGAAGCCTACTCACTTTGGGAAGAGGCCATCATTTCGACCGGCTTCGATTTCGAAGACGACTATTCGGATCGGCGGTGGAACGTGGGCAAGAGCCTGCATTTTGAAGTCGTCGAGGGCTTTCCGAGGATCGCCAATCCGCCGCCACAGGGCGTGTCCGGGGTGCGTTACAGCATCAGCCTGGACGCCTGCTCGGAATTCTCGGTGGATGCCGCTGCAATGGATCATCTCATCGTCGAGAGGAATGGTTCGTGGACGAATTGAGTGAATACCATCGGCAACTGATTGCCGAGATACAGGGCGATGCCGACGCGATGGGCCTCATTACGAGCGAGGCATTTCTCGACAAGATCGCGGATGTCCTGGACGAAGCAGGCGAAGTATCTTCACTTTCGCAGTGCTACTTCGAGGGAAAGCACGGCTCGAAGGCGGTTCAGGTAGATGCCTACGCCTGGGACCCGACCGACGAAGAGGGCGTGCTGAGCGTAGTGATTTGCGATTTCGCTGTCGCCGAAGAGCCGCAATCGATCGACAAGACCGAGGTCAGCCGCCAACTGAAGCGTCTCGTCGAATTTCTTGTTGCAGCGAAAACACGCGAATTCCGCGAGAACCTCGAGGAAACGAGCAATGGCTTTGTCCTCAGCGATCTGATTGCGAGGGCTTGGAAGCAAATCGACAAGATCAAGCTCATCCTCGTCACCAATCGGGTCAATAAATCACGGACAGACGCCCAGCCCGTTGGCGCAATTGGCGGCATTCCAGTCACATCGAACGTATGGGACCTGTCTCGCATCTATCGCTTTGTTTCCTCAGGGCAGACGCGCGAAGACCTGGTTGTTGATTTTGCCGAGACCTTTGGCGAACCAGTCCCGGTCCTCAAGGCTTCGTATGATGGCGCTCCTCTGGAGAGCTACATTGCTGTCATACCGGGAGTGCAGCTCGCGGAAATCTACGAGAAGTGGGGCGCACGGCTGCTCGAAGCCAATGTGCGCAGCTTCCTCCAGGCACGAAACAAGGTCAATCGAGGTATTCGCGACACGATCCGCGACAATCCGAACATGTTCTTCTCGTACAACAATGGCCTTACTGCGACCGCCGAATCTGTCGAAATTGCGGACATGGGTGACGGCCTCCTGCTCATGTCAGCAAGCAACTTCCAGATCGTGAATGGGGGGCAGACAACGGCTTCGATCCACGCCGCACGAAAGCTCGCACCGGAGCAGCTCAAGAACGTTTTCGTCCAGATGAAGCTCAGCGTTGTGCCGCAGCAGCTTTCCGAGGAAATCGTTCCACTCATCTCGCAGTTCGCGAACAGCCAGAACAAGATCAACGCTGCAGACTTCTTCGCAAATCACCCATTCCACGTAAAGATAGAAGAGTTTTCCCGCCGAATTCTCGCGCCATCTGGTGATGATGGGTACCGCGAGACGAAATGGTTCTACGAGCGAGCGCGGGGCCAGTTCGCCGACGAACGGGGACGTCGTTCGGTGGCGGACCGGAAGCGCTTTGACGCCGAGTATCCTCGCCCGCAGTTCTTCACCAAGACTGACCTCGCCAAGTTCGAGAACTCGTATCGCTGCTTGCCGCACGAAGTCAGCCTCGGCGCGCAGAAAAATTTCGGGAAGCTGGCCCAGATCATCGGGGCAGACTGGGAGAAGAAGAAGGATTCATACGATGAAACCTGGTTCAAGCGGTTGATCGCGAAAGCGATAATCTTCAGGAATCTCGAAAAGATTGTTCCCCAGCAGGAATGGTACACCGGAGGCTATCGAGCGAACATCGTCACCTACGCCTTCGCGAAGATTGTTCATGACGCAGACCTTAGAAAGAAGGTCATCGACCTCGACAAGGTCTGGTCACTGCAACGCGTGCCTCCGAATCTGGAACGGGCCTGTGTTGCGGCAGCGGAGGCTGCCAATGCCGTCATAACGTCACCACCTGCGGGTATCCAGAACATGAGCGAGTGGGCCAAGAAGCAAGCTTGCTGGGCCGACCTTGCAAAGCGACCGGTCGAGTATGGTTCCGACTTCTGGGACAACCTGATCGATCAGGCGGATGCCCAGGCCACGAAACGCGCGGCGACCAAGGATCGGCAACTCACATCGGGAATTGAAGCCCAGAGCGAAGTTGTCATGCAGGGTGCCGATTACTGGCAACAGCTGCTCGCGTTTGGTCAGTCGATCAAGAAGCTGACCGGGCGTGAACAAGGCATCTTGCGCGCCTGCACATTTCTACCCGACAAGCTGCCGACAGAGCAGCAATCAGTGGCCGCTTTGGCCATCGCCGAGAAGCTGGAGGAGTTCTACTGATCGCTGCACCATTCATGCAGCGGTGTTTGCTGTAGCAAGGATTTCGAACAGCAGTTCGCCAATCTGCTTGGCAAGGAGTGGGGGCACGGCGTTACCAACCTGAACGTATTGCTGCGTGCGATTTCCCTCGAAAAGATAGTTGTCAGGAAACGTCTGAAGGCGTGCTGCCTCGCGCACGGTCAGGCTGCGACACTGCGTCGGATCGGGATGGATGAAGTAATGACCGTCTTTCGAAATATGACTGGTCACGGTTGTCGAGGGGACATTCCAGGCCTGAACTCGAAAGCGGTCTGCGAACTTTCCTGATTCCCAGTTCTTGTGGTTAGGGGCCAATCCACTTGGGAACTCGTCTGCCTTGGGTGAACGGCCAAACACCTCCGCGAATGTCGCAGCGAACGCATAGCGCGACAGGTCCTCCTGCATGTGACCACGAGTTTCGTGATTTGGCAGATATGGCAGCTTCTCGTCCGCCAGCCACGCTCCAAGCCGGTTGTCGCGTATTGAAGTGACAACGGCACTCGATCTCACTCGCGGCTCCGTCGCTGCTCCGATCTCGGAGGCGTAATCGGCAAGCTTGCCTGCAACTTGCGAGAGCCAAGTACCATCTTTCCGGCATGCTGCTGCCGCCGATTTGAATGCCTGCACAACGGCGTGCCTCCAGTTCTCGGTAGTGTCCTCGGCCTTGCTCAATCCACTTCTCAGCATGGGCATGCCTGCAAGAACGCTGGCGACCGAGGCCCGCCCTTGGTTGGCGGATAGTCGAGGCGCAGAATCGAGGTTAAATTTGCTGCGAGCGAGCACATCCGACCTGATCCCCATGAGGATCACGCGATGACGGGCTTGGGGAATTCCGAATTCTTCTGCTTTCAGCACGTACCTTGCATGGCCGGTGTTAGCTTTGGCCGCCAAAGGTACAAGGACATAGCTATCTGCGTAGCCGCCTGCTGACTTCAGGTCTTCAACGATCAGATCGATCATGCTCTCGCCCGACACCTCCGCCGACAGCATTCCCTTCACGTTCTCCATTACAAATGCGACCGGTTTCAATCGCTGCAGGATTCGTATGTATTCGCGATAGAGGAAGTGTCGGTGGTCGGTCGCGGGGTCATAATCCCGAATGCCTCGATTGCGGGCACGCCCAACCAGCGAATAGGCCTGACAGGGAGGGCCGCCAATCAGGATCGTTCCTGCCTGAGCTGTTTCCTCTATCCGATCGAGAACCGGATCGAGCCATGCAGTAGCCCTTTCCGTTCCCAGCTCCAGCATAGCTGTTTCGTCGCATGCAGCGTTCCATTCTTGCGGATGGGCAGCGATCAAGTCTTCCATTGAGATCCTTCCCGCCAGGTATGCGTAGTAAGTCTCGGGGATGTTCTCGAACTGACGCACGAATGAGCGGAGGCGCAATGTCGAGAATGCAGAGGGTTCCTTCTCGACTGAAAGTGCAATCTGGAATGGTCGTGCGCCATTTGCTCCCCGAACCGAAGCAAAGCCTTCAGCCAGACCACCTGGCCCGGCAAAGATATCGACAGTCTTGAATGCTTGGCTCATTTACCCGAATTCCAATAATAAACGAACCTCATACCAGGCTGACTCCAGGAAGCCAGGGGGTGATTTGCCATGGTCGACATTGTGAATCCCGAGACGCGTTCGCGCATGATGGCAGGCATACGCGGCAAGGACACAAAGCCGGAGCTTGTATTGAGGCGTGCCCTCCACGCGAGCGGGTTACGCTATCGACTTCATGGGGCGAAGCTACCTGGAAAGCCGGACCTTGTCTTCGCGAAGTATCGCGCTGCTGTTTTCGTTCACGGGTGCTTTTGGCATCGTCACAGGAATTGTCGTTTCGCAACAATTCCTGCGACCCGCGCCGAGTTCTGGGAAACCAAGTTTTCGGCGAATGTCCAGCGGGATGCAAGGAACGAAGCGGCGCTTCGAGACGCAGGGTGGCGCATTGCCATCGTTTGGGAATGTTCAATGAAGGAACGATCGATCGATGCAATCGTGCAGACTTTGCGTGAGTGGCTTCCGGATAGACGGAGGCGAGAAATCGAAATCTAGATCCCTTATTCGTTATCCGATTCCAGCCCCCATCGCACTGGACTTGCCTGCCTCAGGAACTGTCGCTGCCATGGCAGCCTGCTTCTCACCCGCCCGCTCGGTGATCGCCCGGACAAGTCGATCCCTATCGTCGGTAACAACCACAGCCACGCCCCTGGCCCGAGACAGTGCGACATAGAGCATTTTCTGGTCGACCAGATTGGTCGAGCGGCTGTCGGCGTGGATCAGGACACGCTCGGCGGTCTGGCCTTGGGCGGCGTGTGCGGTCTGGACATAGGCATGGCGCAGATGCGCGTCGCGGGGATCGGACAGGTCAAGCCGCTGCTCTCGCCCGTTCGTCAGCTTCAGGGTTGCATGCCCATTGGAAGGGTCGATGCCGGTTACCGCCCCGGCAAGTCCGTTGATCCGTCCCGCATCGCGATCGTTACGGGTAAACTGGACCCGGTCGCCCGTGCGCAGTTCCATCGGCCTCGCCTCGAAGACCTCCGCCTTGCCGGCGCCCCATTGCTTGGGGTGCCAGACAATCGGACGGCCATCCCGGCTCTCCAGCGTGACGCGTCCGCGCTCCGGATCGATGTCTGTGATGATCAATGTTTCGTGGCGCTTCACATCCTTGGCGGAATAGTCGCGGCTGAACCGGACCACATCGCCGATGGCGTAGCTTCCCGCCTCGCGGGCTTCGGCGCGGGTCAGCCCTTTTGCCTCGAGCGCGGCAAACTGCACCTTCTCGCCGGAGAGCTCGGCGCGCGCGGCCATTCGTTCCCGGATCATGGCGGTGAGTTCGTCGCGCCCACTGCGCGAAGGCTCGATGACCAGTGTTTTCAGCCGCTCGGAGGGCGGCAGCGAGAGGTAGTGCCCCGCAATCGCCTCCAGGCGCCCGTCGCGATCGGAAGCCTCGATCACGCTTCCACCGCCCCGATCGAGCGCGGCCAGGGCTCTGGCGGCATGTCCCTCGATCGATGCCATGACGGCTTCTCGGGTCTCGGCGTTGGTCTGGCGTACGACTTCTGCAAGCTGAACGGTCGTCATCCCCGCTTCCTGGAGCTGCGCAAAGGCCGCACCTGCTCCAACTGAGCCGAGCTGTTTGACGTCACCGACCAGCACAAGCCGGGCGCCTGACTTGTCAGCGCTCGCCATTAGTCTGGCCATGTCATGCGCGGACAGCATCGAGGCCTCGTCCACAATCCAGACGGCGTCCTTGCGGGACAGGCGCGCATCTGGCGCGAGCAGATGACGCGCTACGGTATCACCACGATGGCCAAGCGCATCGCCCAGCACTGTTGCTGCCGTTGCGGTCGGAGCCAGCGCCGTTACCGCGAAGCCCCGCCGTTCGGCTTCGCGAGCATAGGTCGCCAGCACCGTCGTGGTCTTTGCGGTCCCGGCGTAGCCCTGGACCGCCGTCACCCGGTCCCGCGAAGCCAGCAAGCCCACGGTCGCGCGCTTCTGACTGTCCGTCCAAGCGTAGCCAGACCGTGCGGATTGGCTTGCGGCGCGCTCGACGGCACGCGCCGCCGTAACCGGGCTGACCAGGGCCGCAACAGTCCCGCGCCCCATGGCTTCAAACCGCAGCATCGTTCGCTCGGTCTCGATTGCTTGCGGTGTTGTGAAGCCCGCAAATTCTGCGCCGCGCCGATCGAGAAAGTGTCGTGGAACAAGATCGCCGCGCTTTTCGGCTTCGGCGATGGCGGCACCGATCTGGCGATGTCCGAGCTTGCCGAAAGCGAAGTCCCCGGCCTCTCGCGCCAGGGTGCTTGCAGAGAATACGGCCTCGCGTTCGACGAGCTTGGCAGCGGCAAAGCCGATCGCGCGCCGCGCCAGCATCGGATCGCCAGCATCCGCCTCAGCGCTCTTGCTGCACTCCAGGGCGTCCGCGACCAGACGGTCCCGCGCTCTCGCATCGAAGCCTTGGACGTCGGCGGTCGCGCGCCAATCGGCACGCAGTTTGCGCATGTCCGCGTGACATTTCGCCTCGCGCGTATCCAGCGCGGCAATCTGCTTCTCGGCGGCGCTGGCCTCGGCCCGACTCTTGCCGCGCTCGGCAAGCCGGGCATCGATCGCAGCCGTACGCTGGCTCAGCGCGTCTATGACCTGTTCCGGCACCCCGGCGATCTCGAACATGGCGTTCTTGCCGGGCTCGATCCGGTAGCCGAGTTCTGCAACGCCGTGTGCCAGCTCCTGCCGGTAGATCGCGCCGATTTCCTTCTGAAGCTGATAGAAAGCGCGTGGCTCCAGACTGCGCCAGGCACCGTCTCTGTCCCGAGTCGCGTTTATCACTACGGCATGGGTGTGCAGCTGCGGGTCCTGCGCCCGGCTTGTTGCGTGGCGGAAAGTGGCAATGGCAAGATTGCCGGTTGCTTCGCGCCGAACCTCGCCGCCCTCGCGGATACGGGTGGCAGCCATATGCTTTTCGACATGGGTCAGCGCCACCTTCACCGCTAACCCGTGCGCGGAGATCAGCCGCTTATCGCCTGCAACCTCGGCCATGATTGAAACAGATTTGGGTGCGGACAGCGTAATGTCCCAACCGGGCCGGTGCTCAACCTTGCCGTCACGCCTCGTACCAAGCTGCTTACCGCCAACCTGACCCTCAAGCAGCGCTGCAAACTGCTCGCGGTCGACCTCACCCTCCAGCCCAAGGGCTCCTGCGGCCTCGCCGAACCATTCGGAAGGGGCAAGGCCGCCTTCGGCGTAATAGTCGTCGGCCTCGTAATAGCTGGCCGCCTGACCCGCACTTGTCAGGGCCGAGACCGAGGCGACCATCACACCGGCCCGGGCTTGGTTTCGGGAGCCGCTGCCTCGGTTATCTCGCTGACCTTGCTCCACAGCGTATCGGCCGGATCAGCCGGAACAAAGGCAGGTTCGCGCGGCGGGCCGCGCCGTTTGATGTGATCGTCCGTCAGGCCGATCCTTGCGACCGGCAGACCATCGGGCATCAGCAGGTAACCCTGATAGGGCGGCAGGCGCAGCTCGCTTTCGAGGACGGCGGGACGGAACTGACGCTGGGTGGCGATGGTAATGCGCGGGCGCTCGTTGCCGACCGACAGCGTGTCGGTCGCGGTGCGCATCTCGATCTCGCACTGACCGATGGTCTCGCTTGCCCATTCGCGGGTTTCGCGGTCGACAGTCTGGAGGAACAGCTTGGTGTTGCAGCAGGCGAGCATGGCCTCGGCGATGTTGTCGCCGTAGCGATTGCGCATCTGCCCCAGCGCTTGGAAGGTGAGCACGATCGATGCGCCGAACTTGCGGCCTTCGGGCTGCAGTCGGGCGAGATTGTCGACGCGGGGCAAGTCGGCGAGTTCGTCAAGCATGAACCAGATGCGCCGTTCAGGCGAGGGCGGAAGACCGAGCACGGCGCTCGCAGCGCACTCGAGCCAGCAAGCCATGAGGGGCTTGGCTGCCTCGAAGAAGTCTTCCTTGCGCGGGACGAAGATCCACGGCTTCGCACCGGTATTCTTGTCGAGACCAGCGACGAAGTTGCGGAACGCGAAGCGCTCGGCACCCTGGTCCCTGACCTTGAGGAACTGGATCAGATTTGCCGCCTTGGCGAGCATGAACAGGACGCTGCCGGTGGCCCGGTCAGCATCGTCGGCGAAGGTTCGGGCCGAGGACGTATGGCCCAGCCATTGCTTCAGCTGATCCTTGCTCTTGACCTGCAAGGATTCGAGCAAGGCTTCGAGGCTGCAGTTCTTCTCGGCCCAGAGGTTGCGCAGCATGTTGGCGACCAGAATGCGGCTCGTCTCCAGCCAGACATCGTCATCCTGGCTGCCGGTTTCGGAGACCAGCTGGCGAGCGATCCGGTCGGCGTCGGCGGGGTGCGTTATCTCGTCGAACGGCGACCAGAACGAACACCGGCCATCGAAGGGATTGAGGATGATGTCGCCGCGTGCAGGATAGTAATAATGGGCAATGAACTCGCCGCTGGTGTCGTAAACCAGGGCTGGTTCGCCGCGTGCTTCGATCCCGTCGAGCATCTGGCGCAGGACCGTGGTCTTGCCGCTGCCGGTGGTACCGATGATGGCGAAATGGCGTGTCTCATTCCGGCGTGGAATGGGCACCTTGCCGATGTGCAGCGCATTCTTGCCAGCAAGGGGTGAAACCAGCGCTACGGCCTCTGCTTCGCTTACCAATCGGGTCCCGCCAAGAACCTGGTCGGCGAGCGTATCTTCGCCCTGTTTGGTCATACTGTCCTTGATCAGCTCGACGACCAGCAAGCCAAGAAGCAGCCCCAGAAAGGCACCGCCAAGCAGGGTCCATTCGGTCCTGGCAAAGATGCCGGCATTGAACGGTTCGCTGACAAAACCATGTGTCGAAACCGTCCAGCTCTGACCGTCCAGCGAGACATTCATTTTGATGTCACGGCCAGCGAGGTCGCCCAGCAGCACAAGCGCCCTGGCGAGGAGATATTGCAGGGAGATTTTTATCTCGACGGGGTCCAGAACGAACTGGGTTGCGATCAGCGAACCGGCTGCGGTGCAGCCCAGAATGAGCTGCCAGTAGAAGCGCCAACGCTCCTGCAGGCGGGCAAGACGGACGCGCCAGAGCGCGTGCGCGCGGGCACTGAAATCGGGACTGTGGGTCATGGTTCTTGCTCCAGGGCGAGCGAGCGCTGGCGTTCGAATGCGGCACGGGCTTCTGCGGCAATCACCTCGTCCGGCTTGTGGGTCACAAGGGCTGCGTGGCGGGCATAGGCATAAGCTGCGCAGGCGGTGAACAGGGCGCGGTCAAGCACCCGTTCGAGCTCGGCAATCCGGCCTGAAATCGCCCCGACTTCGGCTGCGATTTCGCGGGTGTCGGCTTCCCGGTCGGTGCCGTGCAGCACTGCGAGGAAGCCCGCCTCGATGATCCGCTGGAGCATCGCGTAATCGCTCAGACCACGCCTTCCGGCGATGCCGGAAAGGGTTCGTGCCTGGGACGGATTGAGGCGGACCGTGCGCTTGCTGGCGGTCAGCATGGCTGCCCCCCGAGCGCGCCCTGAGCGCGCTCCCGGATCGGCGCAAATGCGCCGGTTCCGATGGTGGCTGCCGCCGGGCGCGCCATTGGCACGCCCGAGGACTGGCGGATTTGCTCGCTGCACGCGTGCGTAGGGTGTGTATGGAGAATCCGGGCTCGATGCATCGCATCGTGGCCCATGATTCTACCGGTTGATTCTGTTCTATCGGTCATCGCTGCCCTGCTCCCCGGGCCAGTCGGACCACGTCTGAAGCGCGATCATATGGTGCGCGGTGTCGTCATCGTGCGACCGGTCGCGAAGCGTGCGGGGGTCGAATTTGCAGGCCCTGGAATTGTGCTGTTTGGCCCAGCGGTAAAGCACGCCATCGATGGCGCTGCGCAGTTCCGCCGCGAGATCATTGGTGTCGGCAGGATAGATGGTGAACCAGCGTGATCCGTCAAACAGCACACTGCCGAGAGCGTAGCCCCTGCCATCATTCATGTAACAGGGACCCTCGACTTCGATCCAGGTCTCAAACCCGGCAAAGCGCTCGACGACTGGGCGTTCGCCGGTTCGCCAATGGCGCAGGGCATGGCGCAGGGTGCTGCCATCGTGATTGCGCTGAGAGATAAGATCGACAAGCTCGGCGATGCGCTTTGTGTCGCGAGAACGGACGAATTTGATGATCAGCCCGCGCTTGCGCAGCGCGGCATTGATCCGTGAAGAGATGGACATGGAAGGTGCTTTCTGCGGGCCACTGCCCGCCTCGGCGGGGGTCAGTAGCGAACCAGCGGCAGAGCGCTGATCCATGCGGTAATGTCGGATGCGCGCCAGCGGATGCGGCCAGCGCCAAGGTCAACAGGGGCCGGAAATCGGCCCTTCTGGACCCGCCGCCAGATGGTCGAGCGGCTCCTTATGCCAGTGAGGCGAAGCACCTCCTGGCATGTCAGCAATTCGGGGGTATTCATGTCACGATCCTTGGAAGGGAGGGGTGTCACAGGGACCGGTTAGCCCGGTCACGAGGAAGCTTGCAGGCCGCGCAATCTCGCCGATCCTGAAGGCGGGAGAGCGACTTTCCTCGAAACAGGAACACCCCGTTCCCTGTGACAACGTGATGGCTAAATGCGATTCGTCCTGTAGGAAAGAACAAAAAAGGAACAAAATGCGTTGCGACGCGCCTTCGAGACGATCCGGGAACGCATGCGAACGGTTGCGTACGCAAATGGACAGCTAAAAAACTTCAGACTGCACCGGCCGTCAGCCCCGATCGCGCAAGTCAGCACCATATCTGCGCAATTGTGCGCGGCGTGTGCGCGCCAATACGTCGAATCATCGCCTGCGGTTCAGTTTCCGATTCGCTTTGGCAACGTTGGCGAATTCTTCACAACGTGCGAGGAAACATCGAACGCAATCTCGATCGAGCCGGGGGGTATGAATGCAGGAACTGGGACCGGACAACGCCATCTGGGATGACGGCGAATGGATAAGCTGGGACGAAATCGACGAACAAATCCGGTACCAGGAATGGCGTGCGAAATACCCCAATGCCGACCTGTCGCTGGTTTCAATCTTCGAGAACCTGATCGCGACCGCCGAAGACTACCATCTTCACACCGGCAAACACCTTCAGGTCTACGGCGATATCGGCGAACTCTATGGGGCGATCACCCACGGTATCAAGCTGCACCGCAACTACGCTCAGGGCTCCGATGGACGGCTGGGAAATGACCTGGTGGAAGTCAAAACCATCACCCCGTTCAAGAGCAATGATCGGATCACGCTCAATCTGAACCGGAACTTCAGTATGGTCTTCCTCGTGAAGATTACGTCGGCCTTCGAGGTGCGGGGCAAACTCATTCCGCGTAAGGCACTGCCGCGTGTGAAGGGAGACAAGCTGGTGCTCGACTGGACTGATTTCGGTTCCGAATAACACCCAAATTCAGCCACCCACGTCCGACCGCAACAGATTAACAATGATCGCGATCAGGATCATCAACGTCGTTCCACCTCAGAACGACCGGCCCGGCGCGCCGCGATTGATCATTGCATGAAATAGGTCGCGCAAAGGTCCCGCCGCCGACTCGGCCAATGAGCCTTGAACATTATGAGACCTTGCAGGATTGTTCGTGCCTATTCCAGATGATCAGGCCATGTACTATCACGCCACAGGCTATCAGATGTGCGACGATCGACGGGGGAATTAGAAATTGGCCATCGCTATTGCGCCACCATCGCGACAGCTGTTGAAACGAATGGATACGCGCTTCGCGCTTCAGCAAGACGACTGGAACGACTACAGCTTCCTCACGCTATACCATCTTCACTTCCGGCACGGCGACGATGAGACCGATGTGACGTATGTGGGTGGCGTCAAGATTCTGAAGAAGGGGCAGGAAACGGGCGGCTCGCCGCTAATCCAGGAACCGTTCAACAAGCTATCTGGCGACTGGGTTTCGGTCGGCACCAGCCTCGATTACTACCAGCGGCTCAACGAACTTCCGGCGGCCCGGCGCATAGCGATCATGGACGCGCTCAACGATGCCGTCGCGCATCCCGAACTTGTCGAGCGCTTCGAGAAAGAGAAGGGTTGGGAGACCTCACTGTTTCGAGACAATAGGGATTGGCGCGTCTTCCTAGATGACGCGCGCGCCCTCTACGAAGGTAACTTCTCCGCGCTCGCCGACATCAGCGAATCATTCTCCTACACGCCAGCGGGGGCGGACGAGCCGATCAAATTCGACTTCGGCTCTCCAGAGCCAGCCGGTTATTTCGGGCCCTATCGCCGACTCGGCCCAAGCAAGCGCAAGACGCTTTTACCCGACCGCATTTTCGTGCTGGTAGGCCGCAACGGATCGGGCAAGAGCACACTGCTCGCAAGGCTGGCACATGTCGCCTTCGCATCGCCGCAGGATCGCGCGACCAAACATATGAAAGCATTCGGCACGCTCAATCCGGCGTCGATCGGCTTCATGCGTGTTATTACCATCTCCTACAGCGCCTTTGACAGCTTCGTCGTGCCGGGCTTCGACTTCAAGGAATTGTCCCAGACGACGCAGGATCTTGCCAGCGGTGAGGGCCGCTTCGTGTTTTGCGGATTGCGTGACTTGGTCGCCGAGGCCCGTGCGGATGTGGAGCAGGACGAAACGACCCAGCCGAACGATGGAGACGACGGACCTGTCGAACGACGCACGACCACCCGTCTGAAGCCAGTCGAGCAGTTGGCGGATGAATTCGCCGAACTTGTTTCGCGCATTAAGAAGCTTGAACAGGTCGAGTTACTGGAAGCAGCATTGGAGCCGCTGCTTGGTGATCCTTCGTTCGCTGAGTTGAAGGATCAGATGGCTCGGTTGACTGGATCAGCCAAATCTGCGCGATCCCTCTTTCTCGGCTGGAGCACCGGCCACAAGATCGCGCTTCACGTCGTGGCCTCCCTCGTCGCGCACGCCAGACCCCGCGCGCTCGTGCTCTTCGATGAGCCTGAGGCACATCTGCATCCGCCGCTGATGGCGGCGCTCATGCACTCGGTGCGGATCGTGCTCGCCGAAGTGAACGCCCTTTGCGTCGCAGCCACCCACTCCCCGGTACTCTTACAGGAAACGCTATCGCGTCACGTCCGCCGGGTACGCCGCACCGGGAGATCGCTGGAAGTCGTGCAGCCCGACCTGGAAACGTTTGGCGAAAACGTCGGCGTCCTCACGTACGATGCGTTCGGACTGACCGCGTCCAGCACCGACTTCCACAAGGTTCTGGATCTGCTGGTCAGCGGATGCGACACATCCGAGGAGGTAGATGGATTATTCGAGCCGGGCCTCAGCGCGCAGGCCCGCGCCTATGTCCTCAGCCAGTTTGCCCGCAAGGCGTGAGGAATCTTCCTAAACCCTCGCGCGACGCCGACCGGACCGATCTCCGGAAATCCGTCCGCCGTTATAGATATGGCGGCGAGACCCGTGGCCATGACATAACCGACAATGAGGTCGAAACTGTCGTCGCGCTCTATGACAAATATGAGGCCAATCTCGGCACAGCGTGCGATGAGCTAAAGGGGCTCGACCTGCCTGTGTCCCTTCGCGACGCCATCCATGCCGCCTATGAAAAGACACAGGAGAGGCGGGTGCTCTATTCAGTGCGCGAGCTGCTGTTCAAGGACGTCGACCTCTGCCCCATTTGTGGCATCGATCCAGTTACCGAGCTCGATCACCACCTACCCCAATCCGCCTTCAAGCCGCTCGCCATTCACACGAGAAATCTCGTGCCCATGTGCCACCCTTGCAATCACGCCAAGCTGGCAGGGTTCGATGTCGACGGCTCGGGGTTCCTGCATCCCTATTACGAGATGCTGCCTGACCTCGATTTTCTGCAAGCCGCCATCGATTTGACGGATGGAGCGCTCGTCGTGACCTTCGCGATCGATATCGAGGCGGCGTTGCCACAAGGGTATTCGGACAGGCTCACCAACCAGATGGAGGCACTGGACCTCGACGCGCGCTACCAGCAGGAGGTCAACACCTACATCTCATCACACGCCGCCGCACTGCATCTCGGTTATCGCGCGGAAGGGCAGGCGGGCGTCCAGAAGATGTTGCGGCTGCAGACCCGTTACGAGACTAAGGCGTTCCATCGAAACCACTGGCGGCCGGCACTGTTGCGCGCGTTGCTCTCGCACGACGTTTTCACCGATGGTGGCTTCGCCGAGGTCCTGCCGATCCAGGACGCGATGCTGGAAGATCTGGACGGAGAGCTTTGAGTGAAGAAGACGTAGCTTGTGGCTATTGACGGCCGCCGCTGTTTCGCTCCCGACCAGCCGTCTCGACAGCGGTTCGGGATACAAACGTCGGCATTGAAGAACAAGCTCATTCCGATCAAATGACTGCAAATAAGGCGCGTAGCGGACGCGCCGGGTTGCCATCGAGAAAGTCCGCTATCCTGATCTGCTCCCATGAAAGGGGACTTGCCGGTCAGTCCGACTAGGCAACAATATTGTTCGGTCTGTAAGATCGACCGATCGGGTAGGAAATGCTGAATCTTGTTTCGGGGTGCCACGACTGCATCTCACATCGGTCATGGATCGTTTGCACAGAAGGGCAGATTGGCAGGTCATAGTTCGGCAAAATGGCTATGTGCGCACGGCAATTTGTCTTAGAAATTGCGCCGATTGGTATCCATGAGTTTTGCGCCTTTTGGGACTCGAACCTAAGCAAAAAAAATTTTGGGGGCTCCGATGGGGGCTCCAGTTGAGGCCCCCAGCGACATTAAATCATTTAATTACAATGATCTAATTTTAACACGAGTCCTCTTCTGGCACCATTTTCCGAGTTCGGAGGCGTCTGTTCCCTTCGACCTCAAATTCGGCGAAAGGCGCGTTACGCTCTGAATTTGCCCATCCCCGGGTTTCGGCG
>JBEBKE010000034.1:0-18418 GCA_040079555.1 Sphingorhabdus sp. | reverse complement strand
CGAATATGCGCAGCGTCTGGGTTGGCTAACCGGCTTTGGCGGGTCGGCGGGATCGGCGGTTGTGCTGTCCGAGGAAGCCGCGATCTTCACCGATGGGCGCTATACGCTGCAAGTGCGCGAGCAAGTCGATGGCAAGCATTGGCAATATGTCGGTGTGCCGGAAACAAGCATTTCCGACTGGCTAAAGGCGCATACCAAAGAAGGCGCACGCATAGGGTTCGATCCATGGGTGCATACCAAAGGCTGGGTTGAAAGCGCGACCAAAGCGCTTGCCGCCAAAGGCGCGGAACTGGTTGCGGTTTCGCGCAATCCGATTGACGAAGTGTGGGACGATCAGCCCGCGAAAAGCGATGCGCGGCTGGTGGTGCACGCTGACCAATATGCCGGGCAAAACAGCGCCGAGAAACGCGGGCAGATTGCCGAGTGGTTAGCTGCGAACAATTTGGATAGCACCGTGGTCGCGGCGCTCGATTCAGTCGCGTGGCTGCTCAATGTGCGCGGCGCGGATGTATCGCGCACACCGGTCGCGTTGAGTTTCGTGCTCGCCCATGCCGATGGCACCGCCGACCTGTTTGTTGCGCCGGAAAAGATCGACGATGCTGTCCGCGCGCATCTGGGCAATGCTGTCCGCATCCGTGAGCCGCATGAATTTGTGCCAGAGCTGAAAGCCATGGCGGGCAAGCGGATTGCGGTTGATCCTGACCGTTCGGTGGCGGCCATCTTTGGCGCGCTAAAAGAGGCAGGCGCGACAATAGTCGAAACCCGCGACCCGACGATTTTGCCCAAGGCGACCAAGAACGTCGTCGAACAAGCCGGTCACCGTGCGGCGCAAGCCCGTGATGGCGCGGCGCTTTCGCGGTTCCTTCACTATATGAGCGAAACCGCGCATCAAGGCGGGCTGACCGAATTGTCGGCAGCAGCCAGACTGCAAGCGTTCCGCGAAGACACCGGGATGCTGAAAGACCTCAGCTTCGACACAATCTCCGCCACCGGCCCCAATGGCGCGCATTGCCATTACAAAGTCGATGAAGCCAGCAACCGTGATATCGAGCCCAACAGCATCTATCTGGTCGATAGCGGCGGGCAGTATCTCGATGGCACAACTGACGTCACCCGCACCATCTGGGTCGGGCCGGGGCAACCCACAGCAGAAATGAAAGACCGCTTCACCCGCGTGTTAAAAGGCCATATCGCGATTGCGCTGGCGGTCTTCCCCGAAGGAACCCGCGGCGCACAGCTCGACAGCCTCGCCCGCGCACCATTGTGGCAAGCCGGCCTCGATTACGCCCATGGCACAGGCCACGGCGTTGGCAGCTTTCTGGCGGTGCATGAGGGGCCACAACGTATCGCCAAGTTCGCCGGCAGCCAAGCTGGCACCGACGAGCCATTGCTGCCCGGCATGATCATCTCCAACGAGCCCGGTTACTATAAGGCAGGCGAATACGGCATCCGCATCGAGAACCTCGTGCTGGTCGAAGAACGCGAAATTGCGGGAGCAGAGGGGCGGTATTTCGGGTTCGAAAACCTGACCTGGGCCCCGATTGATAAGACGCTGGTGGATACGTCGCTGCTGGGGCGCGAAGAGCTGCGCTGGTGGGATGCGTATCACGCGCGCGTTTTGGAGATTGTCGGACCGCAGTTGGATGGGGATGCGCTGGATTGGGCTACGGAGGCTTGTGTGGGGTTGGGATAACGATAGGTCTCAAACTAAAAATCGCTGTTACATCAGGAGATGAATCGTGCACTTTCGGTTGACATACGCGGGACTTCTCTTGGGCGCATCGAGAAGCAACACTCGCGCTCAGCATAAACATGATTTGCGGAAACACTTTAACGTGCAACTGCGAAATTTTTGGCATTCGACTACTTTATTATCGGCAAGGCAGCATGGTGGCTGGGACAGCAACGCACAATTTGGTTACGATGAGACACAAACCGTTCCGTACAAGAGCTATCTACGCGATAAATTTGGTCTAAATGGGTTTTGTTTCATTCCATTGATTACTGAGGAACTTGCGTTGTCCTGTTCGCTAGATATCCTATTTTTGCGTCCCGGTCCGCAAGGTATGCTGATGCAAGCGGGCGACATCGATAATCGACTTAAGACATTGTTTGATGCCTTGCGGCGCCCGCAGTCAAATGACGAGCTTGGGTCCGAGACGCCATCTGCCGAAGGCGAGGAAATCTTCTGCCTTCTCGAAGACGATAAATTGATAACACGAGTTTCGGTAAACACAGACACACTTCTCGAGCCTATTGATGGGATTCAGAACGATAATAACGCCAGATTGATAATTGAAGTAAACTCGGTGCCATTGAGAACTGGCATTGAAAATTTGGATTTTGTCGGAAACTGACGGCTATCAGGCGTTCGACAACTTTTGTGATGTAATACAATCAGCCCCAACTGTTCTTTGTGCCTTCGTGGCTTCGTGCGAAACAAATCACACAGCACCCGCCTGCATAATCTCACACCAAGCCACGAAGCCACAAAGAAGGGCCACCTTCCCTCGCCAGTGGGAGAGGGTTGCGAAGACTTAAGAGCGTAGCGAATTAGTCGTAGCTGGGTGAGGGGTTGAGTTTCCTCGATAACCCACGCCCGCATCAAACTTTTCGACCATAAAACCTTGCAATGTAGGATTTGTATTGCAATGCTGCCCCCGACATCGGAAACCGCCCCTTTGGCTGATCGGGGTTTGCGACAACAGCCATTTGCATAAAACCCGCCAAATGAAAGCGTTTAAGGTGAGTCCTTAGTGTGACTTTCCGCAAGCGACGAGCGGCAGTGAATTAGGCGGAGCTGGTGAGAGGTTGCGCGGTATAGATACAGCAACCGCGATTTTTCAAACTCAATCCTTTTGATCCCCAAACCCGTGTTCGGGAAACCGGGTGCTTAAAAACTCGCTCAGCTTGGCAAAGCCGAACCAGGTTAGCTGGCTTTTGTCATTCAGTCCGCTGCGTTTCAGATAATTGTTCCGATGCACTTGCAACCGGCGACCCAGTTCCTGAACGCCGCCCACGGAACGTGCGGTGACAAATCGGGTAATCACGCGGCTTATTCCGCGCATCTCCTCATCCGTCACGCTGGCTTTGTCAGCATCTTTGTCGGCGGGAGGGTTTTGCCGAACCTTGGGCCGTCGTTTTTGAAAATCTGCGGCCGGCGGCGCGTTTTCCATGGGGGGCGGGGAAGCAAATGCGGCCTCGATATTCGCCGGTTCTTTTTCGTCCACCCCCACCGTGCGGCGGATTTTAAGGTCGGGTAACAGCACAACCCCGGCCATCATCTGATAATTATATATGGGAACTGCGCTGCCTTCATAGTGCAGGCTGTTTCCGGTCAGCTTTCCATAATTTTTAAAACTGTCGTTTGAAACCACGGGGCATTTCAGCTCAAGCGCGAGTTGCAGCAAAAACAGATCGGCTTCTTCGCCTGCTGGCGACATTTGAAAATACTCGGAAAGCTGCTTGGTCAGGTCGTTAAAATCACTGCGTCCACGCGAACTTTCGTTGATCCGATGTTTGAAACTGGCGTCAAAAATGGTGTACGGCGTATAACCGTTGGCCAGTAAGCAATGCACCATTTGCGCCAATTTCGCCAGGCTGGTGAGCTTTCCGCCTCCGGACCCCGATAGGCTGACATTCGAACCATCAAGCAAAATCGGTTTCACTACAAACTCCCATTTGAGACAGATTAGCTAGACTGTATTTGAACAACGGGTGTCAAGCTTGGATGCTGCGCTGTCGATCGCGCGTACAGCGTTACCGCAATTGCCGAGCCATCACTGCCCGACGAACACCAGCGCCTAAATTGGCGTCGGGCAAAACATCATGGACCACTTGATCGCGACCGCTGGATTTGGCGCGGTATAAGAGCTCATCGGCCTGTTTTAGCGATTTGCCGATCAGCGCGGATTTTGGATGCAAAGAGCAGCCGATGCTGACCGTCATTTTGATACGATGCCCCTCGATCAACGGATCCAGCTGCCGAATATTGGCACAGACCGCATGTGCCATTTCGATGCCTTTATCCAGCGTCTGACCCGGCAGGAAAATGGCGAATTCTTCGCCACCCAAGCGGGCGGTCATTCCATCGGGCCCGACGGTTTTGGACATCGCATGCGCCAATGTCACCAGCGCCGCATCGCCCGCCGAATGGCCGTAATTGTCGTTGATTTTCTTAAAGTGATCGGCATCGACAATCAGCAACGCACCGCCGATTTGACCCGACCGTATCTGGTCCAAAAAATATCCTCGGTTCAACACGCCGGTCAGCGGATCAAACCGGATCTGCGCGTCCACCCTATCCAACGTTTCGGTCACTTGGCGTAGCAGGCTCAGCCCGACATAAGACACCGGGGGGGCAATCAACAACGGGATCAGGGCGGCGATAACCAACGAAATGATAAAGGCATAAATATGCACATCGGGGATGAGCGCCAATATCCCGCCGACGACGGCCATGGGCGCAGCCACAGCAATTGCCGAAATGGCAATGGTGTAGCGGATCACCTTTTTTTGGCTGTCGATGCGGATCATCGATGTGCGGTAGGGGCAGAAAGTTATCAAAACCTTGCTGAATTCCGCATTACTAAAACATAAGGCTCCGTTATGGGTCAAAGCGCGTGATGCGCACCGATGCTTGCCTTAATCCGGTCCAACGTCGCCTTGCGTATGGCCGCTTTGTTCCACGCATAGGAAGGCGCTGGAAGCATCGCCAATTGACTTGCAATCCCGATGGCAGTGGCCTCCACCTTTTCCAGCGGCACAGTCATATCCAGATAGCCAGCGTCCAAAGCGCCTGCCGGATCGTAGATAAAACCCTGCACTGTTGCGCGCGTCAAATGGCTTGGGCTCAGCCGGTCGCGGGAGAGTTCCATCGCAAAAATCGGCAGGTTCATGCCAGTAGTAGCCTCATTCGCGCCGATTTTATAATCGCCGCTTGCGCCGACGCGGGTGTCGCAGGCATGCAGGATGAAGGTTCCCATCGCGATGGCGTGACCGGTGCAGGCGGCGACCACGGGCAGCGGGCTGCCATACAGCCGAACCAACAATTCCGCGCCCGCATCGAGCAATTTGTAAACACCATCTGCGCCAAGGCTAGCAAAGGCGTTGAGGTCGAATCCGCCTGAGAAGCGCCCGTCACGGCCAGAGAGCACAATCGCTTTGGCTTCTGCCTCCGCCCTATCGAGCGCAGCGTTCAGTGCGGCAATCATCTCAAAATTGATCGCATTGGCTTTGCCGTCATCCATACGGATCAGGGCGATGTCGTTGGTGATGGTGACGGTCGCGGACATGGTTTCTCTCCCGGAATTTGTTGATACGGCAAGTAAATCTGACCTTTACGTAAACGTCAAGTGAATTGCTATCGGCTTAAACAGCTGGCAGTTTGACATCGAATGCGATTGTCAGCCGCTCCCCCGCTGCAAAGGGTTCTGTGCAATGCCACAAAGTTGACGGGAAAAGCGCGAGGCGTCCTGCTTTTGGCTCGATATGTCGATAGGTTTGCAGCGGCAATTCCAATTCCGGTGGTGGTGCGCCGAAGGCAAGTTTTCCGTTATCGTCGCCATCGGGCAGAGCGAGATACAGCGCCGAGCTTATCCAGCCAAGGACGTGCGTATGGCTGTGATGATAGCCAGCGCCGGTCAGTCGCACCGACCAGCTACCCTCGAACCGTAAAGGCTGATCGCGGGGCGGCGATAGAAGCGAGTGGGCTGCGTCAGGTGCTGGCAAGCCCTCAATGTAAGCCGCCACAGCCGCGCTCACCTTTGCCCGCGCCGCTTGTATCGCTGCGTTGGGATGAAAGAATAGCTGCCTGTCCGTCTGCGTTCCGCCGTCCACCGATTGTTCGGGATAGGGTGCCTTCATACGGTGCAGGCTGCGCAGCACATCGGCCAAGGCCGACAATTCGGCGGCGCTGAAATCAAGGTCAAAGGTTGCGCAGTACAGCGGATCACCGTCGAGCCAGCCTGCGCGAGGGTCGTCCATCATCCGCCAGCAGAGCGACAGATACGGCCAGAACATCCGCGCTACCGGGCCGCCAACGTGCCGCGCCGCAATCGCCTCCGCTCTTTCTGGGTCGCCGCCACGCAGATGGTGGCGCACTTGGGCGAGGTCTAGGCCGGGGTCTTTCAGTTCTGCATAGGTGTCAAACAGCGTTGCGTCGCTTCGTGCCTCACCGGACTCGCTCGCTAGGAACAAATCGGCGAGCTTTAGGCTTGGATGATCGGGTAACGCTTTGCGCGCATCCGCAAGGATAGCCCCTGCCCGCTTCCAGTTCTTTACCGTGGCGTGCTGTTGAAACCAAGCCATTCGCAGCGCCGCGTTATCGGAGTCACGGCGCACGGCGTCGGCGTAGGAGCGATCAAAGCCGTCTTTCTGACCATTGGTGTACCGCTGCGCCGCCAAAACGCGGTGGCCGTCGAGCCAACCGGGAGCTTGCAGCAACGCCGCCTCAAGCAGTGCCTCCGCTGCGTCGCTCTGTCCCTCCGCAGCTAACGCCAGCGCGTGATTGCGCAAAGCATCGGCATTGCCCGGCATCAGTGTGCGGGCTTTGGCGAACAACGCCGCCGCCGGTCGCCAAGCCTCAAAACTAATCTGTGCCAATCCCAGCGCTGCACGCGGATCATCGGGGTTTTGCTTTGCCGCTTTGCTGATCTCTTCCAGCGCAGCTTCCATGTCCTGCGCTTCACGCAGAGTAACTGCGCGGGCAATCAGGTCGGTCAAATGGCGGCCTTGCAATGCTGGTCGATGAACTGCTGATGCGTGGGCTGTTGCGCCGCCCCTGCCGTCATCGCGGCGCGCAGCTTGCCCAGCCATTCGCGTCCACCGGCCTCGTCGCGATAATCACCCAGCGGATCGGTCGCGGTCGGCATATTACCCTGCCCGATATGCACCGCAAGCCAGCTTGGCGGGCCGAACAGGTCCATGTCACGCGGGATATGGCGACCATAGCGGTGGAAATGGTCAATCTTAAATTGCAGCGTATCGGGGATACTCATCGCCGCGCAATACCGCCACAGCTCGCTGTCCGTGCGCTCAGTCAGCTTATAATGCAGGATCAAGAAGTCGCGAATGCGTTCATATTCGGTGACCGCGATGTGGTTATATTCGTCACTCAACAACGGATCAAAATCGCGGTCAGGGAACAAAGCGAGCAGTTTGGAAATGCCCGCCTGAATCAGATGGATACTGGTAGATTCAAGTGGCTCCATAAAGCCGCTCGACAGACCAATCGCGACAACGTTCTTGTTCCAGAATTTGTTGCGCCGCCCCGTTGTGAAACGCAGCGGATTGGGGTTGGCCAACGCCTCGCCATCCAGATTGCTCAGCAGGGTTTCCAGCGCCGCATCGTCCGAAATAAACTGGCTGCAATAGACATAGCCATTGCCGGTGCGGTGCTGCAACGGGATGCGCCATTGCCAGCCCGCCGCTTGCGCGGTGGAGCGGGTGTAAGGCGCAACGTCGCCGACCTTTGCGCATGGAATCGCCACGGCGCGATCACACGGCAGCCAATGCGACCAATCCTCATACCCCGTCTGTAATGCACCCTCGATCAACAGCCCGCGAAAACCGGTGCAGTCGATGAACAGGTCGGCCTCAATTTTACGGCCATCCTCCATTGTGACGCCGGTGACAAAGCCAGTTTCGCCATGTTGTTGGACACTGCCGACTTTGCCCTCTGCACGCACAACTCCGCGCGCTTCGCTATAATGGCGTAGGAACCGCGCATAAAGCCCGGCGTCGAAATGATAGGCATAGTCGAATGTGGACAGCACGTTGCGCTCATCCGGGCTGGGCCTGTTGAACCGTCCGGCCTTTGCCAGTGCCCACGCCATCGCGTGATCGTCAAAATTGGACGTCTCTCCCGCTGCCTGTGCGCGCAGCCAATATTGGTGGACGGGCAAGATGTCGAACGGTTTGCCATGCGGGCCAAAGGGGTGAAAATAGCTGTGGTTCAGCTTTCCCCAATTGACGAACTCGATGCCCAATTTGAACGAACCGAAAGTTGCCTTCACAAATTCGCGTTCGTCTATGCCGAGCATCTGGTTGAACGTACGGATCGGCGGTATGGTTGCTTCGCCAACACCCACCGTGCCAATTTCTTCGGACTCAATCAGGATGATTTTGCAGTTTTTAGCGAGCGTATTGGCGAGCGCCGCAGCGGTCATCCAGCCAGCGGTGCCGCCGCCGACGATCAAGATAGAGCGTATTGAGCGATCATTCATAACGACGTGATACCAGCATCAACAAAAAGGGGAAGATTGCACGGGCGACCCTCCGCAATCTTCCCCAAGATTGGAACTTTGCCGACGCCTGTCAGCGAAGTTCGCCCTTAAAATAAGGGCGGGGGCTCCTAAAAACCCCCGTCCTTTTAGATTAGAAGCTGAACCGGATCGAACCGGTCAGCGTGCGACCGATTGCGGGGGTTCCGGTAATGCCACCACCAAAGGTGCCATTGCCGTTGCCGCGCGTGTCATAGGTGTCGAACAGGTTATAGACATTGATGCCCAGTTCCAAATTCTCGACCGGCATGACTTTCAAATTGGTGTTGAACAATGTCTTGCCTGGATATTCCAGCGCACCGTCAAATGTTCCCGATTGACCAACCGCTGTTACACCAACCGAAGCGATGCTGCCGATGTCATAGTTACCCGACAGCGAGTAGCTAAGATCAGGAATGTTCAGCGCGCGGCCAAAGCTTGCAGAGCCTGCAACCTGTGTGCCGTTGCGTGTCGACGTGAACTTCTGCTTCGCCTTTGTATAGGTTGCGTTCGCAATGAAGCTGAAGCCACCAAAACGCACGGTGCCGTAGAATTCTGCACCCTGTGTTTTAAAGCTGTTGTCGATGATGCAACCGCCGCCTGGGCAGATGCCTGTGACGGTTGGTTCAAAGTCGCTGCGCTTGAAATCACCCTTCAACAAGGTGAACTCAACTGTGTAGCGACCGCCACCCAGATTGCCGCGATTTTTTACGCCAATTTCATATTGGTTCACGAAATCGACCGAAGGCGTGACACCATCGGTGCAGAGCAATGCCGACGCCTGTGCACGGGTGCAAAGGCTGCCATCTGGACGGAATTTACCCGACACCGTCTGACGGTCGCTGTTGAAACGGCCACCTTTTGATGCGCGACCAAAGATCGACAAATCGCCCGTTGCTTTCCACAACGCGCCTGCAGTCCAACTGGTATAGCTGCGCTTGTAGTCCAGCACTTCAGTTGTGCCGTTCGCCGTAGTCGTCGGGATCAGGATCCCGCCCGAAAGCACATTGAATTCAGGACCCCCGGCAATTGTCGTGCCCGATGCTTTTACGGTTTCAAAACGGACGCTGCCGTCGATATTGAACATGTCATTGTCGAGCACCAGCTGCGCATAAGGCGCGGTGTTGGTGTAGGACAAATCATAGTCACGTGCGCAACAGCTGCCCCAGTTATTGTTATAACCGGAAATGCCCTCTGTGGTGATGCGGTTGGCCGCAGTGGTCAAAGTCGCACTGTCAAACAGGTCGAGCTGCGACGGGTTATTTCCGCTCAACTCACGCAACGATTTGTTCACGTGCCAATCCATCGCAATGGTTTGATCCATGTAGAAATAGCCTGCACGTGCAGTGACTTCGGCGAAACCAGCGTCGAACTTTCCGGTCAAGACCAGATCGTTCACGAAGCTGCCTAGGTCGCGGATGTTGGTCTTCACATTGACATTATTGTCAACATAAGTGCCGTTGTAGAGCGCGCCTGAATTTGGGCCACTCGCATAACGGACAGCTTGCACTACGCGACCATTTACGCAGGATCCCAGCACACCGTTGGCATTATAACTCTGCCCAACCGGTGGCGCGGAACAGGCATTTGCCATTCCCACCAGTAGCGGCGATGTATTTACGCGGCTGCCAATCCCAAGGAACGGCGAAGCAAAGCCGCCGCTGATGTCGGACCAGCGGGCATTGTTGCTGACGCTGAAGTTGTCCGAGAAATCATATTGGAACTGAGCGCCAATGGATTTCTGCTTGGTGGTGATGCCGTCCATCTTCACCCGTTCCAACGCGCCGTCCCGATTATAGATCAAGAAGCTTTGGTTCAGGTTGGAATAGTTGGTGTCAGTGCGGCCATCAAAGCCGGGATAAGGACGAACGTTGCTAACCTGACCACCCGAAATCGAGGCAAGAGCAGGCGCGCCTGTGTAGTTTGGTTCTGCCGTATCTGCCCATTTGAACAGCATCCGGAAGAAGCCTTTTCCATCATCAAATTCCTTGGTGATGTTGGCTTTGATCTGAACGCTGTCGCTGGTGTTGTAGCCAGCATTCAGCGGGCCACGGCCTTTTTTGAAAAAGCCGCCAGCATGGAATTTCAACGTTTCGGTCAACGAACCGCCGTAACGGAAATTGATCTGCGTTTCGCTATAGTCGATGCCTTTTTTCAGCTCGACATAACCACCTTCTTTATCGCCATAGTTGGAGATATAGTTGATGACAGCGCCCGGCGCTTGCGAGGCAAAGGTCGTTGCCGAACCACCGCGAACGGCTTCGACATTGGCAACAGTCGCATCGAATTTGGTGAAATAGTCATTGTTGCCGAACTGGATGTCGCCAAACAATACAACAGGCAGACCGTCTTCTTGCAGCTGCACAAATGGCGCGCCGCCGGTTGCCACGGGAAGACCGCGAACCGCGATGTTAGAGTTACCACCGGGGCCCGATGTGCCGGGAACCTGAATGCCGGGAAGCAGTTTGAAAACTTCCGCTTCTGAACTCGGCTGGAAATCTTGGATCATCTGCGCATCAAGGCTTGTTACCGAGACCGAAGTTTCGATCTGTGTGCGGTCGCGACCAGAGGCGGTGACGACAATGGCATCAAGGCCAGCAAATTCGTCTTCTTCAGTCGCTTCGTCAGCAGCTGCTTCTTGTGCAAATGCAGGAGTAGCAATGCTCAGCAATGCAATCGCGGTCAGCGACACAACGCTTTTCAGTTCGTTTTTCTTCATGGGACCTCCCCTTAAATGCCCGTTTTACAGGCTGTTCCTAAATTGTACGAATCTCTTCGGACCGACAATCGATTGCGATGTATCATGCAATCGATTGCAATTGCAAGACATTGGCGTGCAACAGTCACATTTTGTAAGAGTGTTGCACGAAAGCCGCATTTTCTGTTGCGTTCCAGTTCAATTGGCGGAACAAGTGACCCAAGGCTGACGTAGAAGCTTTGGGGACAACAGCATTGAACGACAAAGCACGCATCAGGAATATCAGCCATCTGGCAAAAATTGCCGGCGTTTCGCCCGGAACCGTTTCGCGTGCATTGTCCGACACAGGGTTGATCAGCCAAAAAACGCGTGAGCGGATAAAGGCTCTTGCACGCGAACATGATTTCCGCCCCAATATTATGGCCCGAAATCTGCGCATCCAAAAAACAGGCGCAATCGGTGTTATCATTCCGTTGGGCCATGAAACGGGCCAGCATATTTCCGATCCATTTTTCATCACAATGCTGGGGTTGCTTGCCGATACGTTGACCGAAAAAGGCTATGACCTTGTGCTGTCGCGCGTGATCCCGACCGACGAAGACTGGCTCGACCGATTTGTTGATTCCGGACGCGTCGACGGGACGATTGTTATCGGCCAATCTGATCAGGCAGCGGTGCTGGATAAAGTCGCCAGCCGCTATCGCCCATTGGTCGTATGGGGCGGGCACAGCGCAGGCCAAGTGCATTGTTCGGTTGGCTCAGACAACCGATTGGGCGGAGAATTGGCCGCTGCGCATTTGATCGCTCAGGGGTGTCAGCGGCTGGCCTTTTTCGGCGATCCGAATGCGTTGGAGTTTGAGCTGCGCCTGCAAGGCTGCCGCGATGCCATGAAAAAGGCGAGACTAGACGGCGACATTACAGTCTTCCCTGCGCATTTGATGGCCGAGGCAGCGCATCCTGATATCACCAGCTTCCTTGGCTCTGCCGCTGCACGCCCCCAAGGCATTATCGCAGCTTCCGACGTGATCGCAATGACGACATTGCGCGTCTTGGCCGAATTTGGCCTATCAGTCCCCGACGATGTCAAAGTAATCGGCTATGACGGTCTGGAGTTGACCGAACATACCTTCCCGCGCCTTTCCACAGTGCGGCAAGATTTGACCGCAGGGGCTGACTATATGGTTGATATGCTGTTGCGCCGGATCGCAGGCGAAGATACTGATTCAGTGGTTTTGCAACCTGAATTGGTCGTGCGAAACTCAACCTAGGCCGTTTGCGCGAGAGCCAAGGCTCCGAGCAACCCAGCTTTGTCGCCCAATCCCGGCAACACCACAATCTGGTTGGGATCGCCGGTGAAATACCAGCCTCCTAGCGTAATCGCCTGCTCCCGAACTCGGTCGATCAACCCCGGCGTTCCCGTCACGCCGCCGCCGAAAATTATCCGGCCCGGCGCAAAAATTGCCTGCATCGTCACGACAGTCTGCGCGATGTAGAAAGCAATAATCTCGTGAGCAGGATGTTGGCTTGGCAGATGCGAAAGCGATACACCCCAGCGCTTTATGATCGCAGGACCGCTGGCAACCCCTTCAAGACACGCCCCGTGGAAAGGGCAGGTTCCCGCAAACTCCAGGTCATCGGGATGACGCGGTAAACGCATATGACCCATCTCTGGATGGCTTAAACCGCCAACGATACGTCCGTCCACAATCGCCCCGCCGCCAACGCCGGTGCCAATCGTAAAATACAGCATGGCGCGCTGCCCCTGCCCCGCACCCCAATGATATTCGGCAAGCGCTGCACCGTTGACATCCGTATCAATTGCGACAGGGCAATCGAACGCCCGCTGTAAAGGCCCTGCGATATCCGCCCCGCTCCAATGCGGCTTTGGCGTCTGGCCTATGTGTCCCCATGACGGCGACAGTCGGTCGAGTTCTAGCGGCCCGAAGCTGGCGACGCCGATGGCATCAAGCTCGCCTTGTCCGCGAAACCAATCGAGCATTGCGCCGATGGTTTCATCGGGCGTCGTTGTGTCGATCCGTGTGGTGGCCTCTATGGTATCTTTATCTGTCGCAACGCCGAGCACGAACTTGGTGCCGCCCGCCTCAACCAAGCCGTATCGCTTTATAGTCATGACGCGATGATGTGTGCCTTATCACCGTTAAGCGCAATGCGAAAACGGGGGGCGGGTGTGCCGCCGAACTGGCTGATTACCAGATCGGGGTTCGTTTCAAGGCTGCGCCCTTTTAGGCCCCAATGGTCGATGAAGCCTGCAACTTCCAAATCCTGTGTCACCCACCAGCTATAGGTCTGCAGCGGTTCTTCCAATGGGTTGGCCGCGACAAGGCCGCTACCATTTAGGGGGCGATAGGGTCCGAACAGCGTTTCCGCGACCATGCCGTAAAGGCCGTTAGGGCCGGAAGGTCCATCGGGCGCAAAGGTTCGCCGCTGTGTTGACCAGAACGCGTAATAATGGCCATTGTGCACGCGGAGAACGGGCCGTTCCATTTCATTGTTCAGCTCGTCTGCTGACAATAACGGAGGTAACAGCTGCCATTCGGCAAATCCGTCATCACGTGCCACCGCGATACCGATAACGCCGTTAAACTCGCTGCGTGATGCTTTGGCTGATGCTGTGAACAGCAGATAGTCTTTGCCATCGGCGGGATCGCGGAAGTGATACGGATCGCGGAATGCTTTGATGAACCCCGGGCGCCCCTCGGCCTCGCGCGCAACGACATAATGATGATCGTCGCTGACGACATTTTCAAACGGTGTGGTCCAGTCGGCTGTGCTGATCGTGCCGTTTGCGATCACCAGCCGACCCGTCGTTTGAAAAAGCCTTTGTTCGAACGACCGTGCAGTTTCGCCGCGCCGCCCGGTTGCGGTATAGAACAATGTCAGCGCACCCGTTGCAGGGTCATAGACGGTTGACCCCGCCCATTCGCGCGCACCGGGGTTCAATTGCTCCGGCAGCAGATCGCCGCAATCACGCCATTCACCGTCGCGGAACATCGCCAATCGCAGGCGAGCCACATCGTGGCGCGCATCGGGATGCAGCTCCCGCGCCGCCGACATAATGACCCAGACTTCCCAACCATCGACGACAACCGTAGAGCCGTCGCGGAGTTGCACCGGCCACATATCCCACAGCATTAAGCCAGGCAGAGCGGGCTTCACATCCGCTGCGCCGATGATAGGCATCTGCGGAATCGCGTCGCCGCTTAGCGTGGCGACATGCGCTGCTGTCCAGCGCGTCGTTCTGCTTTTCGACGCCTCAAAATTCACTGCAACGCTCCCCAATCCTCTACCGGAATCGCTCATAGCGACGGATTCGAGATTTTCCAGCAAAAACGACAATCGATTGCAATCGGCGACTAGCTGTCATGATAACGTTAGCAAGTCTTGGCGGACTAGAGGCAGTTAGGCAGGCTTCACATCGAACATCAGGCTGGTTTCCGCTTTCATCGGCGGCAGTGGCAGACCGTGCTGAACCAGCCACGCGCCGTCGTAAACCGTGCCATCCATTTCATAACGACGGCTTAGATCGAGCATCGGCAGTTTCAAAACAGCGGCGTGCCTGTAGGACTGCGGTGCAGTGCGATAGACGTACAGCAAAACCCCGTCGGCATCGCCATGGGCTTGCCATAACAGGCCATCGTCGCTCTCGCCTTGCCAGACTGTGCCGCAATGCAGCCTGTCACGTTGCGCCTTATACACCGCAATCCAATCAGCCAGCTTCGTCCGATCAACGTCGGCCAATTTTCGCACATCGAGTTCGACGCCAAAGTGCCCGGGCAGCGCAACGGCGGCGCGGAAATCCATCGACTGGCTGCGCCCCGTTGCATGTGCTGGCGACGCACCAACATGCGAGCCCATCAGTTCGGGCGGCATGAATCGCAAAAACCCGCGCTGGATCGAAACGCGGCTGACTGCGTCGATGTTATCGCTGGTCCAAAACCGATGCGTATGCCGGATAATCCCTGCATCAATCCGTCCACCGCCGCCTGCGCACGCCTCTATCTCCACATGCGGAAAGGCGCTGCGCAACCGCGCCATAAAGGCATAAGATGCCGCAATCTGCTTACGATAACGCGGCTCCGCGCCGGCCGTTGTCAGGTCGCGATTATGGTCCCACTTCAAATAGCCAATCGGCAAATCAGTCAATAACGCCGCAATCTTTTCAAACAGATAGTCGCTAACTTCAGGGTTTGCCATGTCCAGCACAAGCTGATTGCGCGCGGTAATTGTTCGCCGCCCCGGGGTGGCCAATGCCCAATCAGGATGCGCGCGGTAAAGTTCGCTGTCGGGATTGACCATTTCCGGTTCAACCCACAAGCCGAACTCCATACCAAGACCAGTGACATGGTCCGCCAGCGGCTTTAGTCCGTTCGGGTATTTGGTCGCATCGGTCCACCAATCGCCCAGCGAACTGGTGTCGTCATTGCGACCCTCAAACCAGCCATCATCCAGAACAAAGCGTTCGATACCGACCGCCGCGCCCGCATCCGCCAGTTCCATAAGCGCCGCTTCGTCATGGTCGAAATAGAAACCCTCCCATGTGTTCAAATGAACAGGACGCGGCTTCATCGTGCCATCTGGCCATGTGATCCGTTGGCGAATGGCCGTGTGGAAATTCTGCGCAACCGCGTTCGCATCCACGCCGCATGTCGCCAGCAATTGGGGCGTTGTTATGCTCTCGCCAGCCGCCAGTCGCACTTCGCCGGGGGCAAGCCATTCGCCCATTTGCCATTGGAAGCGGCCGTCATCGATCCATTCGATGCTGTTTGTGTGATTGCCAGACCAGGCCAGCTGCGCACCAAAAGTAGCGCCCGCTGCCTCGACAATCGCGCCGGGAAAGCAATCATGCGAAGTCAAGCCGCGCCGGTTTTCGCGCCGCCATGTGCTGCGGGTTAGTTGGTCAGTGATCGGCACGAACTCATCATTGTGCCGCCCGCCAAATGAGCGGACCTCGCGCGCGTCGCCCGGCAAAGGCAAAACACCTGCCGCAAGCCATTGCACATCAAGTGTCGCATTGCCGATGTTGGTCAGCACCGTTGAGATCGTCAACACATCGCTATCGGCATCGAGGTTCAGCGTGATGGCGACGGCGATTTTGGCGACATCATCAAGCAGCCGAACGATCGCACCCTGCCCGCTTTGCTCCACGGTGCATGTCGTTGCCTGAAAGCTCCAGTCTTCACCGCCGCGATGCGCAAGCAACGCGCTTTCGCCAAACCAGCCAACGCCAAGGCCGGGGAACAGCGACAGTGGCTGATCGAAATCGAGGCTAAAACTCGGCAAAGGCCGCGACGCAGGCAGTGGTTGTGGCGTTCCACTATCGGGCAGGCGCGGCCCCCAATAACGCCACAAAGGGGCTTCAGCATCGGACAGTTCAAGCATCAGCGAAACGGCTTTGCCGTGCAGAGTCAAAAATTTCGTCATCATTGCCTTAGTGCAAGGGCATTTTGGCGGTTACAAGCCCCAATCAGGCCAAGGCTACTTCGCTTTGTGGTGCCTTGATCCGGAACACAGCAAAGGCTGCGATCAACATACACGCCCCGCCAAAGATCATCGCATTGCGCGGATCGCCGCCGAGCAGAGGTTTGTACATGAACGTCATCGTGCCAGCGAACAGCAACATCGGTGCGCAGATCATCATGTTGAATATACCCATATACACACCGGTCCGTTCCGCCGGAATTGCATTGGCAAGGACGATATAGGGGTTGCCCATGATCGAACCCCAGCTAAGCCCCATGAACGCCATCATAATCCACATGACAGGAATGCTGTCGGTCATTGGCAGCGCCATCATGCCGAGCCCGCCGAGTATCAAGGCAACGCCGTGCAGCTTTGAAGCACCCATTTTGCGCGCGATCGGGATCATGGCAAAGGCGGTGGCAAAGGCAATAAGGTTATAGAACGCGCCCATCGGCCCGGACAGCAAATCCGCCTCGCGGAATTGCGCGGTGCTGGCGTCCGATGTGCCGAACAACGCCATCGAAACCGCTGGCGTGCGATAGGCCCAATAGCAGCACATCGCGTACCATTGAAACAGGCTCATCCACGCCATGGATCGCATGGCACTTGGCATTTCGCGGAATGCCTCGCCGATTTCGGTGAAGTACGCGCCGAACGACTTTGGCAGTGCCTCGATCCGCGTCCGCTCGTCGGGTGTCAGCGGCAACTCTGGCACGCGCAGGATCGACCAAAGGATTGTCATGATCGACAATGCCGCGCCGATGAAAAACGCTATCCGCGTATAATCCGGGATCTGCCCCGGCTCGGCAATTTTCGATACGCCGAACCATGTAACCAACAAGAACGGGCTGGCATAAGCAAGGCACTGCGCCAAACCCGTAAACGCGCTTTGCGACAGAAAGCCAAAGCCGCGTTGATCTTCATTCAGCCGGTCGTTCACATAGGCGCGGTATGGCTCCATCGTTACGTTATTGCCGACGTCGAGAATGAACAGAATTGAAAACGCCATCAAGATGCTCTGTGACAGCGGCATAAAAAACAGCCCCGCCATGCACATGATCGCACCGATCAAGAAATAGGGCGTGCGCCGCCCCCATTTCGAAAGCGTGCGGTCTGACATCACACCGATGATGGGTTGTACGATCAGGCCGGTCAGCGGACCTGCAATGCCCAGCCAAGGAAAGTTAGCCTCATCCGCACCCAGATAGGCCCAGATCGGCGTCATGTTCGCTTGCTGCAAACCAAAGCTGAATTGCAGGCCAAGAAAGCCCAGATTCATCTGAAGGATTTTAGACCCCGACAGAATCGGTTTCTTCCCCAGCGGAAATCCGCCCGTTTCCGCCATTGATTGCGCCATGTCACTCTCCTGATCGCTGGCATTATGCCAGTCTATACGAACAGTTCTACGCCTATTTAGGACAAGCGCAACAATCGATTGCAATTTTTGCCTGAACTACTGAATGCGGGCGGAAAACTTTACCGATCGGCGGTAAAAATCCCTTACCCGTGAGCGCCAAAATGGTTGGCGATGGCAGTGCCGATGCGCAGGATAAGTGCGTAGGATTGTTCCATCGGATCTATGAAGCTGGCATGGATTCCGGCATAGGCCTGTTCCGCACCGTCTGGATAATCGGTGGCCTCGATCACATCGAAATCGTCGATGCCGGGGGCTGACACCGGAAAGGCCCGGCGGAATTGGTCGAGCGCGTCGTCGATCCGCATCGCAAAGACCATTTCCAACACATCATCGCGGCTGATGTCGTTGGAGCGCGAGAACGCCGGAACTTGTACGGCCAGCAAAAACAGATGCTGCATCAATGCTAGTCGCAGCGCCTGCAATACGCCCAGCGACCGGCGCAAATCTTCGCGGCCAGCCACTTCGACATCTTGATCGACCAGTTTCAACAGCCGGTGCAGTTTTAACGCATCCACCCGCAAGCGAGACGTTAGTGTCCGAAACGCGCTATTGCGATCATCG
>JBEBKE010000033.1:0-18654 GCA_040079555.1 Sphingorhabdus sp. | reverse complement strand
CCCCCCCCGCGGACGCAGTCCGCTCATCAATCGCCGATGCCCCTCCGTCAGTTGCTGCGCAACTGCCACCTCCCCATCGCAAGTCGATGGAGAGGAATTAGTTATGACCCGTCCCGTGCTTGGCATCATCGCCTGCAACCGTACTGTCGGCACAGAGGCCGCGCAGGCCGTCATGGAGCGGTATATCCGTGTGGCGATGACCTATGCCGATGTGGCGGCGCTGATTGTGCCGTCAATGCCAGACTTGATGACCGCCGCAGAAGTTGCGCCGCGACTGGATGGCATCTTGCTGACCGGCAGCCCCTCTAATGTCGCAACCGCGCGTTATGGTGACGATGGCGGTGACGGCCCGTTTGACGAAGCCCGCGACGAGATCGCTTTGTCGATGGTGGACCGAATGATCGACGCGCAAAAGCCGGTGTTCGGGATTTGCCGGGGGTTTCAGGAAATTAATGTCGCCTTGGGCGGCACGCTCCGCCGTGATACCAGCACCAGCGACGAATTAATCCGCCACCATGCGCCCGATGATGTCGCGTTCGACGCGATGTTTGACCATCGTCATCCGGTGGAACTGGCCGATGGCGGGATGCTCGCCAATGCCTATGCCAAACCTGCGCTGGAAGTGAACTCGGTGCATTATCAAGGCATCGGCACACTGGCAGGCGGCCTGTCAGTTGAGGCCCGCGCGCCCGATGGCTTGGTCGAGGCTTACTCCGCTCGTCCCAACGGCGCACCTTTGCTCGCGGTGCAGTGGCACCCCGAATGGAACACTGAAAATGATGCCGATAGCCAAACCTATTTTCACCTGCTCGGAAAAGCGTTAAGGGGGGAATTATGAACCGGTGCATCACCCGTTATGATCGCTATCAAGCGCGCATAGGCTTTTCGCCTTAAATTCTTTTGATTTCACGCAGAGTGCGCAGAGAAACGCAGAGTTTCTGTAGTGCCATAAACTCTGCGTTTCTCTGCGCACTCTGCGTGAACCCATCAAAAGGACCTTATCATGCCCCGCAATTACGACATCGCCGAACTCCGCCGCCTCGACATCGCTCACCACCTTCCCGCGCAAGCCGACTGGCAAGAAATCGAGGATTTGGGCGGCAGCCGCATTATCACCCATGCCGATGGCTGTTACATCCATGACGGCGACGGCAACCGCATTTTGGATGGCATGGCGGGCCTGTGGTGCGTCAATGTCGGCTATGGCCGCGACGAACTGGCTGAGGTGGCAAAGGAGCAGATGCTCGAACTGCCCTACTATAACACCTTCTTCAAAACCGCGAACCCGCCTGCGGTCATGCTGGCGGACAAGATCGCGAGCCTGACAGGTAATCGCCTGCCGCATGTGTTTTTTAACAGCAGCGGCTCCGAAGCCAACGACACCATCCTGCGCCTCGTCCGCCATTATTGGCAGGTGAAAGGCGAGCACAGCCGCACTGTCTTTATCAGCCGGCATAACGCCTATCACGGATCGACCGTCGCCGGCGTGTCGATGGGCGGGATGAAGGCGATGCACGGCCAAGGCTTCCCTGCCCCCGGAGTGTTGCCAATGGCGGGGATCGAGCATGTCCGCCAACCCTATTGGTATAATGAAGGCCGCGACATGAGCGCGGACGATTTCGGCACCGCCTGCGCACAAGCCATTGAAGACAAAATCATCGAAGTCGGCCCCGAAAATGTCGCAGCCTTTATCGGTGAGCCAATCCAAGGCGCAGGCGGCGTTATCATTCCCCCCGCCAATTACTGGCCACAGGTTGAGGCGATCTGCCGCAAATATGGCATCCTCTTGGTCTGCGACGAAGTCATCTGCGGATTTGGTCGCACCGGCAATATGTGGGGCCATGAAACCGTTGGTGTACAGCCCGACATCATCGCGATGGCAAAGGGTCTGTCGTCAGGATATCTGCCAATCTCCGCCGTCGCGGTCAGCGCCGATATCGTGAAGGTCATGAAAACCGGTGGCGATTTTGTCCACGGCTATACCTATTCGGGGCATCCGGTGGCTTCGGCTGTGGCACTGCGCAATATCGAAATCATCGAACGCGAAGGATTGGTCGAACGTGTTCGCAGCGAAACTGGGCCTTATTTGGCAAAGGCATTGGCTGCACTCAGCGATCACCCGTTGGTCGGCGAAGCGCGTTCGGTAGGCCTGATTGGCGCTGTCGAAATCGTCGCCGACAAAGCCAACGGCGCACGCTTTGACGGAGCAGAGGGCACGGCAGGCCCGATGGTCCGCGATGCCTGCATCCGTCACGGCCTGATGGTGCGCGGCATTCGCGACAGTATCGTGATGTGTCCGCCACTGATTATCAGCACCGCACAGATCGACGATCTGATCGGCATCATCCGCAAATCGCTGGATGAGGTCGAACCGAAACTGCGCGCGTTATAACGCGCAGCGCATCTGCACCTGTTTGGCTTTGGCATCGAATGTCAAAGCCGAGCAGCGTGCGAGAAAATCTCGGCCAAGCGTCATCAAATAACGCGGTTTTTTCTTGGAGGCGGCGGTAACGACAATCTCGTCCTGATCCACATCGGCGCTGTCGGCAATCTGGCTGGCATCGCCGAAATCCGATACGCGGACAAGCATCTGATCCAGCGGCAAGCCGCCAATCTCAATAGCTTTTTCTAAATTTAGCGGGCGCGTCGGTCGTTTAATGCCATAGCGGATCATCGTCGAAACGCCCTCGCCTGCAAACGCACCCTGATAGCTATCCGCAATCAATACGCCCGTTGACGCCGTGACGAGCGTTTCATTTCGCAACAGGTTAAAACCAACTGCAACGGTATTTCCCCCGACCATTAGCGTCGCGTTTTTTCCATCGTCAGCCAACGGCAAAGTATATAGCTTTTCATCAGCTACCGCCTCGCGCAGCTGAAACCGCACCACCGGATAGGGAAGCGCAGCTGGTGCTATCGTCCCTGCGGCACGGTCCGTGGCGGCGTCGTCTGCCAGCCAGAACGTCCGCTGCTTGTCCTTCACATCACCAAAATCATAGTTCAGGACATTAGAGTTCGCCGTCAGTTTAACCGGCCCGACCATATGCCGCCCGCCAATCATGCTACCCTTTAAGCCAAGTTTACTCGCGGTTTCAGCATTCAAAACGCGACTGCCGCCGATGTCGGGATCAACGAGCAGCTTAAACGATTGGCCATTGATGGTAACATCGATTGTGTAGTCGCCCGACAATTCCAGCAGGCGGTCCCTATCTTTCGCGATGCATGCGCTGGACAACAAAAGCGTTGCAATTGCACCGAAAAGTACCTGCTTCATTGTCGCTACGTCCTTGCTGTTTGAGGACCTATCCTTTGGTTACAATGGCGCCGACGTCAACCGCCCATTCACGGGCAAAACGAAAGATTGCAATTCGACCGACGTATAATCCGCGCGCGGGAAATTCAGGCAGGTCATTGTCGTTGTTCCATTATCGGCGAACAGCTCGACCGAACCCTTGTCAAAATAAAGTTTGATATCAGTTCCGTTCCCGACGCCAACACGAGGAGCGGCTGCGCGAATGGGGAAGTCAGGACTGAAACTGTTCTGCCCGGCATTACGGCGGTCGATGTAATAATGCTGCTCCATGGCATCAAATCCGATAACCATCCGGTCGCCGATGTCGTTGCTTAGGGTCAATTCAAACGACGGCTGGTTTTCTGCTTTTAGGCATAGATTCAATGTGCCACCCGCCTCACGCCAAACCGCTGTGAGGTCCGAAGGCCAATTCTCGTCGAGCGATGTTTGGCCATCAAAAACGGAAGGAACGCTCTGCGACAGAACCGCTTTCCCGTCCATCATCACCAGTCTCAATTCACGCGGCAAAGTCATCGCGCTGCGCCACGGCGCGGTCGGCACAGCTTGCGCATAGGCCCAGTTGCTCATCCAGCCAATTAGCAACAATTGGTCACCAGAATTGTGAAAAGTGACACCAGCATAGTTGTCCGGCCCGTGATCGAGCCAGCGGACGTCATCATGCTCTGCCACAAAGCGATAACCATCGAAATCGCCGACAACATAGCGTGTTCCTGATCCGCCATTGGGTGCATCCGTCACGAGGCTAACGATCAACACCCCTCGCTTGCGCCCCTCAAAATCCAAAACGACCAGATCAGGGCACTCGACGACATTGCCTGTGGCGATATCAAAGCCATCAAACTCGCTTTCCAAAGCCCAATTTTTAAGATCGGGTGAGGAATAGAACAAGATGCGGTCGCCCGCAGCTAGGCTCATAACCCAGCGCCTTGTGTCGTCGTGCCAAAAAACCTTTGGATCGCGGAAATCCTTTATTCCCGGGTTAGGAAGCACGGGATTACCCGCATATTTGGTCCAGCTGACACCATCGTCCAGACTATAGGCAATGCTTTGATATTGATGGACATTGCCGCCCGCTTTTTCTTTCAGCGGATCATGATGCGTAAAAATCGCTACCCATGCGGTTTTGCCGTTATGGCCTAGGCCAGATGTGTTGTCATGGTCGATGACTATACTGCCAGAAAAGATCATGCCCAAATCATCGGGATACAGCGCAATCGGCTGTTCATCCCAATGCAGCAAATCGCGGCTGGTCGCATGGCCCCAATGCATCGGCCCCCATGTCAATCCATCGGGATGATATTGGTAAAACAGATGATAGACGCCGTCGGCAAACACCAGCCCATTGGGGTCGTTCATCCAGTTCCGCTGCGGACTGAAGTGAAAGACCGGCCGGTATTGAGGGCTAATGTCGGGCATTATCTGCTTAGAAGTTTTTAGCGACAACATAGGAAACGAAAGATATCCAGATTCGATTAGTGGAAACAGTCTATCTCCACTAATCAAATTGCAATCGTTTGCAAATACGCAATTGCGCCTACCCCACGATATTCAGAGCCTTCCAAACTCAAGGCTGGATCAGATATTTCTCGCCAGTCCGCTTGGCATTATAGGCTTGCAAAGTTGCCGGATCGACGGCCTCGGCGAGCGAAATCCGGTGGCTGTAATGGCTTTTGAACGTGGTGGTCAGTTCCGATGCAACCCGCGCGCGCATCCGGCCCACGATTTCTCCTCCTGCCTTTGCCATGAACGGTTGCAGCAGCCAGCCGCCCAGCCCCCATGTCAGACCAAAGCTGCGGTTGAGGACAGTCGGGCCCACGTCGAGCGCACCGTAAATATAGACCTGCTTCATCTGGTCTGAGCCATAGCGGCTATAAGCTGTCATCCGCTTTACAGCCGCTGCCTCCATCGCGGCCAATATCTGCCCCGAAATCTTGCCGCCGCCGATGGGATCAAAGCCGATAAAGGCCTCCGTCTCGTAAATTGCTTGCACCAAATCATCGGTGAAGTTCTCCGCCGTCGAATCGAGCACAATCTCCGCGCCAATGCTTTTCAGCAAATCCACCTGTGCCTGACTGCGCACGATGTTGACCAACGGAATGCCATCCGCCTTGCAAATTTTGACCAGCATCTGGCCAAGGTTGGAAGCAGCGGCGGCATGGACGATGCCCTTATAGCCCTCCATCTTCATCGTTTCGGTAAAGCCAAGCGACGTCAGCGGATTGACGAAACACGACGCGCCATCCTCTGGCTCTGTGCCTTCTGGCAAGGGCATACAAGCCATTGCAGCGAGGCAGCGATATTCGGCGTAAATTTCGCCGCCAATCAACGCAACCGTTTTACCGAGCAAAGCTTGTGCTGCATCCGATGCGCCAGCTGCAACAACTAAGCCGCAACCTTCATTCCCAATCGGCATCGCTTGCCCTACCCGCGCCGCCATAAAGCGCATACCAGCATCCGACACATCCATCGCTACGCCCGGAAGACCGTCACGATCAATAACGCGCGCGCTGGACACGTCCGCTGCGCCAACCATCAGCCCGAGGTCTGACGGATTGATCGGGGTAGCGAGCACCTTGACCAACACCTCATGATCCTTTGGCTGCGGCATTGGCAAGGCGGCCAGATACATCTCCAAAACGCCGTCTGTTTTCACTTCGGTCAGCATGGTCAGATTAGATGCGGGCAGGTCAGTCATTGTGGCTCTCCGGATGGGTTCCCATCAACAGGGAATCGGTTTTCGTTTGCAACGGAGTATCGGCAGACGATGTTAAAGGGAAGTGCTAGCCAGCTTTTATCGCAAGTGCTGTCGACAATAATGTGATCATGATCGCGAGGACGCTTATTCCGGTCCAAGGCATAAAGCCGACATTTTCAATCCGGGTACGACGATGACGTCGCCGGTCTGCGACAATGCTGATCGCTGACAGCAATGCTCCCGCGATGGCAACGACGGTCCAAATGTGAAAAGCCCAAAGCTGCGCCAGATATCCCTGCATGGGCCGCAAATGGTGCGAGTGATCACAGTGTGCAAGACTTGCCAGCCATTTTGGATCGCCTATGGCGTTTATGACGTGCCAATTCCTGCTGAACAGCCCCTTCCCGTTGCCGCAACGGCACCAGAGCCGCGCCCGATGCTTGGTATCGTTTTGCGATTGGGCGCGGTGCTGGTTATCGGCGTGATGTTTTTGCTTGTTAAAATGGCGGGCAATCGAGGCGTCCATGTCGCGGAAAGCCTATTCTGGCGGCAATTGGCCGGCTTACCCGTCGCGATATTATGGTTGTGGTGGAGCAACGACCTGCCCTCCATCAAAACCGCCAGGCCCGGCGGCCACGCGGTGCGCATGGTGCTCGGCATCGCGGCAATGGGACTGAATTTTACGTCAATGGTTCTGTTGCCGATGGCGGATGCAACGACCTTTGGCTTTGCGACACAGATATTCGCAACGACCCTAGCAGCCATCTTGCTTGCAGAACCCACAGGAAAATACCGCTGGGCGGCCGTTATTTTGGGATTTGTGGGTATCCTTATTGCGCTGCGTCCGGGGCATGATGGGGTGAATACCGCTGGCGTCGTGGTCGCCCTTTTGGGTGCACTGCTGACGAGTTGTACGGTCATTCAGCTAAGGCGGCTGAACCGCACCGAAACGCCGGGCGCTATCGTATTCTGGTTCAGCCTGACGTCGATTGTGCCGCTGGGCATCGCGCAGCTGTTTCTTGCAAGGGCGCATGACACCGAAACCTGGTTGATCATTGCGGCGTTATCGCTGGCGGGCGCCATTGGGCAAATACTGCTGACGGCATCGCTCCGCTATGCCTCCGTCGCGACAATTATGACAATAGATTACAGCGCTTTACTGTGGTCGACCGCGTTGGGTTATCTTGCGTTCAACGATCTGCCAAGCGGCAGCATCTTACAGGGTGCCCCGCTGATTATTGCGGCGGGATTGATCATCGCTTGGCGAGAGCAAACGCTTGCTCGGCAGCGGAGCGTCACAAGGTTGGAATGACGCGGCGGTTGAGGTGAACTGGAATTTGTGCCCGAACCGCATCGATGCGTGCCAAATCCAAATCGACACAGCTTAATCCTTCGCCCTCACCCATGTCTAAAATCACCTCACCCCATGGATCGACAACCAGAGAATGGCCAAATGTTTCTCGACCGTCAGCGTGATGACCAGATTGTGCAGCTGCGATAACGAAAGCTGCGGATTCAATCGCGCGGGCGCGAAGTAATATATGCCAATGCACCTTTCCCGTCGGCACGGTGAACGCAGCGGGTACGGAAAAGACTTGAGCGCCTGCCTGCGCTAGGTGGCTGTAAAGATCGGGAAAACGCATATCATAACAAATCGTCAGCCCCATGAGTCCGAGAGGTGTTTCGACCACCACGGGACCATCGCCTCCGCGATACGCAGCCGATTCGCGCCACTGCTCGCCAGTCGACAAATCAACGTCAAACAGATGCATCTTGTCATAGCGCGCGCGGACGATTCCCTGATCGTCGATCACAATAGACCGGTTTCCGTAACGTCCGCTGCCATCCTCGTGGACAAATGGCATCGATCCCAGATTAACCCATATTTGCGCATCGGCTGCAGCTTTGCGGATCGCATTCAACAAGGGATTGTTAGCTTCGAAGTTTATCGACGCTTTAGCACGCGTCCGGTCACGATCGATCAATACAGACATTTCCGGGGCAAAATACATGCACGCACCTTGTTGCCCGGCCAACGCGATTCCATCCATAATTTTCCGTGTATTTTCAAACGGATCAATACCGCTACACATTTGATGAACCGCGATTTTCACAATTTCTACGCCTCCATTTGCTTACAATAACATTCGCTATGGAATCGCAGAGTTGCCAGAAAGCGCAAGCAACACTGCGCCAGATTTGAGCAACGAATCAGATGCGCAACGTAAGGTCAAACCCAAAATTGAAACGAGCGAGTTGTAACTTCACACATCGCTCTCTTATACTTGTTAAGCATATATCGCTGTTCCCTGCCAACCCGCGCATTCCGAAAGACATTTTTGCGAAATTTAGCAAATCCACACTTGCCTTTTGCACCTCTCTATGCCACTTGACTGCCGGTGTGTTTAAAACCACATGGTAAAAAAGGAGTCAAAAAATGCGTTTCGGTAAAGTTTCGCTCGCTGTAATCGCAGCTGCGTCGCTGATCAGCGCCCCGGTTGTTGCTAGTGCAGCGACTGCTTCGAAGTCTGTTGCGGCAGCCAAGTCGAAGCGTGCTGGTGCAGCTTCCAAGGAAGAAAGCAAGCTTGGCGGCGGTAGCGGCGTAATCGCTGCTGTTCTCGCTGCGGCTGCTATCATCGCTGGTATCGTAATTGCTGCTGGCAATGACGACGACGCCCCAACCAGCCCATAAAAGCCGGTTGATCAGTTCAGAAAAAAGGCGGCCGCTGGTCGCCTTTTTTTTGACCTGAACATACGCAAATTGCCAGATTTGGTCGTTCTTAACCGGATCGTCAGAGTTTCTATTATACGGATAATTCATGACAAAAAGCCACAATGTCCTTGTCACCGGCGGCGCTGGTTATATCGGAAGCCATGCCGTCCTTGCCTTAAAAGATGCGGGTCATAATCCCGTTGTTATCGACAATCTGACGACTGGCTTTCGTTGGGCTTTGCCGGATGACGTTCCCTTTTATGAAGGTGACATCGCCGACGAGACGCTGATAGCGCGAATCATCCAAGAACAGCACATCCAGGCGATCATGCATTTTGCTGGATCTATCATCGTTCCCGAATCGGTTGAGAACCCGCTGAAATATTATCGTAATAACACGGCAAATAGCCGCAGTATTATTGAATCGGCGATCACTGGTGGTGTGAAACACTTCATTTTCTCTTCCACCGCCGCGACTTATGGCATTCCCAAGGAAAGCGCGGTGCGCGAAGACACGCCCACGCTACCGATTAATCCTTATGGTCTGTCAAAGCTGATGACCGAATATATGTTGCGTGATGTCGCGGCAGCCCATGACTTCAACTATTGCGCTTTGCGTTATTTCAACGTCGCCGGCGCGGATCCACAAGGGCGCACCGGTCAGTCAACGGCGGGGGCAACGCACCTTATCAAAGTTGCGGTCGAAACGGCGCTTGGCAAACGGAGCCATGTCGGCGTTTTCGGTACCGATTTCGATACCGAAGACGGCACCGGAGTGCGCGACTATATCCATGTCAGCGACCTTGCCGCGGCGCATGTGATTGCGCTAAAAAACCTGTTAGCGGACCCTTCGCGTAGCCACACGCTCAATTGCGGCTACGGCCATGGCTATTCGGTACTAGAGGTGCTGGACGCCGTTGACCGCGTCACGAATTTACAAATCGAACGCCAATTTGAAGGGCGCCGCGCAGGCGATCCCGATGCGCTAATTTCCGATAATCGCGAGATAAAATCACGCTTTGGCTGGCAACCGCAGTTTGACGATCTCGATGTTATCGTCAGCCACGCCCTTCAATGGGAACGGAAATTGGCCGAGCGACCATAGGCGTCTTGCACTCGCTGATGTTGCCCCCCATATCCGGTGAATGGACAGTAACGCACATAATAATCCGACCACGTGGTATGGCACAACCATCCTTTCCGTCCGCAAAAACGGCAAGGTCGTGATTGTGGGGGACGGTCAAGTTTCGATGGGCCAAACCGTAATGAAGCCCAATGCGAAAAAGGTTCGCCAACTGCATGACGGCAGCGTTATTGGCGGTTTTGCAGGCGCGACAGCCGACGCCTTTACTTTGTTTGAGCGGCTGGAGAAAAAGCTGGAGGCGCATCGCGGCCAGTTGATGCGCGCGGCGGTCGAACTCGCCAAGGATTGGCGCACCGATAAATATCTCCGCAACCTGGAAGCGTTGATGATCGTTGCTGACAAGGACATCACGCTGATTCTGACCGGTAATGGCGATGTGCTTGAGCCCAATGACGGGATCGCAGCCATTGGCTCGGGCGGCAATTATGCGCTTTCCGCTGCGCGCGCGCTGATGGAATATGAGGCTGACGCCGAAAAGCTCGCGCGCCACGCGATGAAGATCGCAGCGGAAATCTGCGTCTATACCAACGACCAACTGACCCTTGAGGTCATGGACAGCGCTAGCTGATCCGGAAAGCACACAAAATGTCTCAAAACCTTACTCCCAAAGCGATTGTTGCTGCGCTCGACGAACACATCATCGGTCAGGCGGACGCGAAGCGCGCCGTTGCTGTTGCCTTGCGCAACCGTTGGCGTCGTCAACGATTGGACGCTGACCTGCGCGACGAAGTGACTCCGAAAAACATCCTGATGATCGGCCCCACTGGCTGCGGCAAAACTGAGATTAGCCGCCGCCTAGCAAAGCTTGCCGATGCACCGTTTATCAAAATCGAGGCGACTAAGTTTACCGAGGTCGGCTATGTCGGGCGCGACGTCGAACAGATTGCTCGTGATTTGGTCGAAGAAGCGGTCCGCCTGGAAAAAGATCGCCGGCGTGAACTGGTGCGCGAATCCGCCGAAGCGGCTGCGATGGAACGTATCCTAAAACCCCTGGCCGGTGATACCGCCAGCGAAGCCACACGCGAGGCATTTCGTCAGCGTATCCGCGAACGCCATATGGACGATGTCGAGATTGAAATCGAAGTCTCCGACGCGCCAGCTATGCCGATGGACATTCCCGGAATGGGCGGCGGCGCGATGATCAACATCACCGAAATGATGGGCAAAGCGTTCGGCCAAGGCAAAACCAAAAAGCGTAAGATGAAAGTCCCCGAGGCGTGGACGAAGCTGGTCGACGAAGAGGTCGAGCGTCGGCTTGATCAGGATGACGTCGCGCGCACCGCGATTGCCGATGCAGAGGCCAACGGCATCGTGTTCCTGGATGAAATCGACAAAATCGCCATATCCGACACCAGAGGTGGAGGTTCAATCAGCCGCGAAGGTGTGCAGCGCGATCTGCTGCCATTGATCGAGGGCACAACAGTTTCAACCAAATATGGCCCGATGAAAACCGACCATGTGTTGTTCATCGCCAGCGGTGCGTTCCACATTTCGAAACCCAGTGACATGCTGCCTGAATTGCAAGGCCGCCTGCCCATCCGAGTCGAGTTGCGTGCGCTGACGCAGGAAGATTTTGTCCGCATCCTTTCGCAGACAAAAGCCAATCTCACTCAGCAATATACGGCTTTACTGGCAACCGAAGAGGTCACTTTGGACTTCACCGATGACGCCATCGATGCCATTGCCAAAATTGCAGCGGACGTAAACGACAGCGTTGAAAACATTGGTGCGCGGCGACTGCAGACAGTGATGGAAAAGCTGCTGGAGGATATCAGCTTTGATGCTGAGGACCAAAAAGGCCAGACGTTCAAAATCGACGCCGCCTATGTAACGAAGCAATTGGCGGGCATTGCAAAGGACACCGATCTGTCGAAATATGTTCTTTGATTGTTTCAATTCTGCTGATATCATACCGGCAGAAGGAGAATGGTCATGGCTTTACAAGGCGGCTGCCAATGCGGCGCGGTTCGGTATGAGGTAAACGGAACGCCTCAGCATGTGGCTTTGTGCCATTGCAGCGATTGCCGTAAATCGTCGGGCGCGCCGATGGTTGCATGGGCGGCCTTTGCTGAGACTGAATTCACTTTAGTGCAAGGCGATTTAACGACATTCAATTCATCCGGCAGCGCGATGCGCAGTTTCTGCTCCACTTGCGGCACTGGAATCGCCTACCGCAATCAAGAATATTTACCGGGCATTGTCGATATTCAATCCGCCACGCTCGATGACCCCGACGCCCTACCCGCTGGCGCGCATATCCAGGTCGCCGAACGCATTGGCTGGATGGCCGAGGCGCACAGCCTGCCGGAATTCCAGCGGTACCCGGGGATGTAAAGATTGCGATCACCAATATCGACGTATCATCCTAAACTTGTTTCAGGATAACACGCGACGGTAGTGCTTTATCCTGAAACAAGTTCAGGATGACGAAAATTTTTGGTCTACAAATTCTAGCTCTCTGGCTCGATCAACAGTTTCCAAGCCTTATCATCGCGAAAGTATTTCCGCGCTAGCTCTTGCACCCGCGCGGGCGTGACCCCGGCATAGTCACCATATAAACGGCCAAGTGCAGTAAAGCGCTGCGGCGCATAGGTCGCGCCTTCCAGATTATTCATCCAAAACTGGTTTCCGGTCATCACCCGATCGACATATTGCTTCAACGGCTCGGTTGCGCGTTGCAGTTCGTCGGCACTTACCGGATTGGTTTTAAGGTCAGCCGCAACCTCCGCCGCAAAGGCATAAAAGCGTTCGACATCCTTTGGCTGCACTTGACTATACGCCATCAAATAGCCGCCGGACTTAAACTCGTCGGGCCAGAAATTTTGCATATCGGGGCTATAGCTTGCTGCTTGTTCAGAACGGAATTTTTCGAACAAGCGGTCGCGGAACACGGCGGCCAGAATTTCCAGCTCACGACCCTCGCTAATGCCCGCCAGACCGGCGCCTGTGGGCCAAGCGATGACCGTCGAGGTCTGATCCTTTGGCCCTTTGTGCGTCAACCGAACGGGTTCTGCCGACGCGGCAGGAAAGGTCGTCGCATCTGCTCCCACCGGGATCGCTACGGATGCACGCTTTTTCATCGCACCAAAGCTATTACCCAACGCGGCAACAGCATCATCGCGTTTGAAATCGCCAAACAGCAAAACCTCTACAGGCCCACTCGCTAGCAGAGGTGCCCAAAATTGCTGGAACGATTTTGGCGTCAACGCCTTCACATCGGCTGGCGTCGGTACTTTCCAGCGGCCATCTTTTGACGTTGTCAGATACTGCAAATCGCGCTGCATCATCGCAACCGCAGACATTGAGAAGCTGTCATAATCTGCCGAAGCTATCGCCTTGGCACGTTCAACCGGCGCGGGCTGCCAGGCGGGATGCTGCATCTTGGTCGCAATCAGCGTCAATTGGTCAGCTAGATCTTCTGGGCGTGTCGTTGCGGTCCATTCAAACGCATCATTATCGACGCTGAAGCTTAGCTCTAACCGCCTGCCGTTCATCATCTGGTCGAGTTGATTGCGGTTCAGCTTGCCAACGCCATTTTCGCCGAGCACCATTGATCCGGACCATAGCAAGCCGCCGTTGTCAGGCGCTACAGCTTGGTATCCCCGACCAAAGCGGACCAGGACGCGCACTTGTCCGGCCTCGGCAGCGTTTGGCCATAACAACGCCCGCGTGCCGTTGGAGAATTCCAGACTCTCCATGTCAAAACGCTCGTGGATGCGGCTTGCCACAACTTTTCCGGCACTGCCGAGTTTTGGCAACTTATCAAAGCTGACAGCTTTGGTGTCCAACCGCGCGGTTTTGCTGGCCACGACTTGCGTCGTCAGCGCTTTTGCCAGCCTTGTATCGACATCGGCAATCGGCGCAGGAGCAGACAAAAATATCCGCTGCGCATCGGCGCTAAACAAGGCACGTGTCGATTCCAGCAAACGTTGCGGCGTGAACTTGGCGCGCATCGCGTCGAACACTTTGACGACGGTATCGGGGGCGGCCACCGTCTCACGGATGTCGACAGCGCGGACGATGTTTTCCGCCTGCTCAGCGCCGCCTTCAAACGGGTAGCTATCAAGCTGTGTGCGGATGACGTCGGAGAACAGCGCCAATTCGCGTTCGATATCGCCTTGCGATGGTGGTGTGGTGGTCGCGTCGGAAATGACTGCGCGCACAGCGGTTACGGCAGCTTCCCAATCGGTCCCCAACGGACGGATGGAGACAAACGTAACATCGCCGCTACGCGACTCATCGCGCTGTTCGACGCCTGCATAAGTAAACGCCGCCCCTGCCCGCGCTTGCCCCTCTAGCCGCCGATTGATGATCCGTTGCGCAACCGCGTCGATCAACAGCTGTTCGTTATACAGGATCGTGTCGTTAACCTGCGCCCAAGGGCGGACATAAGCGATGCTGGTGACGAAAGGCAAAGTCGGGTCAATGATTGTCGCGGACAGTTTGCCGTCAGCCGACGGCTTGCCAAAATCAGGCTGCAGCGTCGCAGCGCCGGTCGCTTTCCAATCGGCAAAATGCTTTTTGACGAGCGCTTCCAAAGCCGCTGGCTCGGCATCGCCCGCGATCACAACAACCGCATTTTCGGGCCGATACCAGCGTTTATGAAACGCGCCGACCTTATCCGCACTCGCCGCCAACACTGTTTCGGGTGTGCCGATGGTGGAGCGTTTGGCGAGGCGTTGCCCCTGAAACAAATGCTCGCGGAAACGGTTACCGAATTCCAGCTGCGCTCCGCTATTTTCGCGCAATTCCGCCAGCACAATCGCGCGTTCGGCGTTTAGCGCCGTCGCCGTAATCGCAGGCGCGCGCATCATTCCCGCGACGATCTTCATCGATTCTTCCAGCTTTGCCGGGTCTGATGCGGGTAGATCGAGCTTATACGTCGTTTGCGTCGGCGTTGTCTGCGCGTTGCTGTCACTGCCAAAACTCACGCCCAGCCGCTGCCAAATCCGCTTTGATTCGCCGTCGGGGACAAATTCGGAGCCGCGAAAGGCGAGATGTTCCAACAAATGGGCAAAGCCTTGCTCGTCATCTTCCTCATGAAGCGCGCCTGCATCGACACGCACGCGGATAGAGACCTGACCCGATGGCACTTGATTGTTCTTCACCGCATAGCGCAGGCCGTTGTCCAGCTTTCCGAAGGTCCAGCTTTTATCGATCGGAACGTCGCTGCCTTCGTAAAGCCACGGCGCGTCAGCGGCGGTTTGCGCCTCGGTCGATATGGTGACCGGAGCGGCGTCCTCGGCCCATGCGGCGGGGGATAATAGCAGGCTAGAGGCCAACAAGGCGGTTTTGAATATCGGGAGTTTTTTCATTACGACTTTCACTGCTGTCTTTTGCCTTGCTGGTGGATGAACGAGAAAATCTTCGCGGTCCTTCGCTCCTTCGCGAACTTCGCGTGAAATTTTGGACGTTGCAGATTTCACGCGAAGTTCGCGAAGGAGCGAAGATGCGCGAAGGGGATTATATGCCCCCATCCACCACATCGCGCCCAATCGCCTCAAGCCCGACCTTCAACGCCTCGACACATTGGTTCAGCACATGCGCATCGGTGGACCGGACCACAAAATTGGCCCCGACGCGACCTTCACGGAAAAAGGGATAGCTGCCAATCTGGCATCCCTCATGCGCCTTTTCGGTATCGCCGAGCAGCTTGGCAATCTCGCTTTCCGCCACCCAACAGCCCAGTTGATGCGATAGCAAAGGCGCGCCGCCCTCTAACGTACCCGTCAGCGCGTCGAGCATCCCCGCAGTAATATGCGGCACGCCCGCCATGATAAAGATATTCTCGACCTTAATCCCCGGCGCGCCCGACATTTTATTGGGGATCAAATCCGCGCCCTCTGGCACCCGCGCCATGCGCAACCGGCCCTCGTTCACGCCGCCGCGCGTTTCGTAATAGCGCTCCAATATTTCCTTCGCCACCGGATGCAGCACCACTGGCACACCCAAGGCCGCGGCAATCGCATCGACCGTTATGTCATCATGCGTCGGGCCGATACCGCCTGTGGTGAACAGATAGTCATTGCGCGCACGGCAAGCGTTCACCGCCTCGACAATCGCATCCTCGACATCCGCCACCACACGCACCTCGCGCAGGCGGATACCCTGCACATTCAGCCATAAGGCGATTTGGGCGATATTCTTATCCTGCGTGCGGCCAGACAGGATTTCATCGCCGATGATGATAAGGGCTGCGGTATAGATGCGGGTTTCGGTCATTGCTGGGGCATAGCTGCTAAGTTGCGGTTGGGGTAGTGATTTACTGTTTAAAGGGGTTTCTCGCAGAGACGCAGAGGAGAGCAGAGACCGCAGAGAAGAAATTTTCCGGCGAAGCCGCTTTCAAATTCACCGAATAGCAATTCTATAGCTACAGATTGATAATGAGCCTTTGGCTCCGTCTAACCTTCTCTGCGGTCTCTGCTCTCCTCTGCGCCTCTGCGAGAACCAAAAAACCAACTCTCGCAAAACCCACCAACCCACGCTATATCAAACCCATGAACCAATATGCAGTCGTTACCGCCGATGAGGCTTTTCAATCCCGCGATGGGGTCATCAAATTGCACGGAGCCGATGGCTTTGCGGGCATGCGCGCGGCAGGGCGGCTGGCGGCGGAGATATTGGACGAGCTGACCAAGCATGTCGTCCCCGGCGTCACCACCGCTGAAATCGACGATATCGTCCGCGAAATGACGCTGCGCGGTGGCGCCGTTCCGGCGACTTTGGGCTATCGCGGCTATACGCACAGCTGCTGCACCAGCATCAACCATGTCATCTGCCACGGCATCCCGTCGGACAAGAAATTGAAAGACGGCGACATCATCAACGTCGATGTCACGCCGATGCTGGATGGCTGGCACGGCGACACCAGCCGCATGTTCCTTGTCGGGGATGTGCCGGTAAAGGCGCGGCGCTTGGTCGAGGTGACCTATGAATGCCTGATGCTCGGCATCGAAGCCGCCAAGCCCGGTAACCGCATCGGCGACATCGGCCACGCGATCCAAACCCATGCCGAGGGCCACCGCTACGGCGTAGTCCGCGAATTTTGCGGCCATGGTCTGGGCCGCTTGTTCCATGACGCGCCAGAGATTGTCCATGCGGGCAAACCCGGCACTGGGCCGCTGTTGAAGCCCGGCATGATTTTCACAATCGAACCCATGATCAACATCGGCAAACCGCATGGCAAAGTGTTGGAAGACGGCTGGACGGCGGTAACGCGGGACCGGTCACTTTCGGCGCAGTTTGAACACTCGATTGGGATCACCGAGGATGGGTGTGAGATTTTTACGGCCAGCCCCAAGGGGTTGGATAAGCCGCCTTATTGAGATGGGTAATTTAAAAACTACAATCGCATTGCTGTGTGCAGTCTCCATTGCGGGAGAAACGGTTAATGCAAACCCGAATGTAGTCACGTACAATTGTAGTGACGTCGTCTTAACAGGTAAACTGACGAATTGGCGAGATTACGAACATTTTGATATACCAGATGATATACTAGGTCATGGATGGATGACAGCAACTTTAAGAGTAAGCAAAATACTAAAAGGTCAGAATGCCGATAGTAAGATTACTGTGAGGTACTTCGGACACACGTATTTGCGCGACAACACCAAGTTTCTTTTTGTATTAAAGCCACTGAGCGACGGTAGGTATCGCATCATTTCCCAGCGTATGACGAAACAAAAACCAAAGCTAGCTGACACCTGTGAGTCTGCACAGCAGGAGCAATTTGTGACCAACTAACTTCGTCACCCCCGCGAAGGCGGGGGGCCATCACCTGAGCTTTGGGTTTACGCCGACTGCCAGTTGGAAACGTGACGGGCAGGAGATGGATTCCCGCCTTCGCGGGAATGACGAAGTGTGTGGTGGAACTGACGGGGTGGAATCAGGCATTGTCGCTTTCCCCTCTCCAGTGGGAGAGGGTTGCGTAGACTTATGAGCGAAGCGAATTAGTCGAAGCTGGGTGAGGGGTTGTGCCCTATCGACGCCCACGACCCCTCACCAACTGCGCGTAATCAGCGAGCTGATAACGCTTAGTATCCTCTCCCACTGGAAAGGATTAGAGTCGCAACCCCGCCACCTCATCCAACCCAGCCATGATGTTCAAATTTTGCACCGCCGCGCCGCTTGCGCCTTTGCCCAGATTGTCGAGCATTGCCATCAACCGCACTTGGTCGACTTTGGGGCTGCCCATGACATAGAGGTCCAGTCGGTCGGACGGCGCTTGGGTGTTGAGGATCAGCAGTTCGGACGGAGCCATCTCGGCGTGGACCGTGACCAAGGGCGAGCCCGCATAATGCGCGGCGAGGGCTTCGCGCATTTCGTCGGGGCTGTCGCTGCCGGGCATGACGGAGATCGGCAGCGGGATTTCGACCATCATGCCGCGAAACGCCTTTACCACGGCGGGGGAAAAGATCGGCGCGAGTGCCAATCCGGCATGCCGCTGCATTTCGGGCACATGTTTGTGATCGAGATCAAGGCCATAGGTGCGGAAACCGATGTCTGCGCCGCCTTCCGCCTCAAACCGTTCGATCAATGCTTTGCCGCCACCAGAATAGCCGGAGACGGCGTTGACGGTATAGGGCCAGTCGTCGGGGATTAGCCCGGCGGCAACCAAGGGCGCAACCAAAGCGAGAAAGCCGGTGGGGTAGCAGCCGGGGTTGGATACGTACCGCGCAGCCGCAATGCGATCCGCCTGTCCTTTGCGGAATTCGGGGAAGCCATAGGCCCAGTTTTGGTCCACGCGGTGCGCGGTCGATGCGTCGATGATGCGCGTGCTGTTCGACGTG
>JBEBKE010000032.1:0-19189 GCA_040079555.1 Sphingorhabdus sp. | reverse complement strand
TTCGACAACCACTCTATGCGAAAGTTGTCATAAGCCTACCGCCTGGACGCCCGCGACGTTCGATCATACCGAGGCGATGGGAACTTGTGCCAGCTGTCACAACGGTACTAAGGCGCCGGGCAAGCCTGGGTCGCATATCTCAACCACGGATCAGTGCGACAGCTGTCACGTAACTTCCGCATGGACAACAGTCCGCATGGACCACACCCAGGCACTTGGTACCTGTGCTAGCTGCCATAATGGCACCAAGGCGACTGGAAAGCCGCCGACGCACATCACCACATCGGCAGACTGTGGCGATTGTCACAAGACTGTCGCCTGGTTGCCAGCGACGTTCGACCATGCAAATGTCACGGGCAATTGTGGGACATGTCACAATGGCACTAAAGCGACAGGCAAGCCCGGAAACCACTTTGTCACAACGGTAGAGTGCGTTGAATGTCACCGTACCGCCGCTTGGTTGCCGGTGTTGAAATACCAGCATACTGGTGGCGGTTATCCCGGCCAGCACGCACAGCAACTCGATTGCCTCGATTGCCACAAATCCAATTCGCAAACAGTGCCTTATCAGAACCCCGGATATGCACCGAATTGCGCGGCTTGCCATACCAACGACTATGACGCGGGTGAACATAAGAAATTTGGAAACACCAACTATACGGTTTCCGAACTGCGTGATTGCACCGGGGCATGCCACGAATATACCGATGCCTCGATGGTAACGATCAAAAAGCGTCGAACCGGGGAACACCGGGTCAGCTCTCCAGAATTTTAATGAGGTATTGATGCAACGCCGTAGTGCTCACTTCGCCAGCCTGTTTTTGGCTACGTCCTTTGCGTCGCTTGTTGGGGCTATCGATCCTGCGTTTGGTCAGACAGTTTCGGATCGGGTGTTATCAGACGTTTCGGCCCAAACGGTAGGGCAATGCGCGACGATCGCAATCCGATTTCAGGGCCGGGTGCAATTGTTGAGCTCGTTTCCCGAGGATCGTGGGCAGCAATTGTCGATAAGGCTACGCCTTCTGGATAACGCCAGCGCCACCGGACGCGAGTCGTTACGCGCGCCAACGGGTGTTGCTGCATTGCGCGCAATCGAATTTGACGGTGATCCCGCAAATGGTCCGACCTTGTCGCTATTATTCCAACGCGATATGCAATTCGGCGTGGTCGCTGGCCTCGATCCCGATACTTTGCTGGTGACGCTTACCGAGGTTGGAAACCTTGCGGCCTGCTCTGGTTGGCAGCCTGGTGTTGTAGGCGACGTGCCTGGCAACGAACCGGGGTCGGATACAAATGCGGGACAGCCAGCGGCAGTTGCCGCCGACTCCGCATCACTGCCCGCCGGACTTTATGTCATCAACCTGTTGTCACAGCCGACAGCGATCGGCGATCTGGATCCAGCCAAGATATCGAGAATATCAGAGCGTGTTTTTTATCAGACCAGTTTTGAACGAGACGGACAGAAATGGTTCCGGCTGCGAGCTGGATTCTACGCCACGCGCGGCGAGGCGGAGAAGGAACGGCAAGACCTGATCACCGACTTCCCCGAAGCGTGGATTGTAAAAGTAACTCAGACTGAGCGGGAACAAGGCGTTGCGACCCGGATGAATAGCTTGGCTCAGCCGGCAGCAGCGACGGCAATGGTCGCCGCTCGCGCGTTGGGCGATGAAGAAAAGACTGCGGTCGATGTGCTTGTCGCCGATGCAGAAACTGCCATCAAAGCGGATGACTATGATCGCGCAGTCCAGTTGCTTACCAAAGGCGTTGCCTATCCCGAAAACCCCCAAACGCCTCGAATGCTCGAGCTGCTGGGCTTGATGCGCGAACGCAAAAACCAGATGGCTCAAGCCAAAGCTGAATATGAAGAGTATATACGACGTTATCCGAGCGGCGAAGGCACGGACCGCGTAAGGCAAAGATTAGCCAGTCTTGCCGCCCCAGCCGATGGCGCGACGGGACAGACATTGCGTGATCCGACTGGCAAAAGCAAAGCTGCAGTGAAAGGTTGGAACTGGTCCGTGCGAGGAAGTTTCTCGCAATATTATTTCCGCGACCAGAGCCAGACAAAGTTTGTCACCACGCCGCTGACACCGAATGACATAAATCGCGATCCGGTGATCGACGATGCCGTAAACGTCAACCAGCTGTTGACTTCAGCCGACATGACCGTGACTGGCGGTAATGATCGTACAACGCTGCTGATGCGGGCATCTGGTTCGTATACAAAGAGTTTCCGCGATAAAACCAAGCTGATTGATCCAGTAACCCAAGCGATAACGTTCCGTAGCGGTGACGTTAAAACAATGAGTGCGCTGTATTTTGATATCGCCGATAAAGGAACAGGATTGTCGGCACGGGTCGGCAGGCAGACACGCAACGGTGCCGGTGTGTTGGGTCGTTTCGACGGCGGATTGCTTGGGTTCCAAGCCAGCAAAAAAGTTCGCATCAATCTGGTTGCCGGCACGCCGGTACTGCGCGCTCGTGATCTCTTCATTCGTTCGGATCGCTATTTCTACGGCGCCAGTGTAGATATCGGCGGTAAAAAGGATACCATTCAGTCCACGCTGTATTGGTATGATGAACGAAGCACCGATTACATTGATCGCCAAGCGCTGGGGGCGGAGCTTCGTTTCGTCAAAGATCGATTTAACATGTACACGATGATTGACTATGATGTACATTATAACCGCGTAAATCTTGGCCTCCTTTCGTTAAACTATTTCTTAAAAGATGAATCAAACATCAGCATAACAGCCGATTATCGACAGTCACCATTGTTGAACACATGGAATGTGATCAATGGTTTGTCTGGTCAAATTCTGCCTGGTCAGATTTTGCCGGTTGACGACCTTTCGGACTTGAAAAACGTTTTCACCGACAAGCAGGTGTATAATCTGGCGGCTGATAATACGATTGTGGCGAAATCTTTGACGGTGTCCTACTCGCGACCAATCAGTAAGAAATTACAAGCCAATATGGATTTCACGATGAACCATAACGGTGGCTCTCCTGGCTCATCTCGAGTGTTCCCGGGTTCTACGCTGATCGCGCCGACCCTTTCGACCGGCACCGAATATTATTATGGCGCGCAGCTGGTTGGCAGCGGCATGATTTTTGCGAATGACATTTACATCATTGGTGGGCGCTATGCCGACACTCCAAGATCGCGCAGCTACACTTTTGATGTCAATGCGCGTATTCCGGTAAGTCCCAAATTCCGCATCAATCCACGTGCGCGTTACGGTTATCGCAGCGATCGCCTCAACCCGGGTTCCTATCGCCAAATTCAGCCTTCGATCCGGATGAATTATTATCCGTTCAAGCATTCCGAAGTTGAGTTCGAATTCGGTGCCAATTTCAACAAGCAGCAATCCAATATGGGTGGCACGCCTACCACGACAACCGAACAGGGACTGCTTGTAAGTCTTGGCTACAGGCTGGATTTCTAGAACGGCAGCTATGCATTATTTGGCAAATCCCGCACGTTTCCTTCGTATTGCGCGGGCGCTTACACCTTGGTTTTTATGGTCAGGGATCGCGCTCATTCTGGTTGGCTGCTATTCGGGTCTTTTCATCACCCCGCCCGACTATCTCCAGGGTGAATCGGTGCGCATTTTATATATCCATGTGCCGGCCGCTTGGCTGGGCATGGGAGGCTGGACGGGAATTGGCATTGCAAGCCTATGCTATGTGGTTTGGCGTCATCCTCTTGCAGCGGTCGCGGCACGCGCAATCGCGGTTCCAGGCGCAATGTTTACCGCCATTTGTCTGGCTACGGGTTCGATTTGGGGCCGCCCAACTTGGGGAACATGGTGGGAATGGGATGGGCGGATGACATCGATGCTGCTGATGTTTTTCATCTATCTTGGTTACATTGCTTATGCACAATCCGTAAAAAATCAGTCCAGCGGCGACCGTTCGTTGGCGGTTTTGGGGATCATCGGTGTGGTGAATTTGCCGATTATTCACGGATCTGTAATTTGGTGGAAGTCGCTGCATCAGGCACCCAGTTTCTCGTCAAGGGGTTCGGCTATCTCTTCAGAACTCGTATGGCCGCTGGGGCTTACTCTGATTGGCTTCAGCTTGCTTTTCGGCGCCATAATTCTGATGCGCATGCGCACGATACTGGCCGAGGTTAAGGCAGAGGCCCGAGCCCGCCGATTGGCCGAAATATGAGGAGCACATCATGAATCATTGGCCATTTATCTGGGCCGCATACGCCATTACCCTTTTGGGCTCGTTGGCGATGCTCATTCAAAGTGTCGCCTCTATGCGTACCGCCGAGGCCAAGATAACAAAAGGGAATTCCGATCAGTGAAGCCTAAACAACAACGCCTTATTCTGGCTGGCTTTTCACTGGCGGCAATTGTCGGGGCCGGCGTGCTAGCGTTGTCGGCACTTCAGTCGAAAGCGGCGTATTTCTATTCACCTTCAGATGTACAAAGGGAACGGGTCGAGGTTGGCAAAGCGTTTCGGTTGGGCGGCATGGTCGCGGCAAATTCGATCCAGCGAGGATCCGACGGAGTGACGGTGCGTTTCGTGGTTGAAGACGAAACCGACCGGCTGGCTGTGACATTTAAAGGAATCACGCCTGATCTTTTCAAAGAAAAGTCTGGCGTGATCGCCGAGGGCAGCCTGACCAAGAGCGGGGAATTTGAAGCAACTAACTTGCTCGCAAAACACGATGAAAAATACATGCCGCCCGAACTTTCTGGCAACAAGCACAAAACCGGAAAGGTTGTGAAATGATTTCCGAAGCCGGACATGCGGCATTATGGCTCGCTGGCGCCATGGCATTGTTGCAACTTGCACTGGGCGCCCTAGGCCTGACACAGCGACACAAAGCCCTAATCGGCGTCGCCGCGCCGGTTGCAGTGGCGCAAATGGCGCTAACCTGCATCTCATTCGCATGCCTAATTGTCGTTTTTCTACGATCCGATATGTCTGTGCTGTTGGTTGCAATCAACAGCCACTCTGACAAGCCTTGGCTGTACAAATTTGCTGGAACATGGGGAAACCATGAAGGCTCAATGCTTTTATGGGTGACCATATTAGCAATTGGAGGGGCCACAATTGCCCTTTTTGAAAGAGCGTTGGAACCCCGCACCAAAACCGCAACTCTGGCAGCGCAAGGGGCGATTTCTCTTGGTTTTTACGCTTTCCTTCTCTTCTCCTCCAATCCCTTCGCACGGATTAATCCGGCGCCAGCGAATGGCCAAGGGCTCAATCCGCTATTGCAGGACCCCGGCCTCGCCTTTCATCCTCCGACGCTTTACATGGGCTATGTGGGAATGTCGGTGGCGTTCAGCTTTGCCATCGGGGCATTGATCACGCGTGATGTCGGGCCGACCTTTGCGCGAGCGATGCGGCCCTGGATTTTGGGCGCATGGATATTCCTGACGATTGGGATTACTGCTGGAAGCTATTGGGCCTATTATGAGCTTGGCTGGGGTGGCTGGTGGTTTTGGGACCCCGTTGAAAACGCCTCGCTGATGCCGTGGTTGGCGGCAACGGCATTGCTACACTCCGTAACAGTTCTAGCCACGCGGGACAGCTTGCGGGCTTGGACGATCATGCTGTCGGTTGTTGCATTTTCGATGTCAATTATCGGGACCTTCCTCGTGCGTTCCGGCATTTTGACGAGTGTGCATAGCTTTGCCGTAGATCCGCGGCGGGGCGGATTCATTCTCCTTTTGATGGCGCTTTACATTGGTGGCGCGCTGGCACTTTTTGCGCTCCGGATAAATACCGTCCGCGAAGGGAACCGTTTCGAAGCCGTTAGCCGGGAAGGTGCTCTGGTCTTCAACAATCTGTTACTGTCAGTAATTCTAGTGATTGTCCTGATCGGTACGCTGTATCCGCTGGCTCTAGAGGCGGTGACCGGCACTAAGATTTCAGTTGGTGCGCCGTATTTCAATTCGACTGCCGGGCCTGCGGCGCTTCTTTTGTTGCTCGGAATGGCCGCAGGTCCAGTGATGCGGTGGCGCATTGATGGGGCAAAAAAGGTGCTGGACCGACTTGCTGTCCCCATCCTCTTTCTGGCGGGCGCGGCTCTTTTGGTCGTCATTTTTGCGGGCAATATTGGTGTTTTGCCGTTACTTGGTTTGGTCGTTGCGATGGGCGTCGGTGCTGCTAGCTTGGCGCCGTTGTGGAAACGCAACCTCAGGCGGACACCTTTGTTCACTTGGGGTATGGTGATTGCCCATCTGGGCTGTGCGGTCAGCCTTGCCGGAATGGCATCGGATAGCGCGTTTACCAAAGAGGCTCTGGTCGCAATGCAGATGGGACAGACGCAAGAGATTGGCCCTTACCGCGTCACTTTACGGAAAGTGACTGAGATTCCGGGCCCGAACTGGTCTGCTCTTGATGCGGAGATGGAGGTGCAGAAAGGCAACGGTACTCCATTCGTTGTGCATCCCCAATCCCGAACCTTCACCGACCCGCCGATGGAAACCAACGAATCTGCAATTACAACAGCGTGGAACGGCCAATTGTATCTCGTGATTGGGATTCCAAAGGATAATAGCGGCTTTCCGGTCCGTTTCTACTGGAAGCCGTTCGTTACGCTGATCTGGCTTGGCGGTCTGCTGATCGCTTTGGGCGGCGTTCTTTCGCTGTTTGGACGCGTGAATCGTGACCTTTTCAATCTCGACCGATTTTTTCGGCGAAAGGTAACAGAGGCATGAGGCGCTTTTTTCTGTGGGCTCCGTTTGCATTTTTTGTCGGGCTGTTCCTGATCTTTGCCTCCGGATTGTTAAACCCTTCGGATAAAGCCGTACCTTCCGGTCTGGTTGGCCGCGAGATGCCGGCGTTTAGCTTGCCCGGCGCGTTAGACCCGGCGCAGAGCATCGCCTCGGGCTACTTTGCCAATGGGAAACCGAAAATTCTGAACGTGTTTGCCAGCTGGTGCGTACCTTGCATCCAAGAAGCTCCTGCTTTGATGGAATTGCAGAAGCAAGGCGTGGAAATCGTCGGCATTGCCATCCATGACAAGCCCGAAGCACTACAAAAATTTCTTTCGGAAAATAGCAATCCGTATAGTCTGATTGGTGACGATGCCGACAGCCGAACGCAAATTACGCTCGGTTCTGCGGGTGTTCCCGAAACCTTCGTCGTCGATGGCAAAGGTGTAATCCGGTATCAGCATATCGGGATTATCAAGCCCAACGACGTTGCGATTATCGCGGCCAAAATGAAGGACGCACAATGATCCGTCTGCTCCTTACCTTTTTTGCGCTTGCGTGTTTGGCTGGCCAAGTTCCTGCCAATGCACAAAGCGTCTATAACGATCTCCAGCTCCCTAACCCTGAGCAGGAGAAGCAAGCAATGGCATTGATGGAGACCATTCGCTGCGTAGTGTGTCAGGGTCAGGCCATAACGGGCAGCAATGCCGATCTCGCCGCCGATATGCGCGGAATGATTAGGGAGCGAATAGCCGCTGGTGAGAAGCCTGAAGATATCCGTGCGTGGTTGATTCAGAATTACGGGGATTGGGTAAGCTTCGCACCGCAAATGGGGGGGCGGTCGGCGCCGTTGTGGCTAATACCCATTCTGGCGTTGTTGATTGGTGGCTTTTTGGCGCGTTCGCGATTCAAGAAAAAGGTACGCAACTAATGGGTTGGATTTTTGCTTTTCTGTTCGCCGGGCTGTGTTTCGCCGGATTATGGAAATTTGGCCAGATGCCCCGTGTCGCATTGGAGCTATCGATCGCGGCACTTTTGATCGGGCTAGCGGGATATGCATGGCAGGGGTCGCCATCGTTACCCGAAACACCGGCACAGTCTTTGGTACCGTAAGGAGGCCGCCATGAACTATGATCAGATTTTCAGCAAAGCGATAGATGCCCTTCATTCGGAAGGCCGATATCGTGTCTTTATCGACATATTGCGTAACAAGGGACAGTTTCCTAATGCACGCTGCTTTGCCGGACATAACGGGCCAAAGCCAATTACCGTTTGGTGCTCAAACGACTATCTGTGCATGGGGCAGCATCCAAAAGTTGTTGCCGCAATGGAAGAGGCATTGCACGATGTTGGCGCCGGGTCAGGCGGTACGCGTAACATTGGCGGCAACACACATTACCATGTCGAGTTAGAGGCAGAACTTGCTGATCTGCATGGCAAAACATCGGCTTTGCTTTTTACCAGCGGCTATGTCTCGAACGAGGCGACATTGGCGACGCTCGCCAAAATCTTGCCGGGTTGCATCATCTATTCGGACGAGTTGAACCACGCTTCGATGATTGCCGGAATTCGCAATTCAGGCTGTGAAAAGCGGGTTTGGAGGCACAATGATTTGGCTCATCTGGAAGCGTTGCTAGCCGATAGCGATCCTGATGCCCCCAAGCTGATCGCGTTTGAAAGCGTCTATTCAATGGACGGTGACGTCGCACCGATTTCAGCGATCTGCGACCTTGCGGATAAATATAACGCGCTGACATATTGTGACGAGGTGCATGCGGTTGGCATGTACGGCGTGCGCGGCGGCGGTATTACGGAACGCGATGCCGTGGCGGACCGGGTGACCATTATCGAAGGCACGCTGGGAAAAGCCTTTGGCGTAATGGGCGGTTATATTGCAGCTGACCAGAAGATCGTGGACGTTATACGTAGCTATGCACCAGGTTTTATTTTTACAACCTCGTTGTCACCGGTTTTGGTGGCGGGTGTGCTCGCATCGGTCCGGCATTTGAAACAATCAAGCGAGGAGCGCGAGGCGCAGCAAGCCAATGCGGCGATGCTGAAAGCCATGTTTGCCGATGCAGGTTTGCCCGTCATGATGAGCGAAACGCATATCGTTCCGTTGATGGTCGGTGATCCGGTGAAGGCAAAAAAGATCAGTGACACTTTGCTGGCCGAATATGGCATCTATGTGCAGCCGATCAACTACCCTACAGTGCCGCGCGGTACAGAACGCTTGCGCTTCACTCCAGGTCCTCAGCATAACGAAGCAATGATGCGCGAATTGACGCAAGCTTTGGTTGAAAGCTGGGAACGGATGGAGCTTCGGCTTGCTGCCTAAACCCGCCAGGATCGAAACATCTGCTTTGTCGCGTCGCGAGATGATTGCCGCACTTGCCGCCATCCCCCTTCTACAGGCATGTGCATCTACGGCCCCTGCTCGGATCACAGTTTACCGCGACCCGGGTTGTGGGTGCTGCGACGAATGGACGCGACAGATCAGGACAGCATTCGCCACCGAAATCGATGTTATCGACACGGCCGACCGAGGCGCGTTACATCAACAAGCGGGGATGCCTGCATCATTGGCATCCTGTCATACGGCCATGATCGAGGGGCTGGCGTTCGAAGGCCATGTTCCGTCCGCCGACATCAAACGATTTCTGAAAGAGCGGCCCGCTGGCTATAAAGGTCTTGCCGTGCCGGGCATGCCAAATGGTTCGCCGGGAATGGAAGGTCCGGAGCCTCCCGATCATTTTGCAGTGATCGCGTTTGGCAATGGCATCACCAACCAATTCGCAGTCTATTAATTCAGGACTTTTTGACCGGCTGCAACTTGGTTTTTGCTTCCGCCAATGGCAAAGTGAGTTCGGCCCTCAATCCACCAAGGGGTGACTTTGCCAACGTAATGCCGCCTCTGTAGTGCAAGGTCAGGTCGCGGACGATGGATAGGCCCAGCCCAGTGCCCATTTCCGAACGATCAAGCCGCTCTCCGACTTCCAACACCTTTGTCCGGGATGCCGGGCCAAAGCCGCCATTCTTGCGCGTGTCGTATAAAAATCGACGTAGCGCTGCATTTGCTGGCAGCCCTGCAAAAACACTTCGGCGCTATTCTTGTCACCCCATTGCGCAACCAAATGGGCCTCGTCCATCATGATGGCTAGCGGCGTCGGCAGACCATGTGCCAGATTTCCCGCCTGCACACGCGCCGATTGGAGTATATCGGTGTTGGCGAACCGTGCAAGCTTGTCGGTGGCATCGGAAGCGCGGCGCGAATGGAACCATGTGTTGAGTGGCATATCGGCCTGACCGTTCGGGCGCTCGATCATGCCGAACCGGACATTTGTGTTTTTAACGACGGGATAGCCATAGATCACCGCCTGCATAACAACCGAGTAGGCCCAGGTTTCGCGCCAGTCCGATGGAGCGGCAACCGGCGCTTGCTGCTGCGCCGCTTCATCAGCGGCGCTGAGACTGGCCAAGGGCGCAAACGCTAAAACCAAGCCTAACACCAAGCCACTTTTACGAATCGAGGTCATGAAAAACTCCTAATCCTGAGATTTCAATGCTGGCCGCGCCGAATCAATGTTTCGCAACAAAAGCAGCGCTGCAGCGGCGATCAGTGAGCCGGCAGCCATCATGATAGCCACAGCTTGCAAACCATAACCTGCCTGAAACAACAGGCCCGCGAGGATTGGCGCGAGTGCGGCCCCGCCGCGTCCAAAGCCGATGGCAAAGCCGATTCCGCTGGCGCGCAACTGGGTTGGGAAAACTTGTGCAAGGACGGAATAGAGACCGACAATTCCAGCCTCGGTAAAGAAACCTGCGGCTCCAGCCATTAGCGCCAATTGGTTGAGATCACTCGGTCCACGTCCAAACACCGAGACCATGATCGCAGAGAGGAACAGCGCGACGAGTGTCAGTGGTTTCAATCCGTATCGCAATGTCAGCAAGCCGAACAATGCTCCGCCAAGTGCTCCGCCGACATTGGCCCAGACCAATACACCTGCCGCCAGCCCCGGCGCAAAGCCCATGTCGGCAACGATCTTGGGCGTCCATTTCAGAATGAAGTAGAAAGTGGTGATGTGCCCGAAATAGGCCAATGTGACGAGCAATGTGGTTGCCGCCATACCCGGCGTAAACAATGCCGCGAGCGATGCCTTGGCGTGACCGGCATCAAGTTTGGGCAAGGCATCGAGGGCAGTGTGGCCCATCCGCGCCAATGCCCACCATCGAGCAATAGTGCAGCGATGGCCCTGCCGATCACAGCACCCAGTGGATAGCCAATGACCATCAGGGCAAGACACAGGCTACGGCGGCGGGCATTGGAAAATTCGGCGGCAACTGCATTGGTCGCGGCGAGCATTCCGCCGATACCGAGGCCGGTCAGCACCCGCCAGACCGATAAGGTCGTTACATTTTGCGCGGTGGTTGCCATAAACATGCCGACCGTCATAACAACAAAGCAAGCGAGCATTGTTGGACGCCTGCCAATGCGGTCGGCCAGATTTCCGAGCAGGATCGAGCCGATGGCCATGCCGATGAGTTCCATCGACAGAACAATGCCTAGCGCGGCGCGGTCTATGCCCCAATCGCTGGCGATGCCCGGCGAGGCAAAGCTGATCGCGAGGACATCAAAGCCGTCCAGCCCGTTTAGCCCCACCGTTGTCGCAACAGCCGCTATCTGCAACCGCGACATGGGCAGCGCGCCTAGGATGTCGACACCCTCTGCGTTCTGATCTGTGCTCGTCATCCCCATATATCTCTCCCCCGCCAACATCACGCGCGGCGGTGAATCCTTGTTGCAGCATCGCGCGCGCAAATTTGGCGCCATCGAAGGCGCGATCAATGTCTGAATGGGTCAGCCAGCCTTCGATCATATTCGTGCGGCTGGGCAGCTTGGCTGCAATATGAACATGCGCATCGATGAAACCGGGCATGACGGTCGAGTCAGCCAGATCGATCACATCCGCCCCTGCTGGTGTGACGAAGCCCGGTGTAACGGCGATGATCCGGTCATCTTTGATCTGGATCGAAACGCCTTCGCGTGGCGAGGTGGATACACCATCGATCAGCGTTCCGGCGTGGATCACCACGTCGCGTGCCAATGCCGGAGCGGCCAAGGCGAGTGAGGCGCTAGTTTTTTCAAACGCATGTTTCTCTCCGATTGATCGTCCAGCGTTACAGGATGCCCGGCAAATCCAAGCCCTGCTCGCGCGCGCAATCGAGCGCGATGTCATAGCCCGCGTCAGCATGGCGCATCACGCCGGTGCCCGGATCATTCCACAGCACCCGCTCCAGTCGCCGTGCGGCATCGTCGGTACCGTCGGCAACGATCACCATGCCGCTATGCTGTGAATAGCCCATGCCGACCCCGCCGCCGTGATGCAGCGATACCCAGGTCGCGCCAGAGGCGGTGTTGAGCAGAGCGTTTAGGAGGGGCCAGTCGGACACGGCATCCGATCCATCCTTCATCGCCTCTGTCTCGCGATTGGGGCTGGCGACCGAACCGGAATCGAGATGGTCGCGGCCAATGACGATGGGCGCTTTCAGTTCGCCATTTTTGACCATTTCGTTGAAGGCCAAGCCGAGCCGGTGACGCTGGCCCAAGCCAACCCAGCAAATGCGCGCAGGAAGCCCCTGAAAGTGAATCCGTTCGCGCGCCATGTCGAGCCAGTTGTGCAGGTGCGGATCGTCAGGGATTAACTCTTTAACTTTAGCGTCGGTTTTATAGATATCTTCGGGATCGCCCGACAGCGCCGCCCAGCGGAACGGCCCAATACCCTGGCAGAAGAGCGGGCGGATATAGGCAGGCACAAAGCCGGGGAAATCAAAGGCGTCGGCAACGCCTTCATCCTTGGCGACTTGGCGGATATTATTGCCATAATCGAGCGTCGGCACGCCCGCGCGCCAGAAATCGAGCATTGCGCGAACATGGACCGCCATCGAAGCGCGCGCAGCTTTTTCCACACTGGCAGGATCGCGTTCGCGCGCTGTCATCCATTGGTCGAGCGTCCAGCCTTGCGGCAGATAGCCGTTGATCGGATCATGGGCCGATGTCTGGTCGGTCACCGCATGTGGTCGCACCCCGCGCCGATAGATTTCTGGAAAGACATCCGCCGCATTGCCCAGCAGGCCGACCGAGATCGGTGTCTTGGACGTCGCCATGATTTCCAGCGCTTCATCCAGGCTATCGGTTTGCTTGTCGATATAGCCTGTCCGCAACCGCATTTCGATGCGCGAAGGCTGACATTCCACCGCGAGGCAGCTTGCCCCCGCCATGGTCGCAGCCAGCGGCTGTGCGCCGCCCATACCACCTAGGCCGCCGGTCAAAATCCATTTGCCTGAGAGGTCGCCACCGTAATGCTGGCGACCAATCTCGACGAATGTCTCGTACGTGCCCTGAACAATGCCTTGCGAGCCGATATAAATCCACGACCCAGCGGTCATCTGGCCATACATCATCAGCCCCGCACGATCGAGTTCGTGGAAATGCTCCCATGTCGCCCATTCGGGGACGAGGTTGGAGTTGGCGAGCAACACACGCGGCGCAGCCTTGTGCGTTTGGAATACACCGACCGGCTTGCCCGACTGGATGAGCAGAGTCTGGTCGTCCTCCAGCCGCTTGAGCGTCTCGACAATCTTGTCATAACATTCCCAATTGCGCGCGGCGCGGCCAATGCCGCCATAAACGACCAGCGAGGCCGGGTCTTCGGCAACATCGGGATCGAGATTGTTCATCAGCATCCGCAGCGGTGCTTCGGTCAACCAGCTTTTGGCGCTGAGTTCGCTGCCATGGGCGGCACGGATGACGCGGCTGTTATCGTGACGGTTCATGATTGATCCTTCGCAAAGTCTAGACAGGTGGTGAGAATTTTGTGGAGTTTCGCCTGCATCGGCGCGGCGCGTTCGGCTTCCCAGCTTGGGGGCCAGATGCCGTCTTCATCGGCATAGCCCCGGATGGCGAGTTCCATCTGCACGGCGTGAATGCCGCGTTCGGGTTCGCCGTAATGGCGGGTGATCCAGCCGCCTTTGAAGCGACCGTTGACGACGTGGCTGTCGCTCGCACAGTCCGCTGCGATTGCATCCGTCAGCGCGGCATCGCAGCTTGCGCCATTGTAGCTGCCGATATTGAACTGCGGTAGTTCGCCGTCGAACAAGCGCGGTACATGGCTGCGGATCGAGTGCGCGTCATAGAGGACAATCGCCGGGTGCAGAGCGCGCAGTCGCTCGGTCTGTTCGGCAATCGCCGCATGATAGGGATCAAAATAGGCAGCGCGTCGCCGCTCGATTTCCGCTGCATCGGGTTCGGCCCCAGCCCCGTAAAGCGGTTCGCCATCAAAGGTCACTTCGGAGCACAGCCCCGTTGTTGCTTGCCCGGGATAGAGCGATTGCCCCGAAGGATCGCGGTTCAGATCAATCACGGTGCGCGAGATGCGGCTATGGATGATCGTCGCGCCTAGCTCGACCGCAAAGGCATAAAGCCGGTCCACATGATGATCGGCATCGCGCCATGCCAAATCATGCGAGAGCAGCCCGGTTATGTCATCAGGAATGATCGTCCCGGCATGGGGTATGCTTACAATTAGCGGCGCATCGCCGTCTATGATGGACAGCCAATCGGTCACGCAACCCCCGGCAAACTTGCGAGCGACGCGAGGTCGCCTGACACAACTAGCATCTGCGCATGCGCCATGTCAGGATGAAAATAGCGGTCCTCATCCAATGTCGGCACCGTTGTGCGCAGCAAGGCGCGCACCGATTCCAGCGCATCGCTAGATGTCAGCGGCGCATGAAAATCGCACCCTTGCGCTGCTGCCAGATATTCAATTGCTAGCACGCCCGCGACATTCTCTGCCATGCCCAGCAACCGCCGTGCGCCATGTGCGGCCATCGAGACATGGTCCTCTTGATTGGCCGATGTCGGGATAGAATCGACGCTGGCGGGATAGGCGCGTTGCTTGTTTTCAGACACCAGCGCGGCTGCCGTTACTTGCGGGATCATGAAGCCAGAATTGAGGCCCGGTCGCGGGGTGAGGAAGGCGGGCAGTCCGGACAGTGCGGGATCAACCAGCATCGCGATACGCCGTTCAGCAATCGAACCTATTTCGCACAGGCCCATGGCGATCATGTCCGCAGCAAAGGCGACCGGTTCGGCGTGGAAATTGCCGCCCGACAGCGCCTCGTCTGTGTCGGCAAAGATCAGCGGGTTGTCCGACACGCCGTTCGCCTCGGTGAGCAAAGTGTTGGCTGCCTGACGCAGCATATCGAGCACCGCCCCCATCACTTGCGGTTGGCAACGTAAGCAATAGGGATCTTGCACGCGGGTATCACCGGTAAGGTGAGAGGCGCGGATTGCCGAACCGTCCATCAGTGCGCGAAGCGCCGCCGCCGTTTCGATCTGGCCTTTATGGCCGCGCAAGGTGTGAATGCGCGGATCGAACGGTGCGTCCGATCCCTTCGCCGCCTCGGTCGAAAGCGCGCCGGTGAGCAGCGCCGACGCAAAAAGCCGTTCCGCCTCGAACAATCCGGCCAACGCATAGGCGCACGAAAATTGCGTGCCGTTGAGCAGCGCCAAGCCTTCTTTCGGGCCGAGAGTGAGTGGCGATAATCCGGCTTCGGTCAGTGCCTGAAGCGCGTTCATGCGACCATCGCCGACCCAGATTTCACCTGTGCCGATCATTGCAGCTGCCATATGTGCGAGCGGTGCCAAGTCACCGGAAGCGCCGACTGAACCTTGTGCTGGGATGACGGGCGTCAGGCCTTTTTCTAGCAGCGCGCCAAGCATCTCGACGGTCGCCAATTGTACGCCCGATGCGCCCTGCGCCAGACTGGCAAGTTTCAACGCCATCATCAGCCGCGCGATGGGAACCGGCATCGGATCGCCCACGCCGGCTGCATGGCTGAGGACAATATTACGTTGCAGCGTCAGCAGATCATCGTCACTAATCTTGACGCTGGCTAGTTTTCCAAAGCCGGTGTTGATCCCGTAAACCGGCTCGTGCCGAGCCAAGATGCGCGCAACCGACTCTGCGCTAGCGATGATTTTCGCATGGCAGCTCTGATCAAGCACCAGAGTTTCACTGCGATAAATGCGCCGCCAATCGGCCAGCGAAACTGATCCGGCTTTTATGATGATGCTCATTGCCCACTCCAAATACGTTGATGGAGCGGGTTTGCGCCGATCCGATAGACTAATTCTGCTGGTCGCTCGATGTCCCAGATGGCCAGATCGCAGAACTTGCCCACTTCCAGCGTTCCGACATTATCCTGTATCCCTAGTGCCCGGGCCGCTTCGCGCGTTACTCCGGCTAAGCATTCCTCAACCGTCAGGCGGAACAGCGTCGCCCCCATGTTCATCGTTAGCAACAAAGATGTCAGCGGCGATGTGCCAGGATTGCAATCGGTCGCGAGCGCCATCGGCACACCTGCTGCGCGTAGCTTGGCAATCGGCGGCGGCAGAGTTTCGCGCGTGAAATAATAGGCCCCCGGCAGCAGCACCGCGACTGTGCCGGACGATGCCATTGCGGCAATGCCTGCATCGTCCAAATGTTCGAGATGGTCCGCTGACAAAGCGCCGTAACGCGCCGCCAAAGCCGCGCCGTTGCTGTTGGAAAGCTGTTCAGCATGGAGCTTGACTGGCAGGCCGTGTGCCTTCGCTGTTTGAAATACCCGTTCGATCTGAGCGGGCGTAAATCCAATAGATTCGCAAAAACCATCGACCGCATCGGCCAATCCAGCCTGTGCTGCAGCCGGAATGATTTCACCGCAAACATAGTCGATATAGCCATCCGCATCGCCTGCAAATTCAGGCGGCAGAGCATGGGCGGCAAGCAACGTGGTTTTAACTGTCACCCCGCGCGCTTCGCCTAATCGCTGCGCGGCACGGAGCATTTTCAGTTCAGCATCAAGCGAAAGACCATAGCCTGATTTGATCTCAATGGTAGTCACACCCTCAGCGATCAGCGCATCAAGACGGGGTAAAGCAGACTGCACTAGTTCCTCAACACCCGCCGCCCGCGTCGCCTTCATCGTCGAAACGATGCCACCGCCCGCGCGGGCAATTTCTTCATAGCTAGCGCCTGCCAACCGCAATTCAAATTCATGCGCGCGGTTGCCGGCGTAGACCAGATGCGTGTGGCAATCGATTAGACCCGGCGTGATCCATCGGTCCGCGCAATCAATTACTGCTGCAGCATCAAATGCAGGGGCATCAACGCGGCTGCCCGCATAGACTATCCGCCCGTTCGTGCAGGCGAGAATTCCGTCTTCGATCCTACCCGCACCGGCCATGGTGGCTAACCGTGCATTTTGCCAAAGGCGGTCACAGGAAAAGGCAGACTCGCTGTTCATGGACATAAGAGTTGCAGATCATTTTCATTATGTCTAGACATAATATTGTCATTCGCAGGAGAGTCATTCATGCCCGCATTCTGGTCCGCAACCGCTTTGCTCCCTGACGGTTGGGCGCATGATGTTCGCTTCACTGTGGAGGACGGGCGGATTGCGTCGGTTGAAACGAACACACCTGCTCACCCCGGCGATGAAGCACACCAGATCACGCTGCCAGGCCTCGCCAATGTGCACAGCCACGCCTTTCAGCGCGGCATGGCGGGTCTTGCCGAACATAAGGGTGGCAATAGCGACGATAATTTCTGGAGCTGGCGCGAGGTGATGTACCGCTTTCTCGACCAGTTGACCCCGGACGACATGGAGGCCATCGCCGCTATGGCCTATGCCGAAATGCTGGAAACCGGCTACACCCATGTCGGCGAGTTTCACTATCTGCACAACGACGCCGACGGCAGAGCGTACGCTGACCCCGCCGAAATGGCCGCACGCATCGCCGCTGCCGCTGGGGAAACGGGCATCGGCCTGACCTTGCTGCCGGTGTTCTACGCCCATAGCAATTTTGGCGGAAAGGCACCGAACCACGGCCAGCGCCGCTTCATCCATGACCTTGATAGCTTCGCGCGCCTGATGGAGGCTTGCCGCCCCCTGCTATCTGACGGCGATAGGATCGGCATTGCCCCGCACAGCTTGCGCGCGGTGAAACCTGACGAACTTACCGCATTGATTGCCATGCACCCAAAAGGCGCGGTCCATATTCACGCTGCCGAACAGCAAAAGGAAGTACAGGACAGTCTGGCCTTTTCGGGCAAACGTCCGGTCGAATGGTTGCTCGAAAATATCGGGTTGGACGAACGCTGGTGCTTGATCCACGCGACCCATTTGAACGATTCCGAAACCGACGCGCTCGCTGCCAGCGGCGCAGTGGCCGGACTGTGCCCGATGACCGAAGCCAATCTGGGTGACGGGATTTTCCCAGCTTTGCGCTTCCTGGAGGCCGGCGGACGCATCGGAACCGGCACCGATTCCAACATCCTGATCGACCCGGCACAAGAATTACGCGGACTGGAATACAGCCAGCGGCTCGCGCATCAGGCGCGCAATGTGCTTGCCAGCGACACTTACCCTTCGGTCGCACGACGTCTGTTCGAGGCCACCTTGACCGGTGGCGCCCAAGCGATGGGGATAGAACCGGGGCTAGCCGTTGGCCACGCTGCAGATTTTGTGACACTCAACCCGGCCCATCCCGCACTGCATGGCCGCAGAAATGATCAGCTGCTAGACAACTGGATATTCGCCGCGCGCAACGGCTGTATCGATACAGTCTGGAAGCGCGGACAGAAATTGGTATCAGATGGCCAGCATCGAAACAGCGCCGAGATAACAGCTCGCTACCTGAAAGTGGTTGACCGGATCATGTCCGAATGAAAATTGCACAGCGCATAGGCTCCGATATCGAAACGCGGATTGCGTCTGGCGAATGGAAGCCCGGCCACCGCATTCCATTCGAACATGAACTTGTCACCCAATATGGTTGCGCGCGCGCGACCGTCGGCAAGGCCCTGACCGCGCTCGTCCGTGCAGGCCTGCTCGAACGGCGGCGCAAGGCGGGCACCTTTGTCGCCTATCCGCATGTCCAATCTGCGGTTCTCGATATTCCCGACATCGGCAAAGCCATCGCAGAACGTACCGGCAGCTACCGTTTCGAAATGCTGGCGTCAGACATTTGCCGCGAAGACGAACCAAATGGGGATTTCCCCAGCGGCACCCGTCTGCGCCACGTGACAGGCATTCATCACGGCCAAGATGGCCCCTTTGCTTTCGAAGACCGCCTCATCAGCATTGATAGTGTGCCCGAAGCGGCAGCAGCGGACTTCACGAATATGTCCCCAAGCACCTGGCTTATCCAGTCAGTGCCATGGACACAGGCACGCCACCGGATCAGTGCTGTGGGCGCCAGTGCAGAGGTCAGTGCCCGTCTGGCCATACCGCGCTATACGCCTTGCCTGCTGGTCGAACGCTGGACTTGGCGCACTCGCGAGCCCGTGACCTATGTCTGCCAGACGTTTCGTGGAGACAGGTTTGATCTGGTTGCAACCTTTAAGCCTGAGGGGCGCTGATACTCAATGCCTCTCGAATTTGCGGACCTTAATTCGCGC
>JBEBKE010000031.1:0-19261 GCA_040079555.1 Sphingorhabdus sp. | reverse complement strand
GCCGCACAGCAACTATGCGCAAAGCTGAAAGCAGCGGGCGAAAGTTGCATTGTCGTAAAGTAAGTCTTGTCCTCTGGGGGGAGAGGCAGGGGCCGCGGCGAACATGGGTTTGCTGCGGCCTTACTTTATGCGCGTTATGCACAGTTTTGGCAGTCGCGCTACGCTTCAATCTTGCGTAGCGTCCAAAAGCGGCATAGCCGTTGAGCACTTACAACCTCGGGGAAGCCCATGAAACCAGTCATATTCGGACTAAGCGGGCTGACGTTGACCGATGATGAGCGCGCGTTATTCCGTGCCTGTGAACCGGCGGGTTATATCCTGTTCAAGCGCAATATCGAGGATCGGGCGCAAGTGCGCGCGTTGACCGATGAAATCCGCGCGCTGCATGGCCGCGAGGATATTGCGATCTTGATCGATCAAGAGGGCGGACGCGTCACGCGGATGAAGCCGCCCGTCTGGCCGGAATTTCCCGCAGGAGCCGCGTTCGACGCGCTGTACGATGTTTCCGCGATTACGGCGATTGAAGCGGCTAAAAACAATGCAGAGGCAATTGCCCTGACGCTTGCTGAGGTTGGCGTCACAGTTGATTGCCTGCCATTGCTCGACGTGCGCGTCCCTGAAACACACGCTGCAATTGGCGACCGCGCGATGGGTAGTGACCCGATGCGCGTGGCCGCTTTGGGGCGTGCTGTGCTCGACGGGTTAAAAGCAGGCGGCGTGGTCGGTGTTGTTAAGCACATGCCGGGGCAGGGACGTGCTGTTGTTGACAGTCATCATGAATTACCGACTGTAAGCTGTTCTAAGGAAGAACTTGAGCATGATTTCATTCCTTTCCGATCGCTCAACTGGGCGCCGATGGGCATGACCAGCCATGTGGTGTACGAAGCGTATGATGCTGTCCGTCCCTCGACGATGTCGCCTATCATCATTGACGATGTGATTCGCGGCAATATCGGCTTTGACGGCCTGTTGATGAGCGACGATCTGGACATGAAAGCGTTGGCAGGTGATGTTCCAAGTCGCGCCGTTGATTGTGTGTCCGCTGGGTGCGATCTGGCATTGAACTGCTGGGGCCGTTTTGACGAAATGGTTAGCATCGCTGATCGCCTGCCGGATATCACTGCACGCGCGCGCCAACGGCTCGATGCCGCGATGGCAACGATGCAGCCCGTCGCGTTTATCGAGGAGCGGCTGAGCCAGCTGATGGCCAAGCGCGATCAGCTGTTGGCGATGGCGACTACCGGCCAAAAACTAACGATCGGCGCAACGGGCGCGGCATGACCGAGACGGATGACCTGTTCCTGATCGATGATCTGCCAATCGCGGTCGAGGATGATGGTGACAAGCTAAAGATCGATATCGATGGCTGGGAAGGTCCGCTTGACCTGTTGCTGACATTGGCGCGCAACCAAAAGGTTGATTTGCGCGCGATTTCAATCCTGCAACTCGTTGAACAATATCTGGTTTTTATCGAGAATGCTCGCGCGTTAAAGTTGGAATTGGCCGCCGACTATTTGGTGATGGCCGCTTGGCTAACCTATTTGAAGTCCGCATTGTTGCTGCCTAAGGACCCGACAATTGACCCGTCGCCAGAGGAATTGGCAATGCGGCTGCAATTGCGGCTAGAGCGGCTGAACGCCATGCGCGAAAGCGGCGCGCGGTTGATGGCGCGGGACCGGATTGGCAGAGATATTTTTTTGCGCGGGTCTCCAGAAGGACTGCGCGTCGTGCGCAAAAATGTTTGGGATTGCAGCTATTTTGAACTGATCACCGCCTATGCCCAAATGCACGCGCGCAATGAACCGGTGCTGCATGTGGTAAAGCGCCGCGCGGTGATGACATTGGAGGAAGCGCTCGACCGTGTGTCTGCGATGGTTGGTCAGGCCATCAGCTGGACACAACTGGAATCGTTTTTGCCGATCGAAACCGTTCCAGGCCTTCGGAAATCGGCGCTAGCCTCCAGCTTTGCGGCGGTGCTGGAACTGGCAAAACGCGGTCGCATAGAATTGCAACAGGACGGTAGTTTCGAACCCCTAATGCTAAGGGCAAAAGCATGATGATCGAATATGATATCGGGATGCGCTCGGTTGAGGCGACATTGTTCGCCGCCGAATCGCCGATGACGGTTGAACAAATCCGCAGCTATGTCGGCGATGCGATCGACGTTCCCGATACGCTAAAGCGGTTGGAGGAGCACTATAACGGCCATGGTATCGAACTGGTGCAGCGCGGAAAGACGTGGCATTTTCAAACCGCCGCCGATCTGGCGCACCTGTTGCGGCGCGAGCGTGAGGAAAGCCGCAAACTATCGCGCGCGGCGGTCGAGACGCTGGCGATCATTGCCTATCACGAACCGGTCAGCCGCGCAGAGATAGAGGCGATACGCGGTGTGCAGATTTCCAAAGGCACGCTGGATGTGTTGATGGAGGCTGGCTGGGTCCGCCCTGCGGGTCGCCGCGAAGTCCCCGGACGTCCGCTGATTTACGCCACGACAGCCGAATTTCTGGCGCATTTTGGGCTATCAAACCGCCGCGATTTACCTGGGTTGGCCGACTTGAAAGCTGCTGGATTGCTCGACCCCGTTGACCTTGCGTTTGAGAGCATGAGTGAGGCGGATGAGCAAGCGGATGAGCGAGATGCAGAGAATAACGAAAGCGCGCTGGAAATTTCTGATCCGGACGCCTAGATTAGTATTGTTGAAAGCGACGAGGGCATTCGCCCTTTGCTTAGGAGATTGAAATGGGTGCGTTTAGTATTTGGCACATGCTGATTCTGGGCATTGTCGTGTTGCTATTGTTCGGCAAAGGACGCTTTTCCGGTATGATGGGCGATGTCGCCAAGGGCATCAAAGAATTCAAAAAGGGCATGAGCGAGGAAGATACCAAATCCCCGCCATCGCGCATTGAGGGCCCCGTGCCGACAGTGATCGACGCTGAAAAGACCAGCGACAAACAAAACTGATCCCTTTCAGCGGCTTGAAGCATGTTTGATATCGCCTCCAGCGAGCTCCTTCTCGTTGCGCTGATCGCCCTTTTGGTCATTGGGCCAAAGGATTTGCCGCGCGTGCTGCGCTATGTTGGCAATTGGATTGGCAAAGCGCGCAGCGTTGCATCGCAATTCCGCAACGGTTTTGACGAAATGGTTCGCGAGTCCGAACTTGCGGATCTTGAGAAAAAATGGGCGGCTGAAAACGAACGCATTATGCGCGATCATCCGCCCGAGGCCCATGATAGTACGCCGCCGCCGGTGAGGGCTGAACTGCCAGCCCCCACCAAAACCCCTAAACCCAGAAAACCGCGTAAGGCAAAAGCGGACAAGCCGGTATGACCGACTTAGACGACAGCAAGATGCCGTTGATCGATCATTTGATCGAGTTCAGAAACCGGCTGTTGTGGTGCGTTGCGGCGCTGGCGATATCGTTCGGCATCTGTTTTTATTTTGCGTCGCCAATCTATGGCTTGCTTGTTCAACCGTTGAAAAATGTCGGGCAGGATAAACTGATCTACACCGATGTGTTTGAGGCGTTTTTTGTTCAGGTAAAGGTTGGGCTGTTCGCCGCGATGATGGTCAGCTTTCCGGTGTTTGCGACGCAGATTTATCGCTTTGTCGCGCCCGGACTTTACCGCAATGAAAAGAAAGCGTTTCTGCCATTCCTGCTAATGACGCCGGTGTTGTTCGCATTGGGTGCGTCGCTCGCCTATTTCGGCGCGATGCCCGTTGCGTTGAAATTCCTGTTGGGATTTGAAGGCAATGTTGGCGGCGTGACGCAAGAGGCTCTACCCGGCGTCGGCAACTATCTTAGCTTTGCCACGACGTTTATTTTCGGCTTTGGCGTGGCGTTCCAGCTGCCCGTGCTGCTGATGTTGCTGGAGCGGGCTGGGATCGTTACGCGTGAGCAGCTGATCGCCGGTCGCCGTTATGCCATCGTCGGGGCTTTTGCGATTGCTGCGGTGCTGACGCCGCCAGACGTCATCTCGCAGCTGATGCTCGCGATTCCGTTGTGCCTTTTGTACGAAATCGCGATCATCGCCATTTGGTTCACACAAAGGCGGCGCGACAAGAATGCAGATTCTGACGAGACCGAAGCCTCGACAGAAACTGCCTAGGGTCAGGACCTATTAAATAGACCGTCGAGGTTTGAGGCCATTTTGTTCAGTGTGAGGCGGCAAGCGCTGGGCATAATGGTTCTATGTCCACGCTTGCCAACGAAGCAATGGACAAAATGGGTCAAATCCTACGGACGCCAAAATGGCTTCGATCTCGGAGCAAAATGCCCTTACAGACAGAATAACTGTCTGCGGCGGACATTTTGCTCCGATATCTTTGCCATTTTGACGCCTCGACGGTCTATTTAATAGGTCCTGACCCTAAATCGCCTTATCACCCGCTTCGCCAACCGACTCAATGTCGCGGCCAAGGCCTTTGACCGTGTTACAGGCGGACAGCATTAACGACGCGGCGATCAAGGTAGCGGTCATAATTTTGCGCATAATGTTTTCCTTATGTTTGATGGGAAAAGCCTATCGCTCGCTTAATGAACCTTACATGAGCCAGTTTTCAGCCTAAAAGCTAAAGCGCGCGGTTACGCGGAAATCGCGCCCAGCCAGCGGAACAAAATCCTTTGTAAACGACGCTGCGCGGCGCGCCTCGACGTCAAAAATATTGTTCGCCGCAGCAATCAGGCTGATATTCCGGTTTCGCCCAAATGGCCGCCACGTCGCGGACGCGTTGACCGATGTGAAGCTGTCTGTACCCGTTTCAAAGCTTGCCACACGGTTTTGCGCATCGCTATATTCCACTTCGCCGCGCAGTGCGACGTGATCGCTTTGCAGCTCCAGCCCTCCAAGCAGTCGCAATGGCGGGATCCGCGGTGCTGGCCCGACGCTGCGGATGTTGGTGCGGACATAATCGGCAACGCCATCCACGATCAGTTCGAAACCACCAATATGGCCCAGTTGCGCGCTGGCTTCGGCCTCAATGCCCCACACACGGGCCTTGCTTTGGAAATATTGGAATACGGGCAAGTCATCTTCGACAGCGCCCGTCGCGTTTTCATAAATATAGCTGCCAAAACGGTTGGCGTATAATGTCACGCTACCATCAAAGCGTGTGCCGTCGAGGCGCGCATAGATCTCCCCATTATAGCTTCGTTCGCTGCGCAGGTTGACGTCGCCGATTTCAAATGATTGGGTCGCGACATGCGGTCCGTCAGAGAACAGTTCCTCAACCGATGGCGCGCGCGCGGTGCGCGACAGGTTTACGCCCAGTTTCAGGTCGCCGACTGTGTAGCCGAGGCCCAAGGCTGCGGAAACATTGTTAAATCGCCGCGCGGCATTGATGGTTTTTGCTTCGAAGCTGGCATGGTCAAACCGCAACGCGGCCTCGACATCGAATGCGCCAAACGAAAATTCCTGGAGTGTGAATGCGCCTAAAGACCGCGTTTGCGACTGTGGAACAAACGCTTCATCGCCAATCGCTTCAAAGTCGCGCGTCAAAAACTGGACGCCGCTTGCTCCGCGCCAGCCGCCTCGTTCGTTTTGCAACAATTCAAGCCGCGTTTCGATGGCTGAACTGAGGAAAAGCGTACCAACATTGCTGCCTTCCAATTCGACATGCCGATAATCGGCATAGCCGGTCCGCAACCGCAATTTTTCTAGGAAGCCGCTGCCCAACTCAACCTCGCCGCGAAGGTCGAACCGGTATTGGCGCAGATCGATCTTTACGCCATCTTCTTCGATTTCTCCCGCGAAATCTGGGCGTTCAGCGATGCCATATTGTGTGTCAAAGACGTTGAACGATACGCCCAAATTGCCGCCATCATCGATAAAGGCACCGCCTACGCCTGCGCTGTATGTTTTCACATCGCTATTGGGCAGGCGTCCGCGCGCTGCGGCCCAGGTCCGTGCATTGGCCGCTTCGACCGTGTTGCCTAAACTTGTTTGATCGGCGGCAAATGCCAGTGCCTCGGCGCGCAGGCTGGGCGATAGGATATTGCCGCCGATACGCAGATCGCCGCTGTTACGATAGCTGCCATCGGCATGGACGACGAACCGGTCACCGACAGGAATGTCAACGGATGCACCCGCAGAATATTCCTTGGCCACGCTGGAATAGCTGGCAATGGCATCGATATGGACGGGTTCTTCGGGAACTTTGCGCGGTATCCTTTTGTCGATCACATTTACAGCGCCGCCCGTTGCTTGGCCGCCGAACAGTAACACGGCGGGCCCACGCAGCACTTCGATTCTGTCGGTGGTCAGCGCGTCGATGGTTACCGCATGGTCAGCCGATGTGTTCGACGCATCGATATTACCGATGCCGTCAGTCAAAACAGCGACTCGGTTGCCCTGCGATCCGCGAATGACCGGGCGCGACGCGCCGGGGCCAAAGCTGGTTGCTGACAGTCCGGGCAGCTTTGTCAGCATTTCACCAATTTGCCCTTTGGTTTCTGCAGCCAGTTCTTCGCCCGATAGCGAGGACGTCCCGGCAAGCAGATCAAGCCGTTCGAAATAGGGTGCAGTGACAACGATGCCTTCATCCTTATGGAAATCGTCCTCTTGCGTGGTCTGTGTTTCTTCCTGCTGGGCAAATGACGGCGTCGCAATGACCAGAGTTGACAGAAGAGCGGAACCGGCAAGCAGGTTAAGAAGTTTCATCGGAAGGCCTTTGGTATTTTATGGGTAAGGGTGATGCCGGGGCGATAGAGACAATGTAATAGTATAACAATACCCTTTTGCCGGAAATCGACGAAAGGCACTTCGGTGGCGGCGAACGGCGAACGACATCCGTTAAAGCTCGGCTTTCCTGCGCCAAATTGGCTGCTGGCTTGCACCTTTGCCACTGGCGCACTAGCTAGGCTGTATGACAGTAACGAATTCAACCTTGGATCTTATCGGCAACACCCCGCTCGTTCTCTTGAAAGGGCCAAGCGCTGAAACGGGTTGCGAAATTTACGGCAAATGCGAATTTGCGAACCCCGGTGCGTCGGTGAAGGATCGCGCTGCGTTGTATATCGTCCGCGATGCAGAGGCGCAGGGGCTGTTAAAGCCGGGCGGTACCGTTGTTGAGGGCACGGCGGGGAATACTGGCATCGGTCTGGCGCTGGTGTGTAACGCGCTTGGTTATAAAACGATCATTGTGATGCCAGAGACGCAAAGTCAGGAAAAAAAGGACACGTTGCGGGCGTTGGGCGCGCAGCTGGTTCTGGTGCCAGCCGCGCCCTATGCCAATCCCGGCCATTTTGTGCATACCTCGCGCCGGATTGCTGAAGAAACCGAAAACGCAGTTTGGGCCAACCAGTTTGACAACATCGCCAATCGCCGCGCGCATATCGATACCACGGCTGAGGAAATCTGGGCGCAGATGGGCGGGCTGATTGACGGCTTTACGTGCGCAGCGGGAACCGGCGGGACGATTGCGGGTGTCGGGTTGGGGCTAAAGGCCAAGGACGAAGCTGTCACGATTGCGCTTTCCGATCCGCACGGCGCAGCTTTATACAATTTCTACGCGCATGGCGAATTGCGCGCCGAGGGCAATTCGGTTGCCGAGGGTATCGGGCAGGGGCGCGTGACCGCCAACCTTGAAGGAGCGCCCATCGACACGCAGTTTCGGATTTCCGACGAAGAGGGGCTGGTCTGGGTGCGGCGTTTGCTAGCCGAAGAGGGGCTTTGTCTGGGTCTTTCGTCCGGCATAAACGTCTCTGGCGCTGTGGCTTTGGCAAAAACTTTGGGTCCCGGAAAACGGATCGCGACGATATTATGCGACACCGGCTTTCGGTATCTCTCGACATTGTACAATCCAGAATGGATGGCCTCAAAATCGTTACCGCCAATGCCTTGGCAATTGAACCCATCGTCAACCGCATAATAGCGGGTAAAGGAGCATGTATGGCGCGTTCGAATGAGTCTGCAATTCAAAGGCTTCAGGTCGGTTTGGTCGGCCTGTTGGTGGTGTTGCTGTTTGTCAGCATCGCCAGCATGATCCTCGATGGCGCGAATGATCCCATTCCGGCAGTAACCGATGGCTCTAACGCAAAGGCCGATGGGGCAGCCAATGCCAAAGCTGTGGCTGAAGAGCCGCTGGTTGAACTCGGCGTGACGCCTGTCGTCCCTGAACAGCCAGCCAAGCAGGTGGCGACGCCCGCTGTGGGCGCTCCGCAAAACTGACGCCGTAAATAGTATGCTAAACCTTAAATCCGGGGCAGTGGACCGGCGCGCTCTTGCCGGTTTCGCGCTTCTGGCGGCGATTCTTATCGGCTTGCTTTACTTCGGCACCGCCAAGGATACAGAAAACAAATCGCGTCGTCCTTTACTGACAATTATGTCGAGCATCCCGTTGCAATGGGGTGAGGCGACGATGAAGCAGATCACAAACGGCGAAACAGAACCGTCGCCTTTATTCGACGCGCTATCGGAAAATAACCGTCCGGTGCTGATAGATGATTTCCAAAAACTTGGTCGTCCCGGCACATCGCCGCTGCTGATGATACAACCGCGCGCGCTTGCCCCGCGCGAGTTGGTGCAATTTGACGCTTGGCTACGCGATGGCGGCACAGCGATCATCTTTGCTGATCCGGCGCTGGATTGGCCCAGCGACCGCCCCTTGGGCGATCCGCGCCGACCGCTGTTCACGTCCTTGCTCAATCCGCTTTTTGGGCATTGGGGTTTGCAATTGGCCTTGCCGGCCAATGATGCCGCCAATGCCATCACTGCGCCTATAGGCACGTATCAGCTGTCGATGAAATCGCCCGGCATGTGGGTGAAAAACGCAAACGCAAAACCCGCCGCGAAGTGCACAATTCGTGAGGACGAATTGATCGCTTTTTGTGCGGCTGGCAAAGGCAAGGTGCTATTGATTGCAGATGTTGACACTTTGCATGAAGCACAATGGACCGATACCCTCGTCTCGTCAGGCACGGTGAAGTGGCTCAACGAGGTAATTGCGGCCCTTCGCAACACACGCTCTGTCCCGGTGCAGCTGTGGGATATTCAGGGAAATTGAGGGAAAGGGGGCCCATGGATGGCTTAAATATCTGCTTTAATTATCATTTATTTCCCCCTCATTCGCGAAGCTTTTGAGTGACGAAAAAAATAAGTGATATAAATTCAGAGCTTTAATGTAAGATACTTTCTTAATCCCACATTATCCCTCTTTTCATCCATGAAATCCCCTGATACACCCCATTAGATATCCGGGGTGGATTCCTGATTTTCGGCTTTTGAAGGCTCGAGACGTAAAAGCGCGTGCTTTTGCGAATGATGAACCACACCCAGAGGGAAGGGGTTTGTCAAAGTCGTGTCTGCTCTCGTTGTCTATGCCGGTTCTGGCCTATCGACGATCGATGCAAAAGCACGCGTGACGATTCCGGCTGAGCTGCGGGATGCTGTGGCGCAATCCACCGGCGAAAACTCGGTCTGTTTGCAGCGCCACCCGACATTGCCCTGCCTGATTGGCTATGGGCGCGCCGAAAAAGAGCAGCGCAAAATCGACCTGAACACGCAATGGTCCGCCGCAATTAACCGAGGCAGCGCCTTTGATCGCGAAGCCGAAGGTGCAGGGGCATCTTCGATTTTTGAAACCAACTTTGAATCATCGGGTCGCTTTGTCATTCCGTCGATGCTGAAAAGCCTGGGCAAGCTGTCGTCCGACCGCGCATTCTTTTTTGGTGTGACCACGCATTTCATGCTGTGGAACCCTGATGTCTTCCTAAGCTCCGCTCCGCCCGCCTTCGCGCATGTTCGCGATGAGCTGGACTATTGGCTGAGCGAAGTATCGAGGCGCGGCAAATGACCGATGCCCGACCCCATATTCCAGTCCTTCTGGATGAAGTAATTCACGCTCTGGCCATCACCCCAGGTTCAGACGTCGTGGATGGCACCTTTGGTGCAGGCGGATACAGCCAGGCTTTTCTGGCTTTGGGTGCGCGCGTTCATGCTTTTGATCGCGACCCCGATGCGCTTGCAGCAGGTGCTGACCTTGCAGCGCAGAGTGGCGGTGCTTTGCATCTCCACTCTGCCTGCTTTTCTGAAATGGACCGGCATTTAGCGGGCATCGGCATCACACAAGTCGATGCGGTTGTCCTCGATATCGGCGTATCGTCCATGCAACTGGATCAGGCTGCACGCGGCTTTTCGTTCCAAAATGATGGCCCGCTCGACATGCGGATGAGCCAAGATGGTGAAACTGCCGCTGACTTCGTCAACAACGCTGATGAAGCAGAGATTGCTAATGTGATTTATCTTTACGGCGAAGAGCATCGCTCGCGCCGCATTGCGCGGTTCATCGTTGCTGCCCGCCCCATCGAGAGCACCGGTGCACTTGCCGCAATCGTGCGCAAGTCGCTGGGCTATCGCCAAGGTGCGCCGAAAGATCCTGCAACAAGGACATTTCAGGCGTTGCGCATCCATATCAATCGCGAACTTGATGAATTGAACCAAGGCCTAGAGGCGGCGGAGCGGATTTTAAAACCCGGTGGACGGTTGGTTGTGGTCAGCTTTCACAGCCTAGAAGATCGCATTGTGAAGCAATTCTTGCGCGAACGCAGCGGCGCATTGAGCAGCGGGTCACGCCATATGCCGATTGTGACTGCCGCACGCGCGCCAAGTTTCGTCGATGTTTCAAAAGCAATCCGCCCTTCGGCTGAAGAAATAGCGAGAAACCCCCGTTCGCGATCATCGACGCTGCGCAGCGCGATCCGTTCAAACGCCCCAGCCTGGTCATTGGAGAATGCAGCATGACACTCGCAATGAAAAAGCTGAAAAACTTTGGCTGGGTAGCGTTGCTATCCGTGATCATCGTGCTGCTCTATCCGATGTCGCTGAATGTCGGTGCGCTACACAGCGAGCTGGTCAGTACGGATCGCAAAATCATGGAAACGAAGCGCGAAATCAGTTTTTTACAAGCTGAATTGAAAACGCGCGCGAATATGGCGCAATTGGCCGAATGGAATGATCTGCTTTATGGCTATGGCCCGCCGACCGCCGACCAGTTTTTGGCTGGCGAACGCGCGCTTGCCAATCTGGACGGTATCGGTCCCGATGTTAAGCCGGTGATGGTTGCCGTGTCGGACATGGACGGCATCGTCCCGGCTGGAGAGATTGGCAAGCCCGGCGGTTTCGCATCGAAACTCGCAGAGGACGAGGACGAGCCCGTTAGAATTGCGGCAGCGACCATCCAAAAGCCGAAGCTGCCTGAAACCCTTTCCGCCGCAAAGCCCGTTGGTCGCACCGAACGGCTTTCCAAAATGGACGATCAGCTGTTGTCAGACAAGACTCTGAAAGAAATCGAGAAAAAGGCAGCGCAGGAGCGTAACCGCAGATGACCACTTTTGTAGCGCGCCCGACCAATCGTCAAAACGCCAACGCAGCACGTTCGGCGACCGCATTGTCGTTTTGGCGGCTGCTGGTGCTCGCTGCATTTTTCGCAGCGTTCCTTTTACTGATTATCGGGCGGCTCGCAACGCTGGCCTTCTTTGAAAGCAGCCGCGCCTATGCCGCGACGACCAGCAAATATGTGCCGGTGCGCGGCGATATTACCGATCGCAATGGTGTGCCATTGGCACGTACCATCCGAGCCTATGCGATCTGGGTAAAACCAGCTGAATTATTGGGCGACCGGCAAAAACTGGCGCAGGATTTGGCCACCATTTTCCCCGATACACCTCAAGAAGAATTCTACGCCAAGCTTACCGCCAAAGAACCAGGTTATTTGCGCAAACGCGCGCTGCCCGAACAAGTGCGGCAGGTGCATAACCTTGGCGAAATTGCGATTGAATTTCCGCGTGAGGATGAGCGGCTCTATCCTCAGCATGATCTGGCGGCGCATGTGTTGGGTTATGTAGCACCGGGCGGTACAGGTGCGCTGGGCATGGAACGCGTGATGGATTCAAAACTCCGCGATCCAAAATTGCGCGGTGAGCCGGTTGAGTTGTCAATTGATGTGCGCGTGCAAGCAGCTTTGGAGCAAGAGCTGGCGCGCGGCATGAAGAGTACCGCGGCAAAGGGCGCTGCGGGGGTGATCCTTGATGTGCGGACCGGCGAAGTTCTCGCAATGGCGTCTTTGCCGTCATTCAATCCTAATTTTCCTAACTTTGCCGACGAACGCACGCAGGCGGCGGATATTGCAGCTGGAAAAACACCAATCAATCATCAGGTTAATACCGTGACCAACGCGGTATTTGAACTGGGGTCAACCTTTAAGCCATTGACTGTTGCGGCGGCACTTGATGCAGGTACGGTACGCAATCTGGCCATTCGCTACGATGCCACTGCACCCATCGAAATCAGTGGTTTCAAAATCCGCGATACGCACCCCTCAGGGCGCTGGCTCAACACACCGGAAGCGCTGGTCCATAGCTCCAACATCGTGACCGCTCGAATCGCGGATAATCTGGGCCGTGAAAAGCTGGAAGCGATGCTGAAGACGTTAGAATTTAACAAGCGACCACGCATCGAGTTGGCAGAGCGCTCTAGACCAATTTGGCCCAAAAGCTGGGGCCGCATTACAAACATGACGGTCGGCTTTGGTCACGGAATGTCAGTAACGCCTTTGCATCTTGCCACCGGCTATGCGGCAATGGTGAATGGCGGCATCTTCCGTCCCGCGACGTTGTTCAAAGTTCCTGAGGGTAAGAAAATCCCCGGCAAGCGCGTCTTTGCCGCTGCCACCAGCGCGCGGATGCGGCAATTGCTGCGGATGATCGTAGTCGATGGCACCGGTAAGAAAGCTGATGCCAATGGCTATCGCGTCGGCGGAAAAACCGGATCTGCGGAAAAGCCCGGTGTCGGAGGTTATGCACGGAATCTTGTTGTGTCGAGCTTCGCAGCGGCTTTCCCAATGGATAATCCGCGCTATATCATCATCGCGATGTTGGATGAACCCAAAGGAACAGCTGAGTCAGGATTTCAGCGCACTGCTGGCTGGACGTCGGCGCCTGTGGTCAACAGGACCGTGATGCGCATCGGGCCGCAGCTGGGCATTATTCCTGATACGCACCGCGATGTTGACGTTTCCGAACTGATGCCTCTGCTCTGGTCGCCTAAAGGGGGCAACTGATGCTGTTGTCAGCGTTGATCGGCGACGCTGCGGGAGTGGATGGAGAAGCGCGCGTTACCGGTTTTGCAATTGACCATCGAAAAGTTGCGGCGGGCACAATATTCGGGGCATTTCGGGGCGCAAAGCTTAACGGCGAAGATTTTATCGCCGATGCGATCTCGGGGGGTGCTTTAGCAGTCGTCGCATTGCCAGACGCCAAAGTAGCAGGCGCACTGCACATCCCCTCCGATAATCCGCGCAAAACATTTGCCGATATTGCGGCAAAGTTTTTCGCCCCGTTTCCTAAGCATGTCGCTGCTGTTACCGGTACCAACGGCAAAACCTCGACCGCTGAATTGAGCCGTCAGCTGTGGCGGATGGCGGGGCATAATGCGGCCTCGATTGGCACTTTGGGCGTGACCACTGCAGAGGACCAAGTCCGTACTGGCCTGACGACGCCCGATATCGTGACGTTTTTGTCGAATATGTCGGGGCTGTCGCGTGAAGGCGTTAGCCATGCGATCTTTGAAGCATCCAGCCACGGGCTCGATCAGTACCGCGTTGCTGGCGTCCCGGTCGGCGTGGTCGCCTTCACGAACCTAAGCCGCGATCATCTAGATTATCATGGCGACATGGATGGGTATTTTGAGGCCAAGATGCGGCTGTTTGACGAGATAGCGGCGGAGACGGCGACGGCGGTTATCTGGGCTGACGATGCTTGGTCGGAAAAAGCCATTGCAAGGGCCAAGGCGCGCGACTTGAACCTGATTACCGTCGGCGAAAACGGCAAAGGGATCCGGCTGATTTCACGTAAGCCTACGCAATTGGGCCAAGACCTTGAAATCGAAGTTCAGGGCGAAATCTATAAGGTGAAGCTGCCGCTGATTGGCGCTTATCAGGCATCCAACGCACTGACCGCGTGCGGCGTTGTTGTTGCCAGCGGTGAGCGTGCCGACGATGTTATTGCCAATCTGTCGCGTCTGCAAACGGTGCGCGGGCGGTTGGAGCGCGCGGCTATCGCGCGATCAGGTGCGCCGATCTATGTCGATTACGCACACACGCCTGATGGGCTGGACGCTGCGATCAAAGCGTTGCGTCCACACACAAGCGGTCGGTTGATCGTTGTGTTCGGCGCGGGCGGCGACCGCGATATGGGCAAACGCCCCTTGATGGGTGCGGTTGCGCAAGCGAACGCCGATATTGCCATTATCACCGATGACAACCCACGCAGTGAAGACCCAGCCATGATCCGCGCCGCTATCCGCGAAAGCGCGCCCGATGCGCTTGATATTGGTGACCGCCGCGCGGCGATAGCGACCGCTATTGAGATGGCAGCGGCGGATGATATTGTGCTGATCGCGGGCAAAGGGCACGAGCAAGGCCAGACCATCGGCGACCGCGTCTTGCCGTTCGACGATGTAGAGGTTGCGCGGGAGTGCATTGCATGACCGCCTTGTGGACTTCTGACGCGCTGGGCGATTTGTTGGGTGCCGAGGCGAGCAGTGGTTTCGCTTGTGACGGCGTCGCCTTTGACTCGCGCGAAATTGGCCCGGGCGATTTGTTCTTTGCGCTGAAAGGTGAACATAGCGACGGCCATCGGTTTATCGGAACCGCCTTTGCCAATGGAGCTGCGGGCGCGATTGTTAGCGAGCCCGTTTCCGGTCCGCATATTGTCGTGCCCGATACGATGCGCGCGCTTGAACAACTTGGCATCGCTGCGCGTGATCGTGTAGATGCAAAGATCATCGGAGTCACGGGGTCTGCGGGCAAAACAGGAACCAAAGAGGCGTTGTTCGCCGCCTTGGATCGCGCCTCGTTCGGCAAAGCGCACCGTTCGGTCAAAAGCTATAACAACCATGTCGGTGTACCATTAAGCCTGTCGCGGATGCGAGCGGACACCCAATATGGCGTGTTTGAAATGGGGATGAACCATCCAGGTGAACTCAGCGCGCTGACGCAATTCGTGCGCCCGCATGTCGCCATCGTTACCACCATCGCCCCTGCGCACATCGAATTTTTCAAGGACGAAACTGCGATTGCCGATGCCAAGGGCGAGGTTTTTGAAGGTTTGGTTTCGGGCGGAACCGCGATTATCCCTGCCGATAGCCCACATTATGCGCGGCTTCGGGCCAAGGCAGAGCAGCACGCGGATCATATCGTCTCCTTTGGTTTTTCTCCAGATGCAGATGTTCGCTGTGTCGATCATGTTAGTGGCAGCAATGGTGGTTCGCTGATTACGGCGCAGCTTCCCGGTGGGATGTTGTGCTACAGTCTATCGCAGCCCGGCGATCACTGGATCGCCAATTCGCTTGCGGTATTGGCGGCGGTCGAGGCAGTCGGCGTTGATTTAGCCGCCGCCGGTTTGGCGCTAGCTGAATTGGGCGGGCTAAAGGGTCGCGGCGCGCGTCACACAGTCACGGTGCATGGCGGCGAAGCGTTGCTGATTGACGAAAGTTACAATGCGAACCCAGCATCGATGGCGGCAACGATTACAGCATTAGGCCGCGCAAGTGCAGACCGCCACGTCGCCATTCTTGCTACGATGAAAGAACTTGGATCAAAATCCGCCGAATTTCATGTCGGGATCAAAGCGCATTTGGATGCAGCAGGCGTCAGTTATGCACTTTTAGTCGGTGAAGAGATGGCTCCTCTCGCCGAAACGTTGGCACGCGACGTTGCATGGGCGGGTAAATTCACGCATTGCGCCTATGCAAAGGAAGCGATTGCCGTTGTGCCAGACATAGTCCGGCCCGGTGACGCAATCCTGATAAAAGGGTCCAATTCAATGGGCCTGTCCGCAATAGTCGACGCACTTGTCGGCGCGGAATAGGGTTAGGGAATAGACATGCTTTTTTGGCTGGCCGATTATTTTGACTATGCAGGGTTGTTTAACCTGTTCCGCTATCTGACGTTCAGGGCAGGGGCTGCAGTCGGCACAGCTTTGGTCATCGGCATGGTGATCGGCCCCAAATTCATTTCGATGCTGCGTGTGCGCCAAGGCAAAGGCCAGCCCATCCGAGACGATGGCCCGCAAACACACTTAGCCAAAGTCGGCACGCCGACGATGGGCGGGCTGATGATCCTGACCGCGATTACCATTTCGATGTTGCTGTGGATGGACCTTAGCAACATTTACCTTTGGGCTTGTATGACGGTGATGCTCGGTTTCGGCTTGGTCGGCTTTATGGACGATTACGACAAAGTCACAAAGCGCAGCCACAAAGGCGTTTCCGGTAAAGTCCGCTTGCTGCTGGAGTTCGCGATAGCGGGTGCGGCAGTGACGCTGATTGTGTCGCAGACGGGTGGCAAGCTCTATCTTCCATTCGTGAACGGACCAGTCGCTGACCTTGGCTATTGGTATATTCTATTCGGCGCATTCGTGATTGTTTCGTTTGGCAATTCGGTCAATTTGACTGACGGTTTAGACGGCCTTGCGACGATGCCGGTGATCATCGCGTCGTTGGCGTTTATGATGATCGTCTATCTGGTTGGTAACGCCAAATATGCGGAATATCTGGGGCTGCCGTTTATTCTTGGCGTAGGCGATCTGGTGATTTTGTGCGGCGCCATTGTCGGCGCGGGCCTAGCATTTTTGTGGTATAACGCCCCGCCAGCGCAGATTTTTATGGGTGATACAGGCAGTCTTGCGTTGGGCGGAACATTGGGCGCAATCGCAGTTGTTGCGCATCATGAATTTGTGCTGGCGATAATCGGCGGGCTTTTCGTCGTCGAAGCATTGTCGGTTATCATTCAGGTGTTCTGGTTTAAACGCACCGGAAAACGTGTGTTCCGCATGGCCCCGATCCACCATCATTTTGAACAGCTGGGCTGGCCTGAATCGACGGTAGTTATTCGGTTTTGGATTATCGCGTTCGTCTTGGCGCTGGCAGGATTGGCGACGCTGAAACTCAGATGATCATATCCGATGCCTTTCGCGGAAAACGCTACGCGGTGCTCGGCCTTGCAAGGTCGGGCATTGCCACTTTGCGGACATTGGTTGCGAGCGGTGCCGACGTAACTGCGTGGGATAGTCGCGAAGAGGCGCGCGCGTTGGCGGGTGAGGGCGTTACCTTGGCCGATCCGATGGAGATTGATCTGGCGGGATTTGACGGCGTGGTGGTGTCGCCAGGGGTTCCGCTGAACAGCCACCCGATTGTCCAAAAGTGCCGTGATGCGGGCGTGCCGGTGATTGGCGATATTGAACTGTTCGCACTGGCACGGCCCAGCCTGCCTGCGCATAAAGTTGTCGGCATTACGGGGACCAATGGCAAATCGACGACGACTGCGTTGTTGCATCATATGTTGCAGACTGCGGGTATTCCGACTTTGATGGGTGGCAATATTGGTTTGCCGATTTTGTCGCAGGAACCCTTGCCTGTCGGCGGTGTTTATGTGCTGGAGCTATCGAGCTTCCAGATTGATCTGACTTACACGCTCGATTGCGACGTCGCGATTTTGACCAACGTCACGCCAGACCATCTCGACCGCTATGATAGCTTTTTGGATTACGCCGCGTCAAAGGAGCGGCTGTTTCACATGCAGCATGCGGACAAGGTGTCAGTAATCGCTGTCGATGATGACCCGTGCCGGATGATCGCTAGCCGCGTTCACCACCGGCTGAAACGTGCGTCGGCACACGACATTGCGGACCAGTCGCGTTGGCCATCGCTGCAAGGTCCACACAATGCGCAGAACGCAGCGACGGTGATCGCGACGTGTCAAGCATTGGGGCTTTCCGCCGAGCAAATTGAGGCTGGCCTTGCCAGCTATCCCGGCCTTGCGCACCGGATGGAACGCATCGGCAAAGTGAACGGGGTTTTGTACGTCAACGACAGCAAAGCGACCAATCCAACCTCCACGGCCCCTGCGCTGGCAGCCTATCCTGCGATTCACTGGATTTTAGGCGGGCTGGCAAAGACCGACGATCTCGACGCCTGTATTCCGCATTATGGCAACGTCGTCGCAGCTTATGCTTACGGCAAAGACGGGCCGATGCTCGCGAATCTGTTAAGGCAGCATGTTGTGGTGATCGAAAAACCAACGCTGACGGAAGCCGCGAATGCCGCAACCTCAGCGGCAAAGGCTGGCGAGACAGTGCTGCTATCCCCTGCCTGTGCGTCGCAAGATCAGTTTCGGGATTTCGAACATCGCGGTGATACCTTCCGCGACGCTGTTGCGGCATTGACGAAGCGATGACATCGCCGTCCGCCCCCTCGCAAACGGCGTCACAGCCAAAGCGGCCCTTGTCATCGCGTCTGGGACGCAGCGACCGTTCGCCGCTGAGCATCTGGTTTTGGGAGCTCGACCGCGTTTTGCTCTCGCTGTTCATGGTGTTGATTGCCATTGGGTTGCTCGCCGTTGCGGCGGCATCCCCGGCCACGGCGCGGCGGCTTTCGACGGCGAACACCGAATTGACTCCGCTCTATTTCTTTTACCGGCAACTGGGTTGGTTGACGGTCGCATTACCGCTGATGTTTGTTGTCTCAATGTACCCGCGCGAACAAGCACGGCGACTAGGCATTTTTGCGTTCGGGCTGTTTTTCACGCTTTTGATCTTGGTGCCGGTGTTGGGCAAAGAAGTGAACGGCGCGCAGCGCTGGATCGGCTATGGCGCGGCGTCGCTGCAACCCTCCGAATTTCTCAAACCCTTTTACGGCATCACGATGGCGTGGGTGCTGTCGTGGCGGTTGAAGGACCCGACGCTGCCCGTCCGGATTATCACCATGGGTGTTACCGGGCTGATCTGTGTGTTGTTGATGCTGCAACCCGATCTGGGCCAGACGGTGTTGTTCAGCGGCATCTGGTTTGCGCTGATGATGGTATCGGGCGTGCCAGCTAAGTTGCTATGGGGGTCCACTGTTGGTGCCATCGGCGGGCTAATCGTGGCGTATAATTTCTATCCCGTGGCGACGCAACGGATCGATGCCTGGGTGTTCGGTACGCAAGGGATCACGCATGACAAGCTGGCGATGGGCACCTTAACCGCTGGCGGCCTTACCGGCGTGGGCCCGGGACTGGGCACCAAAAAATACAGCCTGCCAGAGGCGCATACCGACTATATCTTCTCCGTCATAGGTGAGGAATTCGGTCTGATCGCGTGCATGATTATCGCGATTGTGTTTTTCGCGATTCTTGCCCGCGTCGTCATTCGGATGCTGGATGAGCAGGATCAGTTTACGATCCTTGCCTGCACAGCGTTGGTTGCGCAATTTTGCGGACAGGCGATGAT
>JBEBKE010000030.1:0-19719 GCA_040079555.1 Sphingorhabdus sp. | reverse complement strand
AACTTGCCGATTGGCTTGCTAATGAATTTCTCATGCGAGAAATTTACTGATGGCCTTCGGCGTATCGTCCATAATCACAGAGAAACTTCAAACTCTTTGCTGAGAGTAAATCGCTAAAACCTTCGCGTACTTCGCTCCTTCGCGATCTTCGCTCCTTCGCGATCTTCGCGCGAAACAAAAAGAACGATATTATGGTCCCTGAATTCCGCCTTGAAACTGACCGCCTAATTCTGCGCGCATGGCGCGCCACTGACGTCGATGCGTTCCACGCGATCTGTTCTGATCCTTTGGTCATGGCAACACTCGGTCCGTTAATGACGCGTGATCAAGTGGCGGCGTCGGTCGAGCGGATGCAGCGATTGCAGCGTGATGACGGCCATTGTTTCTGGGCGATGACGCGCAAAGCCGATCAAAAATTGATCGGCTGGTGCGGTGTCATTCGCGGCGATGTGGATACGCCGGTCGCCAATAAGCTTGAAGCAGGATGGCGCGTGGCTTCGTCCGAATGGGGGCAAGGGCTGGCTACAGAAGCCGCCATCGCTTCGGTACAATGGAGCTTTAACCACCGCGACGATGACGCGGTATGGGCAATCACAACAGTCGAAAATCGCCCGAGCCGCGCGGTGATGGAACGGCTGGGGATGGAGTATCAACACGATCTCGATTTTGATCATCCAAAGGTTCCGGCGGATAGCCCATTGCTAAGCCATGTGACCTATCGCATAAATCGTGAAGAATGGGTGAGGACATAAGCAACAGCATGAATGCGGACGCGCCATTGTTGCGCAGTCGCGGGCTATTCGTTCTGACGATTTTTACCGGAAGCTTCCTTTTATTCCTCGTCCAGCCGATGGTCGCGCGGATGGCTTTGCCCAAATTGGGCGGCGCGCCAGCGGTCTGGAATAGTGCTATGCTGGTTTATCAGGCGCTGTTGCTGGCCGGCTACGCCTATGCGCACCGGCTATCGCGCGAGACTGCCCAGAAACAATCCGCGATCCATTTGGGCGTATTGCTGCTGGCGGCCATTTGGTTGCCGATTAGCCTAGCGACGCTGTCAATTCCAGCGGATGGTTCGCCGATATTTTGGGTACCTTGGCTGCTAATCGCCTCAATCGGTCCACTGTTCTTTGCGGTCGCGGCGCAGGCTCCGCTGATGCAACGATGGTTCAGCCTAGCGGGCAATAAGGGCGAGCCGTATGCTTTATACGCCGCATCCAACATCGGTAGTTTTGCTGGGTTGATCGCCTATCCGCTGCTCGTCGAGCCATTCATGCCCTTGCAACAACAAAGCTGGTTGTGGACGGGGCTATACGCTGTGCTCGTCCTTCTTGTGCTGATATGCGCATGGGGCATTTATCGTGGTCGGCAGCTGGGCGACATTGCGCCAACAGCCAGCGCGCCGTCATTACCCCCCATCGGTTGGCGACGAAGGCTATATTGGATCGCGCTGTCCGCAGTTCCATCCGGCCTGATGCTGTCGACAACGTCGCACCTGACGACCGACTTGATGGCGATGCCTTTGTTATGGGTCATTCCCTTGGGGCTATATTTGTTGAGTTTTTCGGTGGCATTCGCTGATAATCGCTTGCTCGCGCGCGTGGTGACGCAGTGCACGCCCAGCATTGTTTTGTTGGCGGCGGCCACCGCATTTGCCTTTGCTGGCAACGCTTTGATATTCAGCCTGTTATCGACGGTGTTGTTGCTGTTTTCCATCGCGGTATCGCTGCACGCCGAAATGTATCGCACCCGGCCAGAGGCTGCGCGCCTGACCGAGTTTTACCTGATGATGTCGATTGGCGGAGTCATCGGCGGATTGTTCTGCGCGATTGCCGCTCCCTTGCTGTTCGATTGGACCTGGGAACATCCTTTGCTGATTTTCGCCGCAGCGTTGCTGATCCCGCAATTCAGGCTGTTTGTTTTGAGCACTGACGACCACGGACATGATGTGGCCACCAAATTGCTCGGTGCGATTGCACTCGTCATCGGTGTCGTCGGCGGCTTTATGGACCCCACAGGCAATGGCTATGCCAAAATGGCGATTACCGCCGTCATGTTCGGGGTCGGCGTATTTACCATCGGCAACCGATTGGCTTACGCCCTTGTCATCGCCGGGGTCATGGCATCCAGTGGCGGCGTGCACCACTTGCAACAAAGCCTAGATGATGTCCGCTGGCGCAGCTATTTCGGGATTTATACCGTCAAGGCCGATCCGACCGGCGAATTTCGCTGGCTGACGCATGGCACCACGCTGCATGGCATGCAGAGTCTGACTGAGCCAACACTGCCGATCAGTTACTATGGCGCGGGTTCGGGAGTGGGTCTGGCCTTTGCCAAGGCCGAGGCGTTTTACGGTCCGAAAGCTGCGATTGGCGTTGTTGGTCTGGGGTCGGGCACGCTGGCTTGCTATGCCAAGGCTGGACAGGATTGGCATTTCTTTGAAATCGATCCGTTGATGGTCGAAATTGCCAAGGGCAAAAAAATCTACTCTTATCTGGATCGCTGCACGCCGAACGCGGCAATCCATGTGGGCGACGCGCGGCTGACGCTTGCACAGCGGCCAAAGGCAAGTTTGGATTTGCTCGCCATTGATGCCTTTTCGTCGGACTCCATTCCGTTGCATCTGCTGACCAAAGAGGCATTTGATGTGTATCGGCGGATATTGAACCCCGACGGCATCTTGATCGTTCATATCTCCAACCGTCATATTGATTTAAAATCGGTATTGGCAGCCGAAGCAAAAGCGGGCGGCTGGTCGGTAGCTTTGCGCGTAGACAGCCCGCCGAAGAAGGACATTGATCGCGGCCAGCGCCCCTCGACATGGGTGGCGATGAGCATGGATGGTCAAAAGCTGGCACAGCTGACCGGTCCCTTAGCGGATTATAAAGGCCGCTATTATGATCCGGCCTTGTGGCTTACGATGCCGCCTGCCGGAAAAACAAAACGCTGGACCGATGATTACGCCTCGGTGCTGCCGCACCTTTCAATTTGGGATACAGTAGAATGAAGCACAGACCGGACGTTTCGATCATTTCCATCCACGGCAAGACTCCGCAGATTGACGACAGCGCGTTTATCGCACCGGGCTGCCGGATTATTGGCGATGTCACCATCGGGCCAGAGGCAAGCATCTGGTATAATTGCGTGCTGCGCGCCGATGTCAGCCGCATCGTGATTGGAGCACGCACCAACATTCAGGATGGCAGCGTCGTCCACTGTGATGGCGCTGTGCCCGGTGTTCGCGAAGAATGTCCGACGATCATCGGCGATGATGTGCTGATCGGCCATATGGCGATGGTGCACGGTTGCACGATCAAGGATCGCGGTTTTATTGGGCTTGGCGCGATTATCATGAACGGCTCCGTGGTCGACGAAGACGCAATGCTGGGTGCGGGGGCTTTATTGCCAGAGGGCAAGCATATGGGGGCCAAAGAATTATGGGTCGGCCGCCCTGCAAAGCTGCTGCGCGAACTGCCCGAGGCGGCGCTGATAGGGATGCGCATGGGCGTTGCGCATTATGTCGAAAATGGAAAGGCGCATGCGGCGGCGGTGACTCAAGACTGACTAGCATTTTGACTGACTGGTTGTGGGATATTAGCTCGCACGAAGACACGAAGACATGAAGGAAGAACGCGCGCAGCGCAATTCCGGTCATTTCGCTGCAGTAGGCGCCCTACTTAGATAAAATAGGACTACGCCCTTTTTTCTTTCTTTGTGTCTTCGTGTCTTCGTGCGAGCTCAAAAAAAGTAGAGATAATCCCCAGCTTTTAAAACTTAACCCTAACAGTCAGCCGTCCGTTGACCGGCGCGCCCGGCGTGATGTTGTTGTTATTATGCGCGTCAGAGTAATAATCAGTGTCGAACAGGTTTTCGACATTGGCCTGTAGCTCAATCGTTTCACTGACATCAAAATACAACGCAGCATCGACGCGGGTAAAGCTGGGGAGTTTGGTGGTTGTCGCGCTGCTGCGGATTGCCGCAAACTGGCTACTTTGGTGGATGATACCGACGCCTACGCCCAACGCATCGCTGAAATCATAACGATTCCAAAGCGACGCCTGATGTTTCGGGACTTGGCCAAGTCGGACACTGTCGTTCCCGCGCAAAGCGGCGTCTTGATAGGTATAGCCAACGCTGACTTGCCAGTTCGGCAGCACGCGGCCGGTGGCGGCCAGCTCGATCCCCTTTGTCCGCGTCTTGCCGATGTTGATCGAGGTCAATGGATTGACTGGATCGGGCGTCGTCGCGTTGCTGCGATCAAGCTGAAACACCGCCGCAGTGATATTCAGATTGGGCATAATGTCCCATTTCGCGCCGATTTCGGCGTTAGTGAATTTCTCTGGCGCCAGGTTTTCTTGGGTTGTTGTCAGCGTAACGAACTGATCGCCCGAACGCGGCAGGAACGACTGACTGTAGCTGGAATAGACCGAAATGTTTTCCTGAGGCTTCCAAATCAGGCCAACACGTGGGCTGACTTTTTTATCGCTGCGGCCAAATGCACGGTCAACCAAGGGGACGAAGTCGGTGCCCTTAATCTCAAAGCTGTCATAGCGCAGACCGACGACAACATCGAAATGATCGCCAACCGACACTTGATCCTGCGCATAAGCCGAGAAAAACTTCACGTCCGAAACCGTGTCCCGCGATGGGTTGGTGAAGATGATCGTTGGATAAACCGGATTGACCAAGTTCACGCTTAAAGGGAGGCTACCCAGTGTACGAACAAGCCGTTGATTCCGTGTATCTTGAACTCCGTATTCGACACCAAAAAGCAGCTTGTGGTCAAGTGCGCCAGTGGTGACGTCCCAAATCAGGTTTGCCTGCGCGATCAGATTTTCGCGCTTTGTAGGATCGGAATAAGCGTCCAACACAACCGTGCCCGTCTGCGACGTTGCCGCCCCATTGGCGAAGGCATTGACGTAAAGCTTGTCATAGTCACCGTACAAAACGGTGCTGGTGAACTTCAGATTGTCAGCCAGTTGTCCGTCGAGCCGCAGCTTGGCGATATGCGCCTCTAGCGTGGTGCGGTTCAGACCGGGAACGCCAAAGAACTGACGATCATAGCCGCGAATGGGAATGTTTGGCAGGCCGACGCCGGTTGCAATCGACGGCACACCGCGATCATTCACGCGGTCATCGTTCACATATTCATAGGAAAAGCCAAGCTTCCAATCGTCCGTCAAATCGACGCCCAAATAGGGATTGATCGCAAAGCGGCTGCCATCAACGAACTGGCGATCGCCCTCAATGGCTTCATAGGTTGCATTGACCCGCAACGCGGTCTTATCGCTCAACGCGACGTTGATGTCGCCCGACAGGTCCCAACCACCAAAGCTGTTCACGCTCGCCCGCGCGCTGCCGAAAGTTTCATCGCCGACCGGCGATTTCTGCACCCGATTGATGATCCCGCCGCCGCCGCCACGTCCAAAGATCAGTGCATAAGGGCCTTTTAGGATCTCGACGCGTTCAACATTATACAGTCCGCGATAATATTGAACATCATCGCGCACACCATCGAGGAAGAAATCAGCCGTCGTGTTTTGCCCGCGCAAGGTGATCTGGTCGCGGTTGCCCTCGCCCTGCCCAACTGTCGTGCCGGGTACATAGCGTAGCACTTCGCCAAGGCTGTAATGCGCCTGATCATCCAGCTGTTCGCGGGTCACGACATGGATCGATTGCGGGACATCCAGCAAAGGCGTGTCGGTTTTTGTCGCGGTCACAATGTCCTGCGCGACATAGCCGGTGGTTGCACCCGTCACGATAATAGCGCGGCAATCTTCGCATTGGTCTTCGGCGGCGGCGTCGAGCGTGGCTGATTGCGCCGGTGTCGCCAACGCAGCGGACAATGCCAAAACCGAATATCCCGAAAACCTAAACATCCAAAACGTCCTTATTGATAAGCATTCTCAATTCACAGTCGCGCTACTATTGCGAACAATTATCAAAAGCAATTAGAAACGCGTGCCGGTTGAAGTTTTTATGCCGACATCATAATGTGGCTGCAAAGGCAGCAATCGATGAAAGCAATGATCTGGCACAACCCCGACTGCGGCACATCGCGCAAAACCTTGGCTATCCTGCAAGAGACACCCGGCGTCGACCTGACCGTCATCGAATATAAAAAAGTGCCGTTTGAGCGAACAAAGCTTGTGCAACTATTCCGCGACGCCGGATTGAGCGCCCGCGAAGCGTTGCGCACCCGTGGTTCGCGCGCAGAAGAACTCGGCCTGATCGATTGCGCCGATAGCGAACGGATCATCGCTGAAATGGTGCGCGACGCTGTTCTGGTGGAGCGACCGTTCGTCGAAACCGAAAAAGGTGTGCGTTTGTGCCGTCCGCAAGATAGGGTGCGCGAAATCTTGTAAACGAACTGGGGAACATTGGGCTATGCGCAAAATTCTGAAATGGGCAGCATTGGTGCTTGCGGTTTTGATCGGTGCCTTGTTCCTTTGGGGATATGCTGGTGACATTCCTGCCAACGAATTGCGCGCGAAATATGCCAATGCCGAATCCGAATTTGTTGATCTGGGCGATGGCCTGACTGTCCATCTGCGAGATGAGGGGCCAAAGGATGCACCGGCGATCATCCTGCTGCATGGATCGAACGCGTCGCTGCATACATGGCAGCAATGGGTGGATCGGCTGGGCAAAGACTATCGCATTATCCGTTATGACCAGCCGGGCCATGGCCTTACCGGTCCGCATCCAAAGGACGATTACGGCGCGAAAGCGTTCACGGATGTGGTTGAACGTGTTGCCAAAAACCGGGGCCTGACCAAATTCTACCTCGGCGGAAACAGCATGGGCGGCTGGGTTACGCATGAATATGCCAAAGCGCACCCCGAAAAGCTGCTTGGTATCATTCTGGTCGATGCGGGCGGAGCGCCGGATGCGAAACCCAAAAGCCTGCCTATCGGATTTCGGATCGCTCGCCTGCCGGTGCTGAACCAACTCGCCCGCGTGATCACGCCGCGCAGCGTGGTGGAAACGTCGCTGAAACAAACTGTCAGCAATCAAGCGGTTGTCACGCAGGCTGAGGTTGATGAATATTGGGAATTGCTGCGCTACCCCGGCAATCGTGAAGCAACCGGCAAACGGTTTGCCCAATATGCAAGCCGTTTGACGCCAACACCCGTTTCCGCAGCAACAGCCGCAATCCCAGCCTTGATCCTTTGGGGGGAACAGGATTCATTGATCCCGGTTGAATCCGTCAAATGGTTCGAGGGGAAATACACCCATTCAACATCGCATATTTATCCTAGCATCGGACACCTTCCGATGGAGGAAGCAGCGGAACAAACCGCGTTGGATGTTCGCAGCTGGTTAACGCAACCAAGCGCCGTTCAAGCAACGTTGCGTTGATCGCCTTTGAATAGGACAAGGCTGTCAGCAAACACCATCGGGCGACCGAAATAATAGCCCTGAATTTTGGTACAGCCCATTTGCTGGATCATTGCCATTTCGGCTTCGGTCTCAACCCCTTCCGCCGTTGTCGTGATATCCAACGCGTCAGCAAGGGCGACCACGGCGCGGATAATCGCGATGCTTTCTGCCTTAGACTTGGCCGCGCCCTGAACAAAGCTGCGGTCCACTTTGATCGTGTCAAAACGGATGTTACGCAGATATCCCAGCGATGAATAGCCGGTTCCAAAATCGTCCAGCGACAATTTGATCCCCATTTTGCGCAGCCGATCAAGGATCTGCACCGTATGCCCGCCATCGCGCAGGAATATGCTCTCGGTCACTTCAAGCTCAAGACGCCATGCTGGCAGCCCGCTGTCGTGTAGGGCCGACACCACGGTATCCATAAAGTTCGGGCTTGTCAGCTGATCGACCGATATGTTGACCGCGACTTTTGTGGATTCGGGCCAGCTCATCGCGTCCTTACACGCTTGGCGCAGCACCCAAATTCCGATTGGCACGATCAGGCGCGCGTCTTCCGCTACAGGAATAAACTTAACCGGCGACACATTGCCGAATTTGGGGTTTTTCCAACGCAACAGCGCTTCAAATCCGGTGATCTCATGATCGCCGCCCGCCTCGACGACAGGCTGATATTCAAGGTGCAGCTGGTTGCGTTCCAACGCGTGGCGCAATTCAAACTCCAACACGCGCTTTTCTTCGGCATTGGCATGAAGCTTATGCTGATAGCTATGATGCGTATTGCCGCCTTCTTCTTTTGACCGATACAACGCAAGGTCGGCGCTGCGCATCAACAGCTCGACGGTGCGCCCGTCCATAGGGCCAACAGCACTGCCGATTGATGCGCCGATGTACAGCGTATTCTGGTCAATTTCATACGGCTTTGATAGCGCCTCGATAATGGTTTTCGCCAACCGCTCAACATAAGAGGTATCATTGGCGTCCATCAAGACAACCGCGAATTCGTCGCCGCCCAAACGTCCGCAAAGTTCGTTTTCCGACATGATCATGCGGAGCCGCTTTGCCACTTGAGCCAGCAGGCGATCGCCAACGGGATGCCCCAAGGTGTCGTTTACCGCTTTAAATCGATCCAGATCGATCATGAAAAAGCCGCAGCGCCTCCGCCATTTTTCTGCCTCGGTCAGTGCCCGGCCCAAAGTTTCGGTCAGTTGCAGCCGGTTGGGCAGCGCAGTCAGAGTATCGAACCGGGCAAGATGCGAAATCTTGTCAGCCGATTCGCGTTGCTCTGTGACGTCCGAGCCTACCCCACGAAAACCCAAAAACGCGCCGTCTTCGGAAAGTCGCGGCGATGCAGAAAGTTCCCACCAACGGGTTTTCCCTTTAAAAGTCACAGGCACGATTAGGTTACTAAAGGCTTCGCGCCGCTTTAGCCGTTCGGCAAGGTCGTGCAAGGCGGCCGGATAAACGCCCGTTTCCCAAGCATCGCCCGCAATCAATTTAAGCAGCGGTTGCCCCTCGATAACGCGAGCGTCTTCTTCCAAGGCATAGGCAAAACGCGGGCTAGTGTGCGTAACGGCCCGCGCCGTATCGGTCTGCCAAAGCCAGTCTGCACCGCTGTCTTCAAACTCTCTCAGCAGCAAGCTGACCGTTTCTGTCTTTTCTTGCAACACGTTGCTGGCGAGTTGGTACAAGATCTGCGACGCCGCCGTCCGAATAACACCGACAATCAACAATAGCCCCAACGCCGCAGCTGCGACCGCGAGATAATATTGCTCGGCAATCACCCATCCGGCGACGCCGCCAATGGTGACAGCACCGATAAAAGTGGCTGCTGCAATCGGCACGCTGGGCATCAACATCGATGCGTAAACCATCATCGCGACGCAGACGGACCAGATTCCCAAAATTTCTGCCAGTCCGCCGAACCAACCAAACAAAGGCAGGCTGGCACCCCAAACGACGCCGCCAGCACCCCAATGCCGCGCGATGCGATTGAAGGTTTGAGCATCTGCGCGCAGCGGATTAGGCGCAGGCTTGGCTTGACGGCCAAAAAATCCAGCACCGCTTACAAGTGCTAATGGCAGCGCCCATGCGGCAAGCGCCCAAAGGGGAACGATGCCAAAGCTGATCGCGACAACCAGAGCGCCGCAGATCATGTTCGCCGCAAATTGTCCGAATGGACGGTGCTTCATCGAACGCGCCTGAATTTCGCGCAACTGAGCACTGCTGAACCCCACGGGCTCTTTCAAGCCCAGCAGGGCCGGTGCCGAAATCTCGGTCGGCAGATCAGTGATCGTCTTTTCGCTATTCACCAGCCCGCGTTACGCGATGAAACTTACTTAATCGTAAGCATCCGCGCGGAAACCAAAAACATTTAATATTTTACACTAGTTTACCGAAGAAGGCGCTCATGCCGCGATGGCATAGGGCTGAATTTCACCGGAAAGATAAAGATTGCGCGCCTTGGCACGGCTCATTTTGCCAGAGCTGGTGCGGGGCAAGGTACGCGGTGGGACCAGCTCGACGACGCAATTCATGCCCGTGACCGAACGGACTTTATCCTTAATTTGTTCGCGCAACTTGGCGCGCTCGGCTTCGTCTGATGTCCGGCACTGGACGAGAACGGCTGGAGCCTCCTCCCCGCCGACCGTCGTGATCGAAAACGCAGCGATATCGCCAGCCTTAAATCCGGGCAATTGCTCGACTGCCCATTCGATATCCTGTGGCCAATGATTTTTGCCATTGATGATAATCATGTCTTTGGCACTGCCGACGACGAAGATATAACCGTCTGAAAGATAACCCATATCACCGGTATCTAGCCAGCCATTTTGCATACAGGCGGCAGTTGATTCCTCATCGCGGAAGTAGCCGCTCATGATCGACGGACCGGTGCACCAGATTTTGCCAATCACGCGGTCGGGCAAGACACTGCCATCCTCTTCGCGGACTTCGATGGTCATGTCTTTGACCGCTTTGCCGCAGTTAACGATAGCCCGGTACCGTGTTGGACGATCCGCGCTGCCCGCCATGCCGGTCAATTCGCTCTCCTCAACCAACTCGACATTAATGCCTTCACCCGGCGGCATTATCGAAACCGCCAATGTCGCCTCGGCCAAACCATAGCTTGGCAAAAACGCACTCGCCTTAAATCCTGCATCGCCAAAGGCGTCGACAAATGACTGCATGACGTCAGGCCGGATCATGTCCGCACCGTTACCCGCCAAACGCCAATGATCGAGCTTAAAGCGTTCCGAAACATGCGTTTGGCTGGAAATGCGCCGCGCGCAAATGTCATAACCGAATGTGGGGGAGTAGCTGATCACCGTGCCATCCGCGCGGCTAACAATGTCCAGCCAAGCCAAAGGGCGGCGAGCAAAATCCTCTGTCTTCATATAATCGGTCGAAACCTGATTGGCGACGACCGAGAGGAAACAGCCGACTAAGCCCATGTCGTGATACCAAGGCAGCCACGACACGCAACGGTCCGAATCCTGCACCTCCATTCCATGCGAATGCGCCGACAGGTTATTCAGCAGCGCCTTGTGGGAAACGGCCACACCATGCGGGAAACGGGTCGAACCACTGCTATATTGCAGATAGCAAATCTGGTCTGGCTGCGCCTGTGGCAAATCGGTGCGCAGCGCGATCCGGTCGGTAAAGCCCTCCCAATCCAGCCCCTCGACATTATTCTGTCGCGCCGCTTCACCAGCCGTTTCTCGCAACTCTGCCGGGAAAAACAATATGCTGGGGTCGCAACTTTGCAATTGCACTGCAATTTGGTCGATATAGCTTTCTTTGCCGCCAAAGGATGTGGGCAACGGCAATGGCACCGGCCATGCGCCTGCATAGATACAGCCAAAGAATAACGCCGCGAAATCTGGCCCGGTTTCGGCGATCAACGCAATCCGGTCCTCGGGCTTCACGCCATGGCTGATCAGGCGATAGGCCATGTCCAGCGCGTCAGAACGCAACTCGCTAAACGGATAGCTGCGCGCCATTTGCCCGCGCATATCGTGAAAGTTCAAACCGCGCACACCCTGCGCCGCGTAATCCAGCGCCTCACCCAATGTCTCAAAATCCGAGAAACGCCGCGTCAGGCTATCCGTCGTTGGCGTGGGTGAAATGGCTGTCATATGCGATCCTGCTTTATCTTTTTAGGCGGTCTGCTCTTAGCGCAGCTTTGGAGTTCAAAATCGGACCCGACTATGGCACAAATGCGGCGTGTCCCGAAGAAACGACCCAGATCGGCTGCCTAAACCGCTAAATCCCGCAAAATTGCGCGATTTGGCGCTGCATTATGTTGGCCGCTATGCCACCAGCCGGGCGAAGCTGGCAACCTATTTGACCCGCAAAATACGCGAGCGCGGATGGGTTGAGGGCGCGAAGGCTCCCGACATCGACGCAATGATCGAGGATTTTAACCGCTTGGGCTATGTCGATGACGCCGCTTTTGCCGCGTCACGGGCGCGGGCATTGACCGCCAGAGGGTTTGGCGCGCGGCGCGTAAACGAGGATTTGCGCGCCAAAGGGATCAGCGAAACTGACTCCGGCGAAGCCCGCGAAGACAGCGAAAATGCGCGCTGGCAATCGGCTGAACGCTTTGCCCAGCGCAAGCGAATTGGGCCGTTTGCGACCGAACAAGCAACGCCGGAATTACAGCACAAGCAGTTTCAAGCATTCCTACGCGCCGGACACAGCTTTGATATTGCGAAGGCGTTTGTGCGTGCGGCTCCGGGGGAGGTTGTAGAGTTTTTGGAGTAGTGGCGCCATCGCACCTACTATATTAACACACACTCGTCATTCCCGCGAAGGCGGGAATCCATCACCTGACATAGAGGTTAAAGCTACACCATAGCGTAAAACGGATGCTCAGGTGATGGATTCCCGCCTTCGCGGGAATGACGAAGTTTCTAAGGTGAACCTTCTGTTTTTAGCCCAGATAAGTTTAAAGCTTTTCAGCCACCACAAACTCCGGATTTTCGGCAAAACCCATAAACTGCCCCATGATCGCCTGCACGGCATCGCCCGGCATATCCTCGCCGGTGAACGCCGCAAAATCATTGATCTCGAATATCTCGAAATAGTCCTGCGATGGCGCGCCTTCACCCATCAGCAAACCCGTCGCGCGCCATGTTTCAAAACTACTAACGCTTTTCAACGAACGCATCGTCGGCTGGTCCGTGTCCTTCACCCAGCTTTCAAAATCTTCGCGAGAGACGCCGTCTTTCAGGGTATAACGCAGCATCAAATAGGACATGAATTTCTCCGATCAGTTACGCGGAGCCTGACGCCGGTACGACAACGCCTCCGCAATGTGGATGCGACCCACAGATGCGCACCCTGCCAGATCAGCGATGGTGCGGGCAACCCGCAAAATCCGCGTATAGCCCCGCGCCGAAAGCCGCATCGCCTCTGCTGCTTGCGCCAGCAAGCGTTGCCCGGGCTCATCGGGCGTTGCATGCGCCTCCAGCGCATCGCCATCGAGATCGGCATTGGTGCGCATTTCTGTCCCAGACATCCTTTCGGTTTGCACCGTGCGTGCGTGCTGCACACGCGCCGCCACTTCGGCAGAACCCTCGGCTGGTGGTGGCAGGACTAGATCAGCGGCGCTGACGCTTTGCACCTCGACATGCAGATCGATACGATCGAGCATCGGTCCCGAAACGCGCGACTGATAGTCTGCGGCACAACGCGGCGCGCGGCTACATGCAAGTGCCGCATCGCCCAAATGTCCGCAACGGCACGGGTTCATCGCCGCGACCAATTGCACGCGCGCGGGAAAGGTGACGTGGCTATTCGCGCGCGCCACCGAGACGACTCCAGTTTCCAAGGGCTGGCGTAAACTATCAAGCACAACACGCTGAAATTCTGGTAATTCATCCAGAAACAATATGCCGAGATGTGCCAGACTGACTTCGCCCGGTCGCACCTTCAATCCGCCGCCAACCAATGCAGGCATTGACGCACTGTGATGTGGGGAACGGAATGGGCGCGTGCGCGACATGCGGCCACCCTCCAACGTTCCGGCGACGGAGGCGACCATCGAAACCTCCAAAGCCTCTGCCGGCGTCAGGTCGGGCAATATCCCCGGCAGACAAGACGCTAGCAAGGATTTCCCTGCCCCCGGCGGACCTATCATCAGCAGATTATGCCCGCCAGCAGCAGCGATCTCCAAGGCACGTTTTGCAGTCTCTTGCCCCTTCACCTGTTTCAGATCGGCACCGCCGGGAGCCTTGGAAATCTCGCCCGGTTTCGGCGGCGCCAATATCCCTTGCCCTTTCAGATGGTTGAGCAAGCCTATCAGATCCGGTGCTGCTACAAGATCAATATTCCCTGCCCAAGCCGCCTCTGCGCCTTGCGTGGCGGGACAGATCAAACCCATCTCGTTCGTCGAGGCATGGAGCGCCGCCAATAACACACCGGGTGTTGCGGTGATCCGCCCATCCAGCCCCAATTCGCCGACCACAAAAAAGTGCGACAGCGCCTCTGCATCGGCCAAACCCATCGCAGCCAACAACGCCAGCGCAATCGGCAGGTCGTAATGCGACCCTTCTTTTGGCAAATCCGCAGGCGACAGGTTCACAGTAATCCGTTTGGGCGGCAGCGATAATCCCAAGGCGGCAATCGCGGCGCGTACACGCTCCCGGCTCTCGGCGACCGCCTTATCGGGAAGGCCAACGACGATGAACGCAGGAACGCCCGCCGCCACCTGACACTGTACCTCTACCGTGCGCGCCTCTAAACCCAAATACGCAACCGTTGAAACCAACGCGACCATATCGACACCCCCACATCTTTATATGTTTGATGGAGCGGTGCTGGCTGCGTGTCACTATCACGCAATTGCCTAGGTAATTAGTGCCTGCCCTCAATCATCCCCAATGCCGCATTAACCTTTGCCGATCATATCTTCGCAATCCGCAGCCAGCATAGGGGCGGCTATGAAGCGCTTTATCGCCCCTGTCCTTTTCGCCCTCGCCGCCTTTTCGGCTGTGCCCGCGGCTGCGCAAATCACAATTACGATTGAGGTTGAAGAGTTCGTCTATGACGATGCGGATGAGGACGTTGGCGGCACAGAACGCTTTGTCGCGGACCAATTTGCTAATGCCGCACCCAGCATTAAACCGCTTGCCAGCTTTGGTCCATTCCACATGGTATCACCCGACCGCGCCGAATTAATTGGCAGCATCGAAACCGAAACACCTGCGCAGTTCCGCGCCTTGCTCCGCGCCTTTCCCGGCATCCGCCAAATCGACATGGTCGAATGCCCCGGCACCGGCGATGACGAAGCGAACCTAGCGTTGGCCCGCATGGTGCGCGGCGCAGGGATTGCGACCTATGTCCCCGCAGGCGGCTCAGTCCGTTCGGGCGGCGTCGAATTGTTCTTGGCCGGTGCAAAACGCAGCGCAGCCCCAACGGCAGAATTCGCCGTCCACAGCTGGCGCGATGAAGATGGCTATGAAGCCAATGACTTTGCCGCCAGCGATCCGGTGCATCAGGAATATATCAAATTCTACCGCGACATGGGGTTGAGCGAAACCGAAGCGCGGTCATTCTACGCAATGACCAACACCGCACCGCATGACGACGCGCTCTATCTCAACAGCCGCGATCTGGCACGTTACGTCCGGCTGGACTGACCCCGTCGGCGGAAATGCCGCCCATGTCCCAAATTTGACAAACACAGCAACTAACCGTCATGTTTCGCATGGGACGAGTCGGGTAGCTGCGTAACGCCCTCTCGCGCCAATAGTGCTGGATAATAGAGGAGTGTGTCCATGAGCGACCCCGCACCGAACCCCGCCGATTTCGGCATGCACGGCCTAGCACCGCATCTGGTGTGTAAAGGTGCCGCCGCCGCCATCGATTTCTACGTCAAAGCATTTGGCGCAACCGAACTGATGCGCCTTCCCGGCCCTGACGGTCGGTTGATGCACGGATCGATCATGGTCAATCATTGCATGGTGATGCTAGCCGATGAATTTGGTGAGGTGGACGAGGCGCATCGCAATGCCGCCCCGCCGACGCTTGGCGGCACCTCGGTCATCTTGCATCTGAAAGTCGATGATTGCGATGCGTGGGCCGCCCGTGCTGTCGCCGCCGGGGCTAAAACAATTATGCCAATGGCCGATATGTTCTGGGGTGATCGTTACGGCGTGATCGAGGACCCGTTCGGCCACCGCTGGTCCATCGCCACCCCCAAAGGACCGCCAGTGATGGGCGAGGAACTGACCGAGGCGATGAACAAAGCGATGCACGACATGAAGGGAGAACGGCAATGAGCTATATCGACGGTTTCGTCATCGCTTGCCCGAAAGCGAACAAGCAGAAATTCATTGACCACGCCAACAATGCGGACAGCATGTTCATAGAGATGGGCGCTTTGCGCGTCATCGAATGTTGGGCGGATGATGTGCCCGACGGCAAAGTCACCGATTTTCGAATGGCGGTAAAAGCCGAAGCCGATGAAGATGTGATCTTCAGCTGGATAGAATGGCCCGACAAGGAAACTCGGGACAAAGCCTATGCGGTGATGATGGATCCGGATACAAAAGACCCCCGCATGAACCCCGAAAAAAACCCGATGCCGTTTGACGGTAAACGCATGATCTGGGGCGGATTTTACCCCGTGGTTGACTTCAAAGCCTGAAAGGAACCGAGCATGACGACGCTGCAAGGAAGCTGGATTTGGTATGAATTGATGACGACTGACTTTGCGGGTGCGAAGGCGTTTTATGAGGCGGTCGTGCCAAATTGGACACTCAATCCCGGCCCTGCGGGTGCAGGTGATTACGGCTTTGTAACTAATGCCGATGGCGGCATGACGGGCGGCGTGCTGGGGTTAACCGCTGAAATGATCGAACATGGCGCAAAGCCCTGCTGGGTTGGCTATATAGGGGTAGATAACTGCGACGCCAGCGTTGCTGCCATTGAGGCGGCGGGCGGAAAGTGCCTGATGCAACCGCATGATGTGCCGATGGCGGGCCGCATGGCGATGGTCGCCGATTGCTGCGGCGCACCCTTTTATATCATGACGCCTGCCCCGAATCCCAGTGGCGGCGAAAGCACATCGTTTTCCGCCGACAAGCATGTTGGCCGCTGTGGCTGGAACGAATTAATGGCCGATGATGCAGACAAAGCCACCGCCTTTTATACCAGTCAATTCGGCTGGACCCTGCCCGATTTTATGGACATGGGCGAGATGGGGAAATACCAATTTGCCGCCCATGACGATGTAACCATAGGCGCGATTATGGGCACGATGCCGGAAATGCCGGTGTCGATGTGGAACCATTATTTCTGGGTCGCGTCGATTGATGCAGCAAAGGTCGCTGTCGAGGCCAATGGCGGACAGGTTGTAAACGGACCGATGCAGGTACCCGGCGACGACTGGATCATACAGGGCATCGATCCTCAAGGCGCGATGTTCGCGCTGGTTGGCGCAAAATGAAAGCGCAATGATGATCGAGAAAACCGCACCACGCTGGTTGATACCAGTTGCAGCCTTGTCTCTGTTATGGAACCTGATGGGCGTCTGGTCATTTGTCACCAACTGGCAAATGAGCGAATCAGGCTATGCCGGATTGCCAGAAGTGCAACGCGAGCTGTGGAGCGCGATGCCGACATGGACATGGGTCGCCTTTGCCGTCGCTGTTGGTTGCGGAACTTTAGGCGCGGTTGCATTGCTGCTGCGCAAACGCATTGCGACACCCTTGTTTTTTGTCAGCTTTATCGCCATCCTTGTTCAATTTAGTTGGCCCATTTTCATGACCAATGCTTTTTCAAAAATGGGGGCTGAACTGGTCACGTTTCCAACCGTTCTTGTCATCATAGGTGCGTTGCAATGGCACTTCGCGCGGATGTGGGGAACCCGCGACTGGCTGAAATAAGGAACACATTATGACGAGCAATACTTTATGCCTTTGGTTTAATAACGATGCCGAGGCTGCAGCCAATTTCTATGCTGCAACCTTCCCCGACAGCGTCGTCATCGCCGTCCACCGGGCCCCCGGAGACTATCCATCGGGCAAAAAAGGCGATGTCTTAACCGTCGAATTTACCGTTGTCGGCGTGCCGTGCATTGGCCTGAACGGTGGACCTGCGTTCCCGCACAGCGAAGCGTTTTCGTTTCAAATTGGAACCGACACGCAGGCCGAAACCGACCGTTATTGGAATGCGATTGTCAGCAACGGTGGTGCAGAGAGCGCGTGCGGTTGGTGCAAGGACAAATGGGGCCTGAACTGGCAAATAACGCCGCATGTTTTGACGAATGCTATGGCGCAAGGCGGCGATGTTGCCGCGCGCGCCTTTGCCGCGATGATGACAATGCACAAAATCGATCACGCGGTGATTGAAGCTGCGGTGCAGGGCTAGCATCATGGCACTCAAACTCCATGGACATCTGTTTTCTTCGTACACGTGGAAGGCGCTGATCGCGCTGTACGAAAAGGATTTACCGTTCGAGTTTTGCAGCGTCGATGACGATGCAGCGGCTGATCTGGAACGCGGTGGCCGCCTTAAGCAATTATGGCCGTTGAACAAATTTCCTGTTTTAGAAGATGGCAACAAGGTATTGATCGAAAGCACTATCATCATCGAGCATCTCGATTTGCATTATCCGCCGTTCAACCAGTTCATACCCGGCGACCCAGAAGCTGCGCTAGAAATTCGTTTTATGGATCGCGTTTTTGATAACCACGTCATGGGCCAAATGCAGGCGGTCGTTGCGGAACATCTGCCCTTTATCACCGAAAAGCCAGACCCAATGCGCATCGCGCGCGCAAAGGCCGCGCTGTCCGAGATTTACCGCTGGTTGAATGAAAGACTGCCAGAGAACAATTGGGCCTGCGGCGACGCATTTACGCTCGCTGATTGTGCAGCCGCACCTGCTTTGTTTTACGCCGACTGGGTCCATCCCATCCCCGATGACTGCGCGCGGGTAAAGGCCTATCGCGCCCGCGCGCTCGCCCGCCCTTCGGTCGCTCGCGCGGTAGACGGCGCGCGACCCTATCGCCATTTCTGGATGCTGGGTCCAACGGATAGAGATTGAAAAGGAAGCCAAACATGACCGCAACCGCAGAAAATGGCTGGGAACTCTCCGTCACGCGTTTCATCAACGCACCGCCCGTAACGGTGTGGGATGTTATGGCCAACCGCATCGACGAATGGTGGTGTCCAAAGCCATGGCGCGCCGAGTTTGACACATTGGAACGCCGCGCAGGCGGTGCGTCGTCGTGCACCATGTACGGCCCCGATGGTGAAGTCCATCCGCATCCCGGAACGGTGCTCGCATGGGATGAAGGGCGACGTTTTGCCTTTACCGACGCTATCGTCGGCGACTTGATGCCGAGCGGACCGTTTATGATCGGCATTTGGGAAATCTCGACCGAGGGCGACGGCACGCGCTACACCGCCACGTGTCGCCACTGGACCGAGGAAGCCTGTAATAGTCATCTGGAGATGGGATTTGTTGATGGCTGGGGCGCGTGTGCGGATCAGTTGGTGGCTTTGTGCGAGGCTGAAACCGCATAAGGAACACCCTGAGTTTACACCGGCTGTCATTCAAATGCCTTGTTTAAATGGCACAGCCCCCCACATCAGCCATGATGAACCAACGCAAAATCGGCAAATCTGCGCAGCACCGCGCCGTTCAACTGGTGATGATGCTATGCGGTTGGGCGCTGGTTATTTCCGCGCCGATCATCAGCTGGTTGCCGGGGCCAGGCGGGTTGCTGTTTTTCATCCTCGGCCTGGGCCTCATCCTTAAAAATTCGCATTGGGCGCGCAAGCAATTTGCCCGCCATTCCAAAAAGCACCCCGAATACAGCCTGTGGATCGGATGGGCGCTGCGGCGAAAACGGTTTCGCAAACGACCGCCGTTTCCGCCTATCAAGCGCGACATCTTGCGCGTATTCAGGCGGGACGATCAGGATTGCCCCAATTTCTGAATGTGCGACGGATGCAATGTTGACTTTTGCGGGCCCGCACCATAGAAGCCCATCCAACAAAGGCGGTCGCTGAAATGATTCGGCGGCCCTTACTTTTACAACGCATTTGTTTTTTAAGGATTTGAGCCATGAAGCGCACCTTTCAACCGAGCAATCTAGTGCGCGCTCGCCGTCACGGATTTCGTCTCCGTATGTCGACCGCTGCTGGTCGCAACATCTTGAACGGTCGCCGCGCGCGTGGCCGCAAGAAGCTTTCGGCCTGAGCCTAAACATGACTGACCGCGCATCTCGCGGTTATAGCGTCATTACAAAACGGTCAGACTTTCTGGCCGCCAACCGGGGGAAGCGCTATGCAACTCCCGGTTTTGTTTTGCTCGTTTTCGACAGG
>JBEBKE010000029.1:0-20005 GCA_040079555.1 Sphingorhabdus sp. | reverse complement strand
GGTGTTCGCTGGCGTCGGTGAACGCACCCGCGAAGGGAACGATCTCTACCACGAATTCCTCGACGCAGGCGTTATCGCCAAGGACAAGGACGGCAACCCAACCCCAGAAGGTTCAAAGGTTGCTCTCGTGTTCGGCCAGATGAACGAACCTCCCGGTGCGCGCGCTCGTGTGGCTCTGTCGGGTCTGACCATCGCTGAATATTTCCGCGATGTTGAGGGCCAGGACGTTTTGTTCTTCGTCGACAACATCTTCCGCTTTACGCAAGCTGGTTCCGAAGTGTCCGCATTGTTGGGCCGTATTCCTTCGGCTGTGGGTTATCAGCCTACGCTGGCGACTGACATGGGTCAGCTGCAAGAACGCATTACATCGACCAACAAGGGTTCGATTACTTCGGTGCAAGCCATTTACGTTCCAGCAGATGACTTGACCGACCCTGCCCCTGCGGCGTCGTTTGCTCACTTGGATGCGACCACCGTTTTGAACCGCGCGATTTCGGAACTTGGCATTTATCCAGCGGTTGACCCGCTCGATTCCACCAGCCGCGTTCTAACCGTCGCGGTTGTCGGCCAAGACCATTACGACACCGCCCGCCGCGTTCAAGAAACGCTGCAAAAATACAAATCTCTACAAGACATCATCGCCATCCTTGGCATGGATGAGCTTTCGGAAGACGACAAGCTGGTCGTCAGCCGCGCGCGTAAGATCCAGAAGTTCCTCTCGCAGCCATTCCATGTTGCGGAAGTCTTCACCGGCATTTCGGGTAAGTTCGTTCAGATCGAAGACACCGTCAAATCGTTTAAAGCCGTTGTCGAAGGTGAATATGATCACCTTCCAGAAAACTCTTTCTACATGGTTGGCGGCATCGACGAAGCTGTCGAAAAGGGTAAAAAACTGGCAGCTGAGGCGGCTTAAAGCATATGAAACTAGGCCAGGTCTTTATTCTGACTTGTGCGTCGCTGTTAAGTTCCACAGCGACGCAGGCCCAGCTTGCACCAGGATTTGACGCACCCAATAGTCTTATTGAGGCGGCAAAGCCTACATTGGGCTATGCTTGCTTTTTGGTTTCTACAGGTCGTCCTTGGCCTGGAATTGACCGTCCTTTGCTTGGAATGGAGGGCGAAGGTCTGGTAGTAGAGGCGGCGCCGGCCAAGTGGTTTGGAGACAATTTTTCCAACTATAAATCCGTACGTTACACCTCGCTAAATACGCCCGAAGGAAAGTTGTGGATCGGCTTTGCTGATGATGACAAATCATGCACCATCGGCGCTGAACCCGCCGACAAAGCCGCATTTTCAAAGCAATTTCTTCAGGGTTTCCCGCATGCCGCCGGAAAGTGGAGAGCGATAAAGCCAGCCGGCCAATCGGATAAAGTCGAATTCAAGGGAACACTGAAAGGTTCGTCTGAAAAGTGGAAAGCCCAATATTGGGAGTCAGCCACTGGAAGCGCCGCAGTTTTCGCTAAAATGTCATCTAGTAACAATTAGAATTATTTCAGGATTTACCTCATGCCGCTCCACTTCGAACTCGTAACCCCTGAACGCCTTGTCCGCAGCGAGGACGTCCATATGGTCGTTGTCCCCGGAGCCGAGGGTGACTTTGGTGTGTTAGAAGGCCACAGTCCGATGATGTCGACGCTGCGCGATGGTGCGATCAGCATCTATGCCACAGCAGGTGCGACACCCGAGGTGTTAACCGTCTCCGGCGGCTTTGCTGAAGTGAACGAAAAAGGCCTGACGATCCTTGCCGAGGCAATCAGCGACGCGGGCTAAGCTGGGGCCGTATCGGCATCAGCGCTAATCTTTTCAGCCAATATCCAAAAGAATATCGCCGGCAAAATCGTCCGCAACGTAAACAGCGCGCCATCGAGCATCGCCATCACCAGGATGCTGTCGAGCGCGGCAAGCGGAATCATCATCAGATACGCACGGTGCAAGCAAAGGTGAAGCCGCAACAGCGCCTTTGCCATCATGATCAATGCTATCCCTCCGGCCAGAATTCCCCAGCTCATCAAAAACTGGATTACGAAGTTATGTGGTTGCAGGTGAAAGCCTTTACCCGCCATCGCCAGCAGCTGAAAATAGCTGCCTTCGCCCCAACCAAATATTGGACTCTCTCGAAGCATTTCCAGCCCGTAGCGCCACAGGTCGAGCCTACCGCTGGAAATGTCGGGTGATCCCACGATCGCAAATTTCGATGGTGTTAGGATGCCATAGCTGCCACCTGGCGGTATCCAGATCGTGGACAAGGCTGCACCAATGACAGCCGCGAACATCACACTCACAATAGCGAATTTGGGCGGTAGCTTTCGGCCAAATATCACCACTGTCGGTATCGCCACCGCGACCGCGAGCATCGCAGAACGTGTGCCAGTCCAGAACATGATCCCAAACAGAATCGCCGTAACGGCGAATGCGCCAAGCGCGCTACCCCCGACTTTTTTGCCAGACAATATCGTCGCAATCCATGCTGTCAGGACGAAGCCCGACACCATTCCAAACTGCCGGATACTCAAATAACCCGGCGCAATCGACGTCCAGTCGAAGCCTTTTTCCACTGCGTGATGGGAAAACGGCGCGAAATAGAAATGGATGCCTAGCACGACCGAAATGGCGACGAATCCGGCCGCGACGATTTCTACCGACCGTTGCAGCTGAACGGGGCGAACGGCGGTTATCAAATAGCCAAGCGCAAACGCGCAGCCGATATGGACCAACCAATAGAACGCGCGGATGGCGGAATAAATCGGAGCAGGCGCGAACGCGACCGAACTTATCCAAAACAAGGAAAGGAAAGCCAATAATGCGTATCGTGTCAGCTGGTTCAGCTTCAGAAACTCGGTCTTGAACGCCATGCCCCGCGCCCTAGCCCACAGAATGAGGCAAAATTCTGCAAACAGGTACAAAAATTCTAGCTCGAATAATGGGTTCAAGACAGCCGGACGGAACGGGAAATAGTAAGTACGAAACAGCAAACCATTGGCGAGCGGGAGCAGACCAATAATCAGCGCGATGACAACAACCGGCGGGTATCGGCGCGCAGCGAGCGGCGCGCCGTCCGCACCGACTTCCGTTTGGAATCCAAGATTTGTTTGCAAGGCGGCTCTTCCGATTGGCGTCTATTTCACGCCTGCTTGCACCGATAATGGTTAATTTCTGCTTAGGAAGCCGCGAATGCCAATCAACCGCTGCGCCCGGTTTTACCGTTCGTTAACCATGGTCATCTATGCCCCACTTCATAAATTTGCGGGGAAACCATGTCGACATCGCTGTCTATGGCAGGAAATATTTCGGGTTCGTTGGGGCTTGAACGTGGCATCGCTGCGACGCAGTCTGCGTCGATGCGCAGCTGGCTGGTGCTGGCTGCAATCGCCATCTTTACGCTATTTGTGCGCTTTCCAGAACTGGGCAACCCTGCCCCCGATTTTGACGAACAGCTATATTTCCTTGCTGGCGACCGGATGTGGAGCGGCGATATCCCATTTGTTGACATCTGGGATCGAAAGCCAGTCGGCCTGTTCCTGATCTATGCTGCCATCCGCCTGCTGGGCGGAGATGGAATTCTGCAATATCAGCTGGTTGCCGCGCTGTTCGCCATTGCGACAGGCTGGTTAGTGTATTGCATCACGCTGCGCTTTGCGAGCTGGAAAGGCGCTTTGGCGGCGGCGTTGATCTACGTGCTGTATCTGCGCGCCCTCAATTCCAACGTGGGTCAGACAGAAACGTTCCTGATGCTGTTTTGCGTCGGTACGATGCTGCTTGCGGTCAAATCATTGGAAACTGACGATAACGGCCTGATTAAGCGCTATGCAATGGCCGCGATGTTCATCATGGGGCTCGCCTTGCAGGTTAAATATACCGTGTTGCCGCAATGCGTATTTTTCGGCCTGTTCTTTTTATGGCGGATCGGCACGCGAACGAGTTTCGCATCGGCGCTGCTCAAAAATGCACCTGCGTTCGTTGCGCTTGGCTTACTGCCCACTTTGATTGTGGCGGGCTATTATCTCGCAATCGGCCATTTCGAGGATTTTTATTACGCCAACTTCACGTCCATTTTCGACCGAGGGAAGCTTTCCGGGAACATCCTGAAATACTGCATCGTCCGCTCGACAATCATGCTGCTGCCGCTGAGCATTCTCGCATTGTCGGCATGGCTTGAACGCAACCGTCAAGCAATAAGCATTACCGCATTCGCAGCAATCAGCATTTGGGCGCTCGCTTGCCTGTCAGGCATCATCATGACGGGCAGCATTTATATCCACTATTGCGTGCCTCTAGTGCCAGCCTTGGCGATCCTGACGGGGGCATTTGTCGATAAGTCTAAGCTTCGCCTGATCGCTCCGATGGTGCTCGCCATCTATGTGCTGTCGCTGACCGACTATACCAAATCCTTTGCCAAAAATGATCGCGATATCGCCTCTATGGAGACGATGACAGCGGCGATGCTGCCGCATGTGCAGAAAGGCTGCATCTACATCTATGACGGCCCAACGATGCTCTACACGATGACGGGAAGTTGCCTGCCGACGAAGCGCCCCTATCCCGACCATCTGAACAATTTGCAGGAAAAACACTCGATGGGGCTGGATCAGGCCGCCGAGGTTCGCCGCGTCCTTACGACACGCCCTGTTGCTATTGTCACCGCCGACCGGCGCGTCGTGCCTCACCTTAGCCGCGAACCAAAGGCGCTGGTCGATGCGGCACTCGCCCGGGATTACCATTTCGTCACTCGCCAGTTTTACGACCGCCGATTTATCTCGGTCTATCTCCGCAACGACCTGTTACCACCTGCAAGGACCCGATAATTGGAACATATTCCTCTCAAGCTTTTTTCTGTTGATGAAGCCAAGCCGCTGGAATTCGCGGTCATCGTACCTGTGCTGAACGAACGTGATAATGTCGGGCCGTTGTTGCAGGACATTTCGATCGCGCTAGCCGGGATTGAATGGGAAGTTGTGTTCGTCGACGATGGCTCCACCGACGGCACGATTGAGCTGCTAGAAAGTCTCGCGTTGCGCGATCAGCGTGTCCGTTTGGTCCGCCGCATCGGTCGGCGCGGCTTGTCATCCGCTGTTATCGAAGGATTTCTTGCAACTGTTGCGCCTATCGTTTCGGTCATCGACGGTGACCGGCAACATGACGAACGGCTGTTGCCAGAAATGTTCCACGCGATTGCCGCTAAGGATTTTCAAATGGCAATCGGTACACGCTATGCTGGGGGCGGATCGGTCGGACAATGGGATTCGGCGCGTGTGCGCATTAGCAAATTTGCGACTAGCCTTGCCGGGCTGGTGATGAAAACACCGCTAAGCGATCCGATGTCGGGCTTTTTTGCGGTACGCCGTGAGACGTTTATCGGCCTCGTTCCGCAATTGTCGAAAATGGGCTATAAAATCCTGCTGGATGTTGTCGCATCAAGCAAAACACCTTTGCGCGTCGTCGAGCTTCCCTATGAATTTCGCACACGCACCGCGGGCGAATCCAAACTCGATAACATGGTCGCGCTGGAATATGTCGAGCTGTTGCTGGACAAGATCATCGGCAAGTACATCCCGGTTAAGCTGCTGATGTTCGGCACCATCGGCGTGATGGGGGCGGTGATCCATCTGACGTTACTCTCTATGCTACTCAATGTCAGTGGCGTGGCATTCGCCACCAGCCAAGCTCTGGCGACGTTCGGCGCGATGATTTTCAACTTTACGCTGAACAATGAATTCACGCACCGTGACAGAAAACTGCGTGGTCCCAAATGGGTTACCGGCCTTGTCAGCTTTTGCCTCGCCTGTGGATTTGGCGCTGTCGCCAATGTCGGCCTAGGATCACTGCTGTTTGCACAATCCTGGTCATGGTGGGCTGCTGGTCTTGCCGGTGCCGCGATTGGTTCGGTTTGGAACTATGTCGCAACATCGTGGCTGACCTGGCGGAAACGATGAAGCGGCGCTGCGCGATTACCGTTTCTTCAAACGAAACCTAAACGCCACCTTTTTGCTGTCATCCATCATCGATATCTCAGCTTTTAGGGTTTTGCCTTCGCGCCAATAATGGATGCGTTGCGGGTAATCATGTTCCGGGTTTTCAAAGACAACGACGCTGGGGCCAGACATGTGCGCTTCAAACCGCACAGGCTTTTGATCAGCGCTGGTCGCCCATAAAACAACCGCGCCATCATCCTCTTTCTGGATCCGCATCTGCTCCCAGAATGTCAGTGTGTCGGCTGTTCCAGACCGGCTTGACCCCAGCATGATGTCTGCGCGTAAAGGCGTCCAATACTCCTCGGACCAGCCCTTTTCATCGGTATGGCTCCACGTCCCCGCCATCCATTCCGGCATCGGATGCGCGTCGGACATTGCCAATGCCGCTGCTGGTAAGCACAGCGTACCTACTACGATTGAGAGCAAGATTTTCCGTATCGTCACACCCCGTTTGCCTTCCGCTGGTGAAGCCACATCGAAAGGCCAGCGCATATAATCAGCGCCGCCCCGATCAGTGCCATGATATCGGGAAAATGCCGAAATACCAACGCATCGATGGCCAATGCGACAGGCAGCTGGATGTAGACGGCTTGCGCTGCATCTGCCGCTGTCGCCTGCATCGTTCCTTGGAAAATCAGCCAATGCGCGAAACTCGCCGACACAGCGACAATCGCACAGCGCAGAATGACGCTATTGTCGGGCCAAGGCACGGCCAAAGACGGGCCGCCCGAATAATGGCCGATGATCGCGCCGACCAACACGACAGGTGCCGCGACGGATACCATCGCCCATTGCAGTGCCATTGGCTTTCCGGTTCCAGCCGCCATCCGGTTGAGGATAATCATGATTGAAAAAAACAGCGCCGCAACCAAAGGCAGAAACGCCACAGCACCCAATGTTGCAACGTTTGGGCGTAAAACAAAGGCAACACCAGCCAATGCCAGCACCGACGCAGCCCAAATTCTGAGATGCAGCGGCTCCTTTAAAAAAATGGCAGATGCTATCGCGGTAAGTACCGGGGTGACAAAGACAATGGCGGTCGCTTCGGCCAGCGGCATCGCAAAAAGGCTAAAAAAAAATGCAATTGATGTACCGGCAAGCATCAATCATCGGCCAAACTGAAGCCATGGCCGTTTAACCGCAAATGCCGCCGGGCTATCTTTAACCGCAACCAATACCGCCAATAGCGGCACAGCGAGAGTAAAGCGCAACGCCGCCACCGCTGGTACAGGCCAAGACCCTGCCATTGATTTGATGACTGCATCGCCGCAAGAAAGCACAGCAAAGCCGCACGCCGCGATCAAAAATCCGTTGCTGCTGCGCATATGTCCCTATTTTCTTTTTATATTTTCGTGCGTTACGGGCTGTACGCAGAAACCCTTAGGGTCAGGACCTATTAAATAGATCATCGAGGCGTCAAAATGGCAAAGATATCGGAGCAAAATGTCCGCCGCAGACAGTCATTCTGTCTGCAAGGGCGTTTTGATTCGAGATCGAAGCCATTTTGGCGTCCTTCGGATTTGACCCATTTTGTCCATTGCTACGTTGGCAAGCTTAGACATAGAACCACTATGCCCAACGCTTGCCGCCTCGCACTGAACAAAATGGCATCAAACCTCGATGATCTATTTAATAGGTCCTGACCCTAGATTTCCCCAACTTTCAAAACAGACCATAGGCCAAAACCCTATAGTCCGCCGCAACCCATTACCCTTTTGTTCACCATTTCTCGTTACCACGACTGGGAGATGAAGATAACGAAAAATGGAGCGACAGGCTTGTGAGCGCATTTGGCAAGAAACCAGGTCTTACCGGAAGCCGTCCGGCGTTCGGCGTTGCGCGTCCGATGCAGGGTGGTTCCGGTTCGGGATCAGGACAGCAATCTGCGCCTTCACATCAACAGTCTGCCCCGCCACCCATGGCAGGCGGCGAACAATTTCCACCGATTGATAGCGCCGATCTGCCGGGTGCAGCACCGGCGCCGCGTCAAAATGATGCGATGGCAAGGCTTGCCGAGCGGTCGTCGAATTCGGGATTAGGCGATAATGGCCCTGAGGGCTTTGAATCCTCGGTCCACAAAATCAAGGAACAGGTGCTTCCACGTTTGCTGGAGCGCGTTGATCCGGAAGCAGCGGCCTCGCTCAACAAGGACGAGCTGACCGAAGAATTCCGGCCGATCATCTTGGAAGTGCTCGCCGAATTAAAATTGACGCTTAACCGGCGCGAGCAATTCGCGTTGGAAAAAGTGCTGGTCGATGAACTTCTCGGCTTTGGTCCGCTTGAGGAACTCCTCTCTGACCCTGACATTTCCGATATTATGGTCAACGGTCCGAACCAGACCTATGTGGAAAAATCCGGTAAGCTACAGCTGTCGGGCATCCAATTCCGCGACGAAGAACATCTGTTTCAAATCGCGCAACGCATTGTGAACCAAGTTGGTCGCCGCGTCGACCAAACCACGCCGCTTGCCGATGCCCGTCTGAAAGACGGCAGCCGTGTGAACGTCATCGTGCCGCCACTTTCGCTGCGCGGCACAGCGATCTCGATTCGTAAATTCTCCGAAAAGCCGATCACTATCGATATGCTGAAAGGCTTTGGCTCGATGGATGAAAAAATGGCGACGGTCCTAAAAATTGCTGGGGCCGCGCGGATGAACATCGTTATCTCGGGCGGTACCGGTTCGGGAAAAACGACGATGCTGAACGCTTTGTCCAAAATGATCGATCCGGGCGAACGCGTGCTGACAATTGAAGATGCCGCCGAACTTCGCTTGCAACAGCCGCATTGGTTGCCGCTGGAAACCCGTCCGCCTAACCTCGAAGGGCAAGGTGCGATCTCGATTGGCGACCTTGTGCGAAATGCTCTGCGTATGCGGCCTGACCGCATCATTCTGGGCGAAATTCGTGGCGCTGAATGTTTCGACCTTCTCGCCGCGATGAACACCGGTCACGATGGTTCGATGTGCACGCTTCACTCTAACAGCCCGCGCGAATGCCTTGGCCGTATGGAAAACATGATTCTGATGGGCGACATCAAAATCCCCAAAGAAGCGATCTCCAAACAGATCGCCGATTCGGTCGACATGGTCGTGCAGGTGAAGCGCCTTCGCGATGGTTCACGCCGGACGACGCAGATCACCGAAGTTATCGGGATGGAAGGCGACGTCATCGTCACGCAGGATTTGTTCAAATTCGAATATCGCGATGAAGATGCCGACGGCAAAATCATTGGCGAATGGGTGTCGGGCGGCGTTCGCCCCTATACTCTGGAAAAAGCCCGCCAATATGGCTTTGATCAACCATATCTCGAATGCTGCCTGTAAATCGGCGTGAGTTGCTAACGACGCGCTTGAAAGCAAAATGATTGCTGCATAAAATCGTCTGTCCGGAAATTCATCCGGGGAGGAAATTGTGATGTTGAAATTGCACAAAACTGCATTCGCCGTGATGTTGGTCGCCGCCCCTCTTGCAGCCTGCGGTCAATCGGGAGATAAAGCGGCTGAGGAAACGGTCGAAGCCGCAGAAGCCGTTGGCGATGCCGCAGGGGACGCCGCGGAACAAGCGATGCAAGTCGCCGAGGAAAAAACCGACGAAGCAGCACAAGCTGCCTCTGCAACGGCAGGTAAAGCAGGCGATGCAGCCAAGGAAGCCGCGGGCGATGCCGCAAAAGCCACTGGCGACGCGTTGGAAAAAGCTGGCGATAAAGCCAAGGAGCTCGGCGAAAAAGCCAAAGACGCAGCGAAATAGATTCGACTGACAGACAAGCTATGGTGCACCCAACTGGATTCGAACCAGTGGCCCCCAGATTAGGAATCTGATGCTCTATCCTGCTGAGCTATGGGTGCGTTGCAGCTGCCTTAGCTTTGCAGGATCATCGGGTCAATTTTTTGCCTCGGGCGGGACAAAGGGCAAGGGCAGCGGCGCGACGGTGATTCCCTCATCAAACAACGCTTGCGCCTCGGTCGCGCTCGCCGCGCCATGGATAATACGCTCTGGCGATTCGCCATAATGGATCGCACGGGCTTCCTCGGCAAATTTGCTGCCGACCCAATCGGAATTTTCCAACATCCGGTTTTGCAGCTTGGTCAGTGCCGCAATCGCTTTTTCAATTTCTGCAGGCATCTCTGGCTGATTGCTGACCGCGACGGTGTGATCCGAGTCGTTATGTGTTTGCGGCGTCGACAAGGCCAGCTGGTTGCCTTTGCGTGCAACATTGGGAGCCATTACCGCTTTGGTGACGGCGATTGAACCGCAGGTTGGGCAGGACAATAATTGCGCCATCAATTGCCGGTCATATTCGTCCGACGACGCAAACCAGCCTTCAAACCGGTGGCTATTGGGCGCGCAGATCAGATCGTAGGCGATCACGCCGCAGTGCCAGCCAGCATCGGATCGAGCTTTCCAGCCTGATCCAGCGCAATCAAATCGTCGCATCCGCCAACATGAACGCCGCCGATAAAGATTTGCGGAACCGTCGTGCTTCCGTTGGAACGCGCGAGCATCTCGTCACGATTGGGGCCGCCCGAGGCATCGGTTTCAACATAGGCCGCGCCTTTTTTTTCCAGCAACAGCTTCGCCCTAAAGCAATAAGGGCAGGCGAATTTTGTATAGATTTCGATTTTTGCAGACATGCGTCGGAAATGGGATGCGGTGCCGCGCAAGTCAAGTGGCGGTAGAGGCCTCTAGGCCTGCGGGCAAAACGCGGGTCCAACACAGAATGGTGACGGCGGACGCACCACCCTTTTTCAGCACCCGGATGCACGCGTCGGTCGTTGCACCGCTGGTATAGACGTCGTCGACCAGCAAGATATGTCTGTCTTTCAGCATTTCCGCGCGATTTTGATGCACATTAAATGCCCCTGCCACCATGTTGCGGCGCTCCTTGCCCGACAGCCCACCCAGTGGCGTGGTACGACGGGTTCGGCGGAGCAAATCAGGGCAGAGTTCATGTCCGGACTGTACCGCAATTGCACGCGCGATCAGCACCGACTGATTGAAGCTGCGGCTCCAAAGCCGTGTCCAATGTAGCGGCACCGGGACCAATAAAGCATCATCCGGCAAAGTACGCACATGACGCAACAACTGGACAGCAATCATCTGCGCCAATCCGATACGACCGGCATATTTCAAGCGCAGAGCGACATGGCGTGCGATGTCACCGTAAGCAACGGCGGCCTTTATCCCGTCATGCTTTGGCGGGGTGGCAAGACACGCGGCGCATTGTTGAACGTCGTCGGTCGCATAGGGCAGTGGCAAATCGCAGCTCGCGCAACAAGGCTCGCCGAGAAACATCAGCTGATCCCAGCAGTTTTGGCAAAACGCACCGCCAGCCGATGCCATCGCGCCGCAAGACGGACAACGCGCTGGCAACGCAAAATCAAGCATTGCGCGAAAAGGGGCTGCAAGCATCTGCACAGCCTCTTGTCCCGCAAGCCAGCGCGAGGCACAAGCGCGAAATGACTGGGACCGCTCCTCAAATTTTCAACGACAAGCGACGCATGGCGATTCGAGCGCGCGCACTGTCGCGAGATGTGACGCAGTCGTTCTTGCTGGGGGTAATGGCCGACGAGCTGGCCGAGAGGCTGGCCTGTGTTTCGCGGTCATTTGAAAACGTCCTGATCATCGGCCCGATTGCGGCCTTCGCTGAACGCATATTGGGCGACAGGACGCCGCGGGTGACAGCGGCGTTGATGCTTGACGAAGCGGCACTCGACTATCCGCCAGCCAATTTTGATTTGGCTTTATCCGCCGGCACTCTGGAAAGCGTTAATGATCTGCCCGGTGCGCTGGTACAGATTCGCCGCGTCTTGAAACCAGATGGACTGTTTCTTGGCACAACGTTCGCCGCTGGCAGTCTACATGCATTGAAATCGGCAATGCTGGCCGCCGACGGCAAGCACGTGCAGCCACATATCCATCCACAAATTGATTTACGGGCGATATCCGACCTGATGACGCGAGCAGGCTTCGCGCTGCCTGTGACCGATATCGACAGGCTTTCCGTGCGCTATCGCGAATGGCAATGCCTAGTAACCGATCTGCGCGCTGCTGGCGCCAGCAATGCACTAAGCGGCGAGCGGCGATTCACACGCAACTTGCCAACCGCCTTAGATATGGCGTGGCAAAAATTGGCGGACACAGAGGGCAAAGTCACCGAAAGTTTCAATTTTTTACAATTGAGCGGCTGGGCCCCTGCCCCCAGCCAGCCAAAGCCCGCTGCGCGCGGTAGCGGCGCAGTTTCGCTTGCCAGCGTTTTGAAAAAATCCGGCTAAAGAATCTTACCCAACAGCTCGATCAGCGGAATATCCGCAGGCGGCATCGCCAATTCTGCCATCTCGTCTATGGAATACCATCCAAGCTCAGGGCTCTCAACAGCCACCGGATCACCGTGCCAAACTTTGCAAACATAAAGCAGCAACAACAACGGCCGGTCGCCAATATGGGCGCTTGCAAAGCAGGTTGGCACGAGAATCGCAGGATCGATTTCGACTGCAAGCTCCTCCAAAAGCTCCCTAACCAAAGCTTCTTCCGGCGTTTCGCCGTCTTCGAGCTTGCCGCCAGGGAACTCCCATAACCCTGCCATTGACCGCCCTAGGGGCCGCTTTTGTAGCAGAATTCTGCCGTCTTGTCGCACAAGCGCAGCTGCAACCACGATCAAAGCTGTCGGGATTTTTTTCATTTTTGTGTGACTCTGAAAGTTTTTGTTAAGTTTCTTGTGAGAAATGGGAACTCGTTCGCAACCAACTAGAAAGATGGGAACCACGAAATGATGGATCTTATTCGAGGCATTGTCAAATGCCAGTCGGGAGCAACGGCAGTTGAATACGGACTAATTGCAGCCTTGATCGTCATCGCAATGGTGGGGGCCTTGGGTTCATTTGCTACAACTTCTACTTTAATGTGGGAAACGGTATCCAACAAAGTTGTGACCGCCGGCTAACACTTTATTAGGATTTGAGCTGTAGATGTCCAAAATCAGCCAACAATATCAGGCTGAACGGGTGAATGTTGAACAGGAGACTAGAAATGAAAATGATCAAAAAACTTTTTAAGAACGAAGAAGGCGCGACCGCAATTGAATACGGTCTGATCGCTGCTCTGATCGCTGTTGCTGCCATCGCTTCGATGAGCGCATTGGGCGACAACCTCGACAATACCTTCACGAAAGTGAACAACTCGCTTACTGCATAATCGGTAAGTTTCGAGCTGAGGTTCGATGTGTTAGGGGCGGTATTCGAAAGAATACTGCCCCTTTCCACGTTCAAACCGGGGAAACTGAGCCGACTAAAAACGCAATTGTTTTTACATTAACCAGTTGGCGACTATTTCGCGCTACACCCGTCATAGAATTTAACAGATTGTGGTGAGAATGAACCAGCCTTTTAGCCCGAACGACATGGACGTTAAACGCGGACAGAACAGGGATAGCCTGTTCGTAAAGGCCGTATTGCGCTTTCCGGTCAGCGGCGATGAGAAAGAGGTTCGTGTTCGCAACATCTCATCGGGCGGATTAATGGCTGAAGCACCGCTGCGCACGCCGCGCGGCGATCCGATCGAAGTGCAATTGCGCAATATCGGCTGGGTCAGCGGTAAAGTCGCATGGGTCGCCGAATCGCGATTTGGTATTGCGTTCGATTACCCCATTGATCCCAAAATGCTGTCGGTCCGCGAGAGCAGCGGATATGAAATTCCCCGCTATTTGGCGAAGATCGACCAGCAAAGCGCAGCAGCAAAAAAACCACTGCGGCCGCTGTAACGATCGCAGCCGGAACGCCGGTTAGTCGATCAAGCAATAGATATCGACAGGCACCGTGATCTGATCCAGAACTTTACCGACGGGATATTGCGATTTACCGCCGTCTTCCGCAGCCTGTTCCAGCAAATCCCGTTTGTCCTGCCCCGAAATCGCAAACATCGTGGTGCGCGCGGCGACAATGGCAGGCGCCGTCAGCGTAACGCGATTCACTGGCGCTTCTGGCGGTAATGGATCGGGAGCCACACCAACCGCGCGGCGATCCTTTGGCGCATTAAGCGCCGCATCCAAATCGGGGCCCGCAAATATCGAGGCAGTATGGCCATCGCCGCCCATGCCAAGCCAGACCAAATCCAGCGGCCAATGCAAGTCCATCAACCGGGCATTTGCCGCGTTACCGGCCAAATGGTGATCGGCAGCATCGCTGGTCAGCGGCAACACCCGCGCGCCTTTGGGAAGAAAAATCTTTGCCAGCATAGCGACATTCGACAAAGCATCGCTAACCGGAACCAACCGGTCATCGGTTGGAATGATAGTCACACCCTTCCAACGCAGCGGGGCCTCCGCAAGCTTTTTCAAAATGGGAATCGGGGTCGATCCGCCGGGAAACGCGACCAACGCCTGACCACGGGCATCCAGCGCACTTTCGATGATAAAGGTTACATCGCCGACGACAGCATCGACAAACTCGTCGCTGGAATCAAAATCCCACCATTCAATCTCTTCGGCCATGCCGCATCCTTTATATCTTCGGAATCAGTTGGCGGTCACATAAGCGCGTTGGTCCGCCATTCCCATAGAAATCAGCACGGGATTATCGCTTTGTCGCGCCAGAAAATCGGCTTTGCCAGAAAGCCCGCGCCAGCCGCAATCGATCAATGCCTGTGCAACCGGAGCGCCCAAAGTGGTGCCGGGTCCAAGCACCGCAATCCGGTCTGGACAAAATTCCCGCGCCGCAACTTGCACTGCGCGGGTAAAATCATAAGTCGCGCAAATTTGGGTATACAAAGTGTAATCGTGAATCGAGCCAGCATGGAACGCCTTGGGCGACCAGATAAATCCGGTGCCATCGACTGCGGGGATCGCGCCAACTCCAAATGCACTTGGTGGATTTAGCTCCTTTGCCTCTGGCGTAATCGCACGCAGCAATGGCGAATGAAACGCTGCGTGCTGATTGAGCTTCATCGGAAAGCGATCATCCTTCGGCAGCCGCGCCATCAGCCAAGCCACACCCGCATCGTCCGCTGCAAAGACGATCATAGCGCCCAAGCGAATCGAAACATGAACGGCGATATCGTCGCGCGTCGCGGCTTCCCCTAGAATCGCCTCAACTTCAGCGGCTTTTGCCCGATCAATCCGCCAATCGGCATTCGCCATAGACCAAATAACCTGTCCGCCTTGCCCCTTTTCATGCATCAGTCGGCCCATGTTATTGACAAGCCGTGCCCCGGCGTCAAAATCGAGAATACCGGCGCAAGCCAATGCCAAATACCAGCCCATAGAGTTGCCTGTTACCGCAACGATATCAAACCGGTCGCGGTCAATCGCGGCAAAATCCGCCATTGCGCAGGCGTAAATTAGCAGCGAAGCGTTATCGCCGGACATATGCAGCGACGGGCTGAACTTCTCGGCATTGTCCAAGGCGGAGATTGTCAGCTGGCCTTGGGCCGCGCGATAGGCATCAAGCTGCGCAACCAAATCGCCGCGCGCAGCATGATGGCGTTTCAAATATCCCAATTCAGTCGCATTATAGGTTCCGCGACCGGGGCAAATAACGAGCAGCTTTTCCTTCATTTGCCGACCGCTTTCATCGCAGCCTCGATAATCGAGGCTTTGCTAGGCAATGTCAGTTCTGCCGCTGGCCCCAAAGCGATAAAGCAATCGTCAGCGGTTAATCGGCTGGTGTCATTGCCGCGTCCAGCCTCCGCCAATATCGTCATCAGCTTTTCGGACGGGCTGCCCGCGCGGCGACACTCATCGACGATCAGGATCTTGTTCGCCGATGCCACAGCCTCGACAATCGAGGCCTCATTTAACGGATGCAGCCAGCGCAAATCGATGATGCGCAGATTGACGCCGCGTTCGCGCAATTCCTGCTCCGCTTGCCGCGATAAATAATAGCCATTTCCATAGGTTATGATCGCAAGATCGTTGCCCGTGCCGTGAACCGCAAGTTCGCCAAACGCAATTTGCTGCGCAGCATTTGGTGCGGCATAATTGGCCGTCCAGCCGCCATCGCCTGCCTCCAAAAGGTCGGCAGTATGATAAAGCGCAATTGGCTCTATAAAGACAATAACCCGTCCATCTTCGTGCGCCATCCGCACACATTCGCGCAGCATAGCGGGCGCATCGGCAGCGCAGCTTGGCACCGCAACGATGATGCCGGGAATATCGGTCAGCACCGCAATACTGTTATCATTATGGAAATGCCCGCCAAATCCCTTTTGATAAGGCAAACCCGCGATCCGCACCACCATCGGATTGCGATATTGACCGTTTGAGAAGAACGAAAGCGTCGCTGCTTCGCCGCGTATCTGGTCCTCCGCATTGTGCAGATAGGCGATGAACTGGATTTCGGGGATCGGAACGAACCCGTTATGCCCTGCGCCAATCGCAAGGCCGAAAATGGTTTGTTCGTCCAATAATGTATCGAACACCCGCGCCGCGCCGAACTTGTCTTGCAAACCCTGAGTCACGCCATAAACGCCGCCTTTACGGGCGACATCTTCGCCAAACAAGGCGACATTCGGGTAGCGCAGCATCAGATCAGCGAGCGCGAAATTGATCGATTTCGCCAAAGTCACAGGCTTGGCCAGATTGCGGGCGTCCTTCACAAACATCGCGTCACGGTCGACGACCGCTGGCAGTGGCGGCGAAACCTTGGCACCCACAGGCGGCGTAATCGGCGCCATGATGTCGGCTTTGGTCGTCAGGCGTGGCTTAGTCAGCGCCTCAGCGGCAACCCGCTCAACGCGCTGCCGCATCTCTTCATAACGTCCAACGATCTCGCCGCGGGTCATTCCGGCATGCTGCAGCAATATCCGCGCACTATGCAGCAACGGATCTTGCGCTTCGTTGGCTTCGATCAACTCCATCGCTGAATAGCTTGCCTCTACATCCGCGCCGGCATGGCCCATCAGCCGCACTGTACGCATATGCAGAAACACCGGCTTACGGCGGGATCGCGCATAATGCACCGCTTCCTCGCACCCGCGCACGGCATCAATCACATCGACCCCGTCACACTGGATGTAATGCAGCGCCGGACGCTGGCTATAATTGGCCTCTATCCAGCCACCGGGGGTACGCACCGAAATGCCGATGCCATTGTCTTCGCACAAGAATATCAACGGCATAGGCAGATGCTGATACGCCGCCCAGGCTGCGGCGTTAAACGCACCTTGCGAGGTTGAATGGTTCGCAGACGCATCGCCGAATGAGCACAGAATCACCGCGTCATGCGGTAAGACCGCATCATCCAGTTTCAATCGATGCGCCACGCCTATGCTATGCGCTGCACCCACCGCCTTTGGCAGATGCGACGCAATCGTGCTGGTTTGCGGTGGAACAAATGTTTGCGCGCAGCCCAGCACCTTGTGCCTACCGCCTGAAATCGGATCATCGGCAGACGCCGAAAAGCTGAGCGCCATGTCATAAAGCGGCGTCAATCCACCCTGCTGCTTCTTTCGCTGAATCAGGAACGCAGCATCGCGGTAATGCAGAAACGCCATGTCATCCTGCCGCGTGGCCAAGGCCATCGCCGCTGTGCCTTCATGGCCCGAACTGCCGATGGAATAGAATGTCTTACCCTTTGATCGCCGCGCCCATAGGTCGAGGTGCCGCGACATGACCTGAGTATCGAACAAATCGACCAGTTCATGCGGAGCCAGCGCATCACCTTGCTGATTGCTGCGTGCGGCAGGTAGATCCCCTGCCAACACGCGCTTGGAAAATGCTTCATCGATAATGGTCGGGCGGTCAAACATGCGGACCAACATTTAGCTTTATGCTGCATAAATGCCACAGCAAAAAACTTCATTTAACTAAACGGTTAAAACGCTGGATTTATGAAAACGGCGCGCTAGGGTAGCGACTCTTCAAAGCTTTTTCCCCAAAGCGAGGCTGTGAAGCATAACATATCGCTAAGACCAGCAAATGGCAGGCGAGTTCCGAACGCACTTTAGGAGAGAGATATGCGTCGAATGAACAAGTTCGCGGTTTCCGCGCTGAGCACCACTATACTTGCGTCGCTGGCCATCGCGCCCGCCTTTGCGCAAGACGCCCAAGCTGACGAAACAACCGACGAAAGCCAACCGATCATCGTAACAGCCACGCTGCGTGCGATGGACGTTCAAGATATTCCACTGGCGGTGACGGCTGTGTCGCCAGAAACGCTCGAGCGCGCTGGCGTTTCCGACATCAAGACATTGTCGTCGATTTCGCCAAGCTTTAACATCCAGTCTTCGCAGACCGAAACGCAGGGTACATCGATTAAGATTCGCGGCGTTGGCACCACCGGCAACAATACCGGTTTGGAAAGCTCGGTCGGCGTATTTATCGATGGCGTGTATCAATCGCGCCCCGGCGTTGCGCTGGGCGATCTGGTCGATCTGGAGCGGCTGGAAATTCTGCGCGGGCCCCAAGGCACTTTGTTTGGCCGTAATACCTCGGCTGGCGCGCTGAACATTTCCACAAAGCGCGCCAACCTCTCGCAAGTCGAGGGTTTCGCCAATGCGACCTATGGCAACTACAACTTCATCAATGTGCAAGGCGGCGTCAGCGTTCCGATCGTTCAAGACGTTGCCGCTGTCCGCGTGTCGGGCACATACCGCAAACGCGATGGCTTTCTGAAAAGCTCAACCGGTGCAGAAAGCAACAACCGTGATCGCTACATGCTGCGCGGACAGTTGTACATTGAGCCCAATTCCGATGTCAGCATCCGTTTGCTTGCCGATTATTCCAAAGTTGACGAAAATTGCTGTGACGCGGTGATCGTTCGCGAAACCGAATTGGCGCCATTCTTTGCGTTCCATGGCCTTGCCAATGACGGCGTCGTCGAATCCGGCCAATCCGCCTTGCAAAACCTAGCTACAAACAGCCAGCTTTTCAAAAACGGCGCTGAACAATGGGGCGTTTCTGGCGAATTGAAATGGGATTTGGGCGGCGCGAAGCTGACCTATATCGGTTCCTATCGTGACTTTCAGTCAAGCTCGACACAAGAATCCGATTTCACCAGCCTGAATATATTCACCGCCGGTGCTGGTGGATCAAACTCGCGTCCGGGCATTCTGCCATCGGGCGATTCGATCAAAACGATGACTCAGGAACTGCGATTGCAGGGGACAGCGTTTAACGACGGTCTCGATTGGTTGATCGGCGGCTTCTATTCCAAGGAAGACATCGTTGCCGACCAATCGATGACCTTTGGCACTGACTTCCAACGGGCAAATAGCGCGTTTAACTTTGCCAACTCCGCAGGGGTCAACCCGCTGTTCGCGCTAACCGCGCTCGGCAACGGTTTGGTTCCCGTGAACTCCGCAGGAGCCTATTCGGAGAACCGTTTTAATCAAAGTGCCAAAAGCTTTTCGATATTCACGCACAATGTGATCAACTTAACCGACAAGCTGAGCGTAACGCTTGGTGCGCGCTATGTTGACGAAAAGAAGACAGCGTCGTTCCAGCAATTGGGCGGTAGTAACGCGGCATGTCAGGCGATTGCGAACACCGCTTTGACGCCAAACGGCCCGCTATCCTTGTTGACTAACGTCGGCGGTCTTACCCCCGCTGGCTTGAATGCGTTCTATGGCGTTGTCGGGCTGTCCTGCTTCCCGTTTGCCGCTCCGGTCAATTTGACCGCACCTGCAGGCGTTGGTGGCGGATTGGCTAGCAGCTATTTGCCGTTGCCGCGGCAATGGGCCAACACGTTTAAGGATGATGAAATCACCTACACCGGCCAAGTCGGCTATAAAGCAAATGAAGATTTGCTGATCTATGCTGGATACAGCCACGGCTTCAAATCCGGCGGATTCAACCTTGATCCAACAGCAGCAAACCTGACGAACTCTGTCGCCATCATTCAGGCACAACGGCTTGGTGGCGCGGTTCCTGCCCCGGTTTTTGCCGATCCACGGTTCAAATCGGAAAAGGTCGATCAGATCGAAATCGGCGTAAAAGCCACATTCGGTCCGATCAAAGCCAACCTTGCCTTGTTCGACATGAAGATGAGCGACTTTCAGGTCCTCGAATTCACCGGCGTCCAGTTCCTAACCTTCAACGTCAATTCG
>JBEBKE010000028.1:0-20651 GCA_040079555.1 Sphingorhabdus sp. | reverse complement strand
CAAGCCTTTACTCAGCGTTGCAACGCGTTTGCCATAGACCGATTTCGGTCCGGCAACGGGATTGTTCTTGTCCATTTCGACTGTCATTTGGTCGCAATAGGCTTTGAGTTCGTCGTCGGTGATCGACTCAGCCTTGGCGACGTCTTTGCCAGCGTCCAGAACTTTGCCGATGTTGATCTGCGCGCGCAGCGGGACGGAGATGCTGATGCCGCCAGCGATGGCGCTTAAGGCCAATATCGTACGGCGGTTCAAAATGATCGGACTGTCAGACATGGCTGTACTCCTTTTTTCTACTTAGGTCGTTGGCGCCCATGCCGGGCTTCGCATCAATAAATTCCGCCCTCTTTGGTCAGGAATTCTTCGTCGCGTTTGTTCGAACCGCTGTTTTGTTTCGCTGAACTGCCCTGCGCGGCCTGATCGCTGTTCACTTTCGTCACAACTTTCTTTTTCGGCTTATCGCCGCGCGCGGAAAGCTCATCTTGCCGGATTGACCTTTTGGGTTCGGTCTCCGCCTTAAACGCTTCCCAAATCACCGCGCCTTTTGGATCATCATCGGGCCAACCGCCGTAAACGCGCTTGCCCGATTTCCGGTCAATGCGAACCAGACGAACGCCATTGGGCGCTGTGAACGGCAAAGCCACAGTTCCGGCAAATGCCTGACGCGCGAATTGTTTAAATATCGGCGCAGCAAGTGAACCGCCCTGTGCATAGCCACCCATGTTGCGCGGCTGATCATATCCCAGATAAACACCGGCTACGACGTTAGGCGTACCGCCGACGAACCACACATTGGTTGGGCCAGAACTGGTCCCTGTCTTGCCAAAGATCGGACGGTCCAAGTCGCGCAGGATCGTCGCCGTACCGCGTTGCACAACACCTTCTAACATATGCACGACTTGATAAGCCGTCACTGGATCCATAACCTGTTTACCGCCGGGGCGGAAACGCGGCATCGCTTTGCCGTTCCAATCGGGGGCGTTGCACCCTTGGCAGGATTTCCATTTGGTCGGCCAAATGACTTTGCCGTCGCGCGATTGTACGTAATCAATCACCGTCGGTTTCAGTTCGCGGCCATGGTTGACCAGCATCGAATAGGCGTTGGTCATTTTTAAGACTGTGGTGTCGCCTGCACCCAGGGCGAACGACAAATAGGGCGGATAATCGCCGATGCTCATGGTTCGGAACGTGTCGGCGACATTGTTCATCCCCGCGTCATTCGCCGCGCGCACCGTCATCAGGTTGCGGGATTGCTCAAGCCCCCAACGCATCGTTTGCGGACCAGCACCACCTGCGCCGCCAAAGTTTTTAAAGCATTTTTGCCCCAAGGCCGCCGATTGATAAACACAAAATGGCCCATCGACGATAATCGATGTCGGCGTCATGCCGTTGTCGAGCGCCGTCGCATAGACGAACGGCTTGATCGTTGATCCCGGCTGACGCTGCGCCTGTGTTGCGCGGTTGAAGCTGGAAATGCGCGAGTCAAAACCGCCTTGCATTGCCAGCACGCGACCGTTGATCGCATTTTGCACAACCATGCCGCCGCCGATTTCCGGCACAACGCGCAGCTGATAAACACTGCCACCAAGCGGCGCGACAGCGATAATGTCGCCGGCCTTTAACGCCGCAGGCGACGCCGAAAGCGTTCCCGTTTCACCACTCGCAAAGCCCAAACGCCCCTTGCCCAGCGAAACGGCTATCTGCCAATTGGCGTAATCAATACCGATATTCGACGCGGCAAGCCGAGCCTGCCATTTTCCGTCGTCCATCGGGATCGTCGCGATCGGTTTTGAAAAACCGCGTCCGCCTTCATAACGAAGCAAGCCGTCGCGCAGCGCTTTCGTCGTCAATTCCTGATACGCCGCGTTCATCGACGACCGAACCCAAAGGCCGCCCGCATAAACGCTATACGGCCCTTTTTCGGCAGTCTCGCCAAAACGTTCTATCAGCTGGCGGCGGACTTCCTCGGCGAAATAGCCGCCGTCATTTTTATACTGCTGCCCTTGGCGCGGGATTAAGCCGAGCGGCTGCGCCTTTGCCTCTGCCAATTGCGCGTCGGTGATCCAGTCGTTGGCACGCATTTCGCCCAAAACCCAGTTCCGCCGCGTCATCGCTGCATCGGCATATTTCTCACGACCGTATTTTTCCGGGGCTTTGGGAAGCGTAGCCAGAAACGCCATTTCGTGCAAAGCCAGTTCGTCCGCGCTTTTGCCAAAATACGCTTGCGATGCCGCCTCAACGCCAAAAGCCTGACGGCCAAGCGCGATTTCGTTCATGTACAGCGACAGGATCTGCTGCTTGGTCAGCGCGCCTTCGATGCGATAGGCAAGGATCGCCTCTTTAATCTTGCGCGTATAGCTATACTCGTTGGTCAACAGCAGGTTTTTGGCCACCTGTTGCGTGATAGTCGAAGCACCGCGCGACCGGCCGCTGCTGAACACGTTATCGAATACGGCGCTAAGGATACCCAGATAATCGATACCGCCATGGCTGAAAAAGGTTTTGTCCTCCGCCGACAAATACGAACGGATCAACAATGGTTTGAAATCGGCATAATCCAGCTGAACGCGGCGTTCGCGGGCATAGCTGTGGAATGGTTCGCCGTTGATATCCCGAACGATGGTCGGCAGCGGCGATTGATACTCAATCAGCGCCTCTGCATCGGGCAGGTTGCGCAGCAGCAACGCCCATAATAGCAACCAGCCAAGCAAGATGATGCCGACGGCATAAATCGCACGGCGAAACCATGTGCGCTGCCAGTAAAGCTGTAGCTTTTCCCACGCACCGCCCGCGCTACGGGTTAGTTTATAGCTGACATTATTGGGTTCGGAATCTTCCATACTCCGCCCTCTCTAGCGGATTTGGCCAACAGGTCTAGATTGTTGTCGCGGGCTCCGCGCTATTTTACAGACCTGTGCCGCGCGCCCATAGGCGGCGGGTCTTGTGGTGGTCCAGCAAAGCATTGCGCAATGGCCATCCAGCGTTCGGCAGCGGGGCCAGTAACGTGCAGCTGAGTATCGCCAATATTGCGGCATTGGGTGACAACTTGGCAAAATTCGGTTGCGTGTCCGGTGATGAGATCGTCGCCGTCGCCGTAATCCCAAACCGCACCAGACGGTGCAGTCAGGCGAAGGCGCGGCATCGGCCCGGGTGGCGCTTCCTTGCGGTTCTTGAACGTCCAACCGAACGTGTTTACGCCCAAACGGACGATATTGCCGATGCGGTCGTTGTCAACACGCTCCACGCCCAACACGTCATACACCGCCTGTGCGTGCGACCAAGTTTCCATCAAGCGCGCGGTGATCGAACTGATCGCGCTCATATCCGGGCCAACCCATTTCAGCCGCGCTTTGGGATCAGTTGCCGAAAACCGTTCCGACAGGCGGAGATATTCATCGCGCCAAGCCGAAAGCAACGCAGCTCCCGACAGTCCCTCAAGATAGCGGCTTTCCATCGCGTTAAACAACAATCCGCGTTCGCCGCCCATCAACACCGACAGAAATGCAGCAAAAGCATCCTCGCCATCCAGCGATTTTCCCGCTGCAATGTTCCACACATGCAAATGCCGCAGGATGTTGTTGATCGTCCAACCCTTGAAGAGCGTTGGCTGTTCAAAGTCGGAATCCGAAAGCGTCGCGAGCAGCTCGGCTAAAGCGGAGCTTTCGTCGCAAAAATCCTGTGCCTGTTGCATTTTACCCTATCACTGCCGCTCTATCGGCTCAACGGTCGATATCTCTGATGGCGCCCGCTTTTTGCAAAGCTGCGACGTCACCAACGGTCTTTTCCAACGTTGCATTATAGTAGTCATCGCTGCGGGCCTTGCCGCTACTAATCTCGTTGTACGTCCCCGACATCTTACTCGACACGATTTTTGGCAATTGAAAAGTAACCTTGTCGCCCGCCACGGCAGATATCCTGACGATGCCGAAATTGTTTCCGATGGACGGCGTGGCAGGGTCGGCTTCAAACTTTTCCATTTCAACAGTATACAAATCACCGACTTTCGGTGCCGCAATCATCTTTGCTTCTTCAGCTTTGTCGGCGTTGTCACTGATTCCGGCGATGACAATCAAGACACCGATTGCCCCCAAAGCAAACGCCCAACCCCATCGATCAAATGCAGGAATTGGACTTTTTGGTTTCGCTCCTCCCGAAACGCCTGCGTCAGATAGCTGAGGTGGATCAGTGGGGAATACGCAGTTGCAAGTATCACAAATTACCGAATAGCTTTTGCCAGTCGACCACCGCAGCAGGTACCAGACATGGCGCACGGTGTACGATACGACATAACGAAAATGCCTGTTTTCTTTACACACCGCACAAGCGCGATTTCCTGCATCTCCCGCTTCGACTTGCTTGCCTGCTGATCCCCAAATTAACATTCCGGCTCCCCTTTCAGCTTTGATTTGTCAATACTTTGGCGAGCCTAGTTTGCAAGTTACAATCAGCAGTCACGCTGCTTCCCGTCTAGCCCATAAAGCCAAACAAATGCCCCGCGACTTTACGCATCTGAATCTCTTCTGCGCCTTCGGTGATGCGATAGCGGCGGTGGTGGCGATAGATGTGCTCGAACGGTTTATGCCGTGAATAGCCCATCCCGCCATGGACTTGCATCGCAAAGTCGGCCGCGTTGCAGACGAGGCGGTTGGCTTTGTAATTGCACATGCTGACCTTGTCCGACAGGCGCACAGCAACCTCTGGCTTTGTCATCGTGTCCATTTCGGAGGCAGTTTTATAGATTAACAGCCGCAGCATTTCGGCATCGGTTTGCAGTTCGACTAAGGGAAACTGGATGCCTTGGTTGACCGCCAGCGGCTTGCCAAATGGTTTGCGTTCGCGCGCGTATTTAACGGTTTCATCGATGCAGTATTGCGCCGCGCCCAGCGAGCTCGCGGCCTGACGAATGCGATTTTCGTGAACGAAATGCTGCGCAACGGCGAGGCCATTGTCGAGTTCGCCGAGCATCGCGCTTTCGGGCACCCAGACATCGGTATATTTCACTTTGGGATGATCGGTGGGCATGTTGAATGTCCACATATATTCGCCGATTTCAAAACCCGGCGCGTCGCTTGGTACCACAAAACAGGTGATCCCGCGCGCTTTGCCATTGTCGCCATTGGTGCGGGCAAAAGTCATCACGTGCGATGTGTATGGAAGCCCTGTGGTCCACATTTTGTTGCCGTTGATGACGTAACCCGCGACGCCGTCGCGAACTTCGCGCACTGCACGCGTATCCATATGCGTTGCGTCGCTGCCATGATGTTCTTCGGTCAAGCCAAAGCTCCAGCCCATTTTGCCTTCGAGCATCAGCGGAATGAAATCGCGCTTTTGTTGTTCAGTGCCGAAATCGCGCAGCATCAATACCTGCACCAGATTGCCGACAATGCTGCTTTCGTTCTGCAAATCATTGTGCAGGCCCAGGCCTTTATGCGCGAGGTGGTGGCGGATGACCGCCATCGACAAGTTTGACCCATCCTGCCCGCCAAATTCCGCAGGAATCGCATAGCGGTAATGCCCCGCCTTGTCCGCGACGCGGCGCATTTCGGCGAGCAATGCCCACCAATCGGCGCGCGGATGCCCGTCATTATCCCAATCGGTTCGCGCATTTTCGCGGCGATGATCAAAGAACCGGATATTGTCGTCGCGGTTCTCAATCGGCTTGATTTCACGCTCGATAAAATCGTCCAGCACCGCGAGATAATCGGTGATATCCTTGGGGATTTCAAACAGCATCGCACACTCTCCTGTAGCCGAGTAAGAGCGTGGCAAAGCAGGATGCGTTATTCAAGCGCCATTTAACTGTGCGATTAAATAGTCACAGCGTTTTGATGATCGCGGAGAAATCCGTCCCGCCCTGCCCCGCCGCATCGAACGCCGCGTACAGCTCTGCCGCGCGCTTGCCCATGGGCGTATCAGCCCCCACAGACGCTGCTGCCTCCATCGCCAGCTTCAAATCTTTCAACATCAATGCCGTCGCAAATCCGCCTTGATAGTCATTATCGGCAGGGGACGCCGGACCAACGCCAGGGACGGGGCAATAGCTGGTCATCGACCAATTCTGGCCCGATGCTTTCGACGCGATATCATAATAAGTTTGCAGGTCGAGGCCCAGTTTTTCGGCCAAGGCAAAGCTTTCGCACGTGGCGATCATGCTCGCACCCAGCAGCATGTTGTTACAGATTTTCGCCGCCTGCCCTGCCCCTGCCGCGCCCGCATGGATCACGGCTTTGCCCATCGCTGACAAAATCGGTTCGGCGCGCTCAAACGCATCCTGCGCGCCGCCGACCATGAAGGTCAACGTGCCTGAATTGGCCGCCGCGATACCGCCCGATACCGGCGCATCGACCATCGCATATCCTTGATTGGCGGCAAAACCGTTCACCGTCCGCGCCGTCGCCACATCGATGGTCGAACAATCGAGCAAGATCGCGCTGGCCGGTGCATGGCCGATGACATCATCCTCATAGACGCGCTCAACAATCGCGCCATGGGGTAACATCGACACCACCGCGTCCACACCGTGTACCGCCTCGCGGACCGAACTAAACGCAGCGCATCCATGTTCGACTGCCTTTGCAAGCGCCGCCGTTGAAAGGTCAAACGCGTTGACGCTGTGTCCGGCTTTCACCAGATTAGGCGCCATCCCGCCGCCCATATTGCCAAGGCCGATAAATGCTATTTTCATAACGATTCTCCATTCCTCTCTCCCCTTGCGGGAGAGATAGACTATCTTTGCAACTTGTTGCTTAGATAGTCTTGTGAGGGGTCGGCGGTTATGGCTGGCGAGCCGTTGGCTCGCGCACCCTCACCAACTTCGACTAGACGCTGACGCGCCAAGTCTGCGTATCCTCTCCCGTAAAGGGAGAGGGAAATGAACTCAGCGCCCGGTCCAATTCCCTGGCCTCTTCTCAACAAAGGCAGCCATGCCTTCGGTCTGATCCTCAGTGCCGAAAAGCCCATGAAACAGGCGGCGTTCGAACACGACGCCTTGTTGCAGCGTCGTTTCAAACGCAGCGTTGACCATTTCTTTGCACGCGATTGCCGCGAGCGGTGCCATCCCGGCGATCGCGGTTGCTGTCTTCACCGCTTCCTCGACCAGATCAGCGGAGGGCACGACCCTTGCCACAAGCCCGGAACGCTCGGCCTCGGCTGCATCCATCATCCGGCCTGTCAGGCACATTTCCATGGCTTTGGCTTTGCCAATGGCGCGGGTCAGGCGTTGCGATCCGCCCATGCCGGGTGTGACCGCCAGCTTAATTTCGGGCTGTCCGAATTTGGCGTTCTCGCCCGCGATGATGAAGTCGGCCATCATCGCCAATTCGCAACCACCACCCAAGGCAAAGCCGTTGACGGCGGCAATCCAAGGTTTGCGCGTGGCGGTGACGCGGTCATAGCCTGCGAAAAAGTTGCTGCCATACATTTCGGCAAAGCTCTGGCTCGCCATTTCCTTAATGTCCGCCCCTGCAGCAAACGCTTTTTCGCTGCCAGTCAACACAGCGCAACGCTGGCTATCATCGGCGTCGAACTTGCCGAATGCGTCGATCAGGTCGGCGAGCACTTGGCTGTTCAGCGCGTTCAATGCTTGCGGGCGGTTGAGCGTGATCAGCGTAACTGCGCCTCGCGTTTCGACAAGGATGGTTTCGTAACTCATAAAGGCGTCCACTCTTCTTTCTTTGGCAACGGCGCGAAAATTGCGTCCAGCAATTCGTCGGTCACATCCTCTGGCGCGGCGGGTTCCCATTTCGGCGCATTGTCCTTGTCTACAATCACTGCCCGCACGCCCTCGGCAAAGTCAGGACGAACCAGCACGCGGCTGCCGATGCGGTATTCCATCGCCATATTGTCGGCGAAGTCAGTCATCTGCGTGCCAAGCGCCAGTTGCCGCAACGCAACTTTGCAGGTTTGCGGCGATTTACTGCGCAGCGTCGCCAGCTCTTTCATCGCCCAGTCGCTGTCATCTGCCTCCAGGCTCGCTAGCACATCCTCGAAACGGTCAGATGCAAAATGGCGGTTGATCAGCGCGATGTTGCTGACGATTTTCGCCTCTGGCGGCGTCACTGCCAAAGTCCCCAAGATGCCATCAATCCGGTCCACATCTTCACTAGCAATCCGCGCCTTTGCATCCGCCAAAGCTTCGGACGGCAGATAATGCGTCGCCAGCCCCAGTTCGGTGCACTCCGCGCCATCCAACCGCGCACCGGTCAGCGCCAGAAACGGCCCCACGCGCCCTTCAAGCCGCGAGAGATACCAACCGCCACCGACATCGGGAAACAGGCCGATACCGGTTTCAGGCATCGCGAGTCGCGTATTCTCCGTCGCCACCCGGAACCTAGCAGGTTGAGAAATACCCACGCCGCCGCCCATCGTTATTCCGTCCATGAACGCGACGACCGGCTTAGGATACGTGAACAGCAGATGGTTCAGTTGATATTCGTCGTGAAAAAACTGCCGTCCCGATTTGCCTTTATCGGTCAGTGCAGAGTTGCGTAGAAAGCTGATATCACCGCCTGCACAAAAGCCGCGACCCTCGGCATGATCGATGATCACGCATTTGACTTTGCGCGATTTCCGCCATTTCAGCAGTATTTCGGTCATCGCATGGACCATGTCCAACGTGAGAGCATGGATCGCAGATGGCCGATTTAGGCTGATAATGCCCGTATGGCCCTCAACACGGCAGATGATATTGTCTGTCATAACGCCTTTATGCAGCGCGGAATTTTGGCTGTCGAGCAAAAGCGGACAGTGATTGCCAAGGAATCGCTTGGTCGCTATCAGTTAGGCAAAAGGAGCAATTACAATGTCAGACCGTCAATCAGGTACAGTAAAATGGTTCAACGATGCCAAGGGCTATGGCTTTATCACCCCTGAATCGGGGCAAGATTTGTTCGTCCACTTCCGCAGCATCCAAGGCGACGGTTTTGCCAGCCTGAAAGAAGGCCAGCAGGTTACTTTCAAAGTCGTGCAGGGACAAAAAGGCCTGCAAGCCGATGAAGTTCAAGCGCTATAGGCCCTCACTGCCGCAGCAAATCTCTTCCCACGATCATCCGCATAACCTGATTGGTGCCTTCTAAAATCGAATGCACCCGCAGGTCGCGCCAAAAACGCTCGATCGGATAATCGCGGAGATAGCCATAGCCGCCGAACAATTGCAGCGCCTTGTTCACAATCTCGCTGCCATTGTCGGTCGCCAGGCGCTTTGCCATGGCGGAGAACCGTGACTTGTCCGGCGCGTTGGCGTTGACTTTGCAGGCCGCCATATAGAGCAACGCCCGCGCGGCTTCTAAATCGGTCGCCATATCGGCAAGCATGAATTGTGTGTTCTGGAAATCGGAAATGGGTTGACCGAACTGCTGGCGCTCCTTGGTATATTTCACCGCCTCGTCAAGGCAACGTTGCGCGCCGCCCAGCGAGCAAGCGCCGATGTTCAGCCGCCCGCCATCAAGACCTGCCATTGCAAAGCGAAAGCCATCGCCCTCTGCACCAACACGGTTGGCCACCGGCACACGGCAATCCTCGAATATCACCTGAGCCGTTGGCGAGGCATTCCAGCCGAGCTTCTTTTCAGGCGCGCCAAAACTCAAACCCGGCGTGTCTTTTTCAACGACGAGGCACGACACGCCTTTTGAGCCCCCACCTCCTTCAATACCGTCGCTGGTCCGCACCATCACAACATAGATGTCGTTATAGCCCGCGCCGCTGATAAACTGTTTCGTGCCGTTCAGCACATAATGGTCACCATCCAGCCGCGCGGTGGTTTTCAGCGCTGCGGCGTCCGAACCCGAACCTGGCTCGGTCAGACAGTAGCTGGCGATTTTGTCCATGCTGACAAGGTCTGGCAGAAAGCGCGCTTTCAATTCCGAACTGCCGAAACAGTCGATCATCCACGCCGCCATATTGTGGATCGAGATATAGGCCGATGTCGCGGGGCAGCCATAAGACATCGCCTCCATAATCAACGCTGCCTCTAGCCGTCCAAGGCCAATGCCGCCGCTCTCCTCCGACACATAAATTGCGCCAAAGCCCAACTCGCCTGATGCTTTCCAGACATCAACCGGATAGTGACTATCCTCGTCCCATTGCGCCGCAAACGGCGTGATGCGGTCGGCGGTAAATTTGCGCGCCATATCCTGAATAGCGATTTGGTCATCAGTCAGGTCAAATTGGTTGGTCATGGAACAGCCGCTTCTTTCAGAACATTTTCATGGAACAATTTGGTCGCAAGATCGGTGTTGTTATATTTGTACCAACGCGGCGCGGGCAGCTTTTTCTCCCACGCCATCGCTTCAATCAAGCTTCCCTGCGCCGATGGCACATCGGGCACCACTTTGGAAATGGGATCAGCATAGGCCGCGTCGGCAGTGATGATTTCCCAACCATCCTTGCGCAAAGCCGCCACAAGATCGCCGATGAAAAGCGCGGCGATATCGGTTTCATGCAGCAGCATCATATGCGCCGGTGATCGGCCGATCGTTTTAACTGCTAAATCATTATAAACGTTCGCTGCCTCAACATGCAACGTCACATAGTAATTCCGCAGATCATCAATATTATAGGGCTTGTTCGCGGCCTTCGCCGCGACGGTCAATGTCTCCATGTTCCAGTCGGAAGCTTCCGCCGTCACATAGCCATTTTGCAGACCGCGCTCTTTCAATCCTGTGCGGATTGCATCGCGCTTCACCTTGTCTCTTTGTCCTTCGTTCAAATAGGGAAACCGAAACCAAGGCCGATACCCCTTGCGCCCTTTTAACCACGCCTCTGCTTTATCGATGTCCGCAAGATAGGCCTCTGCGGTCATTGCAGTGAGGGCGGTATGGCCATAGCTGTGGTTGGCAATCACATGCCCCGCCTTGGTATAACGCGCGATCCGAGCCTCGCCCCCCACGCCCGTTGGCTTTTCCAAATTTCCCGGCGTAACGAAGAACACGGCCTGTTTAACGCGAGCGGTTTTTAGCGCCTTTATCAGCTTTTTGGTACGTTCGTCCGGCGTGAAGAAAGCACCAGCATCGCGCGGCGCATCGTCAAAACTAAGCGCAATCCGCTTTTGCGCATAGGCTGGGCCTGCCGTGATCAGCAACGCAAGCAAAGAAAGAACAATGGATCGCGCAGTACTGTTTCGGATGACCATAATATGACCTTGTGCTGCGGGATCTGATCCTAGCTTTACGGAGCAATCATGGTACCCGCAAGACGCGTTCGTTGAACAGCCGGTTCATAACATCGACCTCATTCCGTTCAAACCAGCGCGGGCCTTTGACGCCCTTGTCCCAGGATATCATCTGGATCAGCGTGCCATTGGCATCGGCGATTACGGGTTGTTCTTTGCCCATCGGATCGCGGTACGCCTCGTCCGCCGTAATGATCGTCCAGCCATCGGCGCGCAATGCTGCAACCAAATCCTCGATATACAGCGCCGCCAGATCGGTTTCGTGTAGCAACAGCACATGCGCAGGCGCACGGCCCAAGGCGCGGCGTGCCAATCCATCGGCGAAATCGGCCGCGAGCACATGGGTTTCGACATATAAATCGCGCAACGCTTTTTGGTCGATGTGTTTGCCGGATTTCTGCGCCCGAATGGTCAAGCTCTCTAGTTTCCAGTCCCACCCATCGGCAGTGACATAGCCGTTGCGCAAGCCGCGCTCCGTTAGCCCTGCCCGCACTGCATCGCGCTTTGCAGAATTCTTGCCGCCTTCATCGAGCTGCGGAAAGCGGAACCAAGGACGATAGCCTTTTTCGGTCTTTAGCCAATCCTGCGCTTTATCAATATCCTCCAGAAACCGCTGTACGCTGATATCCGACAACACCGGATGCGTCGCAGTGTGGTTGGCAAGCACGTGCCCTGCCCGCACATAGTCGCGCAGCTGTGCCGCAGCCTGATTGCTGGCGTCGATCCGTCCGGGGTTGGTGTAGAACACGGCCTGCCTAACGCCTGCCCGTTTTAGCGCAGCATTCAGCAATTGCGGGCGGACATTCACGTCCAGAAATGCCCCCGGCCCGCGCGGCGAATCGTCAAAGCTTAGAGCGATGCGTTTTGAACCGTCGCCGATTTGCGGTACCGAATTGCCAGACCGCTGCGCAGTTAGCATCAGCGCAATGGCCAGCAACAACGCCACCAACGCCGCAAATTCAAACAGCAGCACGGCCGCCCAAGGCAATGCGTTCATCTGGCGCAATAATCGCTGCACGTGTAGCCCCCAACTGACTAGCATTACCTACTCAATCCAAGGGCAGCTTTGCCACAGGCAAATTCCCCAGCGTGTCCCATTTTCGGAAAGCACCCTGGATTGACCCATTACCCCATCGTCGGAATGATAAAGCTGTTTCCGCCATCGGGTGAACCGTCGGGCCAGCGGGCGGTGATTTTCTTGACCTTGGTCCAGAACTTGATGCCCTCCATGCCATATTGGTCCGTGTCACCAAAGCCGCTGCGCTTCCAACCGCCAAAGCTGTGATAGGCAACGGGCACAGGGATCGGCACGTTGATGCCGACCATGCCGACATTGACGCGGCTCGCGAACTCGCGGGCGGCATGGCCGTTGCGCGTGAAGATCGCGACGCCATTGCCATATTGGTGCTTGCTGGGAAGCGCGAGGGCGGTTTCAAAATCGGGGGCGCGCACGATTTGCAGCACAGGGCCGAAGATTTCTTCTTTATAGCTTTCCATATCGGTGGTCACATGGTCGAGCAAAGTCGGGCCGATGAAATAACCTTCTTCATGGCCCTGCAAGGTGAAGTTGCGGCCATCGACGACCAGCTCGCTGCCTTCGTCAATTGCGGTCTGAATCCACGCTTCGACCTTAGCCTTATGTTGGGCAGTCACCACTGGACCATAATGCGCGTCGGCGTCGGTGGAGATTCCCACGCGCAGCGCCGCGATTGCTGGGATCAGCTTTGCCTTCAAACGCTCGGCGGTGTCATCTCCCACGGGCACAACCACCGGCAAGGCCATGCAGCGTTCGCCCGCCGAGCCGAAGGCCGCGCCGGTCAAGTCGTTGACGACTTGATCGAGATCAGCATCGGGCATGACGATGCCGTGGTTCTTCGCGCCGCCCATCGCCTGCACGCGTTTGCCCGCTGCAACGCCGCGGTTGTAGACGTAGTGCGCGATGTCGGACGAACCCACAAAGCTGACCGCACTGATCGCTGGATGATCCAGAATGGCATCGACCATTTCCTTGTCGCCATTGACGACCTGAAAAATGCCTGCGGGCATTCCTGCCTCAAGGAACAATTCGGCCAACCGATACGGCACGCTTGGGTCGCGCTCCGACGGTTTCAGGATAAAGGCATTACCGACGCTGGTCGCCACAGCGCCCATCCACAACGGGATCATCGCGGGGAAGTTGAACGGCGTGATGCCTGCACCAATGCCCAAAGGTTGACGCATCGAATACACATCAATGCCGGGGCCCGCGCCTTGGCTATACTCGCCCTTCATCACATGCGGCAGGCCGCAACAAAACTCGACGACTTCAAGCCCGCGCTGGATATCGCCCTTTGAATCAGCGACGACTTTGCCGTGCTCAGCCGACAGCATATGCGCCAGCTCGTCCATGTGCTTTTCGATCAACGCTTTGAAATCAAACATCACCCGCGCCCGTCGCTGCGGGTTCATCGCCGCCCATGCCGGTTGTGCCGCCTGCGCTGCCGCAACAGCCAGATCAAGCACCGCCGCGTCGCCAAGCCCTACACGCGCCTGAACACCGCCATTATTAGGATCCATAACATCGCTAAACCGGTGCGAGACGGGCGCGCCGCCCGCGATGAAATGATCGATTTGGCGCATGTGCAGACCCTTTTTGTTATAGTGACGTTATGGCCAACCCATTGCGCCACGGCCTGTCGAATTGCAAGATGTCGAGCGTAGCCCCTGGGCATATCTCCCGATCAATCGGCAAAAAGAACTGGCAGTGTCGCGGAACGCTTGCTAAGCGGCCCGAACTTGCGAAGCACCCATAGCTCAGCTGGATAGAGCGCTGCCCTCCGAAGGCAGAGGCCGGGGATTCGAATTCCTCTGGGTGCACCAAGTTTTTCATTTCCATCTCGGTCTGCGCGCAACGCGTTAGATATTGGCCTCCAACAATGCGATCTCTTCGAGGGTTAGGTTGAACAGGGCATAGACTTTGGCGTTGATCTCCGCCTCTGCTGCCGCGATTTGCGCAGACAGAGCGTGGATTTGGGTGCGGTTTTCGGTGATCCAGTTTTCCCATTCGTTGCGGGCTTTGAGCGGGATGTCGCTTTTGAGCGCCTTTTTGACCTCGGCCTGAAAGGCGGCGAAATCGGGCAAGTCCCACCACGCCTTTAACCGCTCGGTCAGCTTGGTTGCCGTGCCGGTGGCAAGATCGGGAATGCGGCGGGTGATTTCCTGCTGCAAAGCATAACGCTTCTCCGCCGCTGTCTGGGCCGCTTCGGCGAGTGCGCCGAGTTCGGCCTTTTGCGCATCGGTGGCGGGTGGGATTGGGGTTTGGACTACGTTTTGCTGAATCAGTCTCGCGTATCCGCCTCGGATTTCCGGACTAAGACTGGAAAAAAAGAACCAAAATAGCGTCGAATTAAGATAGCCTAGCAGCCACCATTCGTCCGACGGAATCCCGTACGCTGTATTCGCCAGATAGCTCCCAGATAAGTCCATCGAAAATGGGTTGGCGCTAGCAATGTCGAGATAAACAATTTTCGGTTTTTCGAAATTCTTATAGTAAGCCACCGAGTCTTGAATTTCATGCCACCTGTAAGGTCCAGGTTTTCTGCCTTTCCACTCAGCGTTTGCGATCGATACCCAGCCCGATGGCTTCGGTTCCAAAAATTCACGCTGCTCAGTTAGATATTTTTCTACTGCCGGAAACTGATCAATATCGGTTCCGCGCCGAGTAAAAATCAGCCACTGCTTTTTGGGAGTTTGAAACCAACGCTTCAAATCCCTGCCCTCCACGAATGGCTTTAAAAGCGCCCTAGAATTGTGATCTTCGGCGACCAACCTGTCGTATGTCTCCCCGTTGACGACGAACGCCTCATTACGCCCAGTGGTAACACCGCGGAAAGGTTCACCATAAACCGCCTTTAACGTCGGACGTTCGGCCACAATCTTGTTGCGCAAATTCCGTAGTGCCGGATTTTCCAATTCCCACGATCCACCGCCAAGCGCGCTTTGCGGATAGGGTTGGTTTAAATCCCGATACGCCAGATCGAAATTGTCCTTTGGCATCACATCGATGTTCCAAAACGACACGTCATGCCCCTTTGGCGGCACATCATTTCGGAATGTCAGGATGGCGGGATAGGTGGTGACGCCTTCGAATATCTGGTGAACGCCAAAATCGACCACCGTTTCCAGTGTCGCCTTGGTCCGCAGATATTCGCGCAACGGCGCGCCCGATCCAGTTTTGAAAAATGTGCTGGACGAAATATATCCCATGCGCCCGCCGGGTTTCAGGATGCGCAAGCCCCGTTCAAAGAAATAGGCGTAAAGGTCGGCAACGCCGTGATAAACCTCAAACCGGCCTTGCAACCACGGCTTCAAATCCTTCAATAATTCCTGCCGCACATAGGGCGGATTGCCGAGCACGACATCAAAGCCGCCCTCTGCAAATATCTCCTTAAACGCGTCTTTCCAGACAAAGCCGTGCGACCGATAGGCGTAGCTGCTATCCTCTATCAAGCTGTCGCCGACACGGAAATTATCGTCCAGACTGTCGAGCACTTTGCCGTGGCGGGCGGTTTTGATCCACAGGCTTAGCTTGGCGATTTCGACGCTTTCCTCGTTCACATCGACGCCGAACAAATTGTGTGTCAGGATTTCGCTATCAACCTCAAACAACGCACCTTCGCCCAATGCCTCCAGCCGGATGTTGGCGCGGGTCAGCTCTGCTTTTAACCAATCAAACGCCATCACCAGAAACACACCAGACCCGCAGGCGGGATCGACAATACGCAGCTTGGTCAACCGGTCTCGATAGGATTGCCAGAACGCTTTTTCCGCCTTGTCGTTTTTCCACGCAATCGGATCATCATCGGGGGTTGCGCCCTTTTTGGCGTGTTCCGCAAGCAGCGTCGCAAAAATCTCCTTCGCGTGCGTCCCCAATGTTTGTTCGACGATAAAGCGGGCGATGTAATCGGGGGTATAGACCACGCCGTCACGTTTGCGCCGTCCGCTGGTGCCGGTGGCTTTCTTTGCCTCGACCACATCGCCGCGTGCCTCGGCCTGTAACTGCTCCACATCGGCGATGGATTGTTCGAAGATATGGCCCAGCACGGTAACCGAGATTTCCGACGCGAAATCATAATCCGCCAGCCGTTTGAAGCCCGCGCAAATTTCATCCGGCATCGACAGCGCGTTGATAATGTCATTCGGCGCGAACAACCCGCCATTATAACGCGGAACTTTTAACGGCGGACTGCCCAGATCGATGGCGGTGAACAGCCCGAGAAAATTGCCCCATACCGGCGCGGGTGTGAATACGTTGGCTTCTTTATAGGCCGATTCCAAGATGCGCGGGGGCAGCAATCCGGTATCCTCGGCGAAGGCGATGAACAAGATGCGATCTAGGATCGTTTGGCCGGTGCGAATGGCAAGCAACGGGTCCAAATCCGGTCGTTCGCGCCGGACTTCGCCGATCAGGTCGCTGCGCAGCGCCTTATAATCGGCATAGAGCCGGTTGGTGATGTCCTTATTCTCACGCCTGCTTTCCTCAAGCAGTTCGAGCGTGCGGCCAGAAAGCAGGCTTTCCGCCGATAACAGCAATTGCACGCGGGCATATTCGGCGGGTTCGTGCAAACTGGACAGGTCAAACGTCTCGTAAACCTGCCGTCCCTCGCCGTAACTATAAAGCCGGATTTCGAGATAGTTGGATACCAAAACCCATTTGGTGCCGACATTGTTGGTCGCATATTCCCACGCCTGATCCACCGGCGTTTTGGCACGGCCTGACATGATGGCGTCCAGATTTTTGGTGTCTGCGCCTTTTAGTTCGAACGGCGCCAGTATCTGTCCCTCGCCATGTTCAAAATGGCCAATGGCGACATCGACCGAACCACGGGTAATGCCTTTTTCTTGGGTGACATTATAGGCGGCGTTGCCGATGGGGCCGGAATAACCGAGCGCCTCCACCAGAATTTTTTGCACGAACGGGCCGTGGAGCGAAACTTCGCTATGCCTCGCGACCTTGCCGCTTTTTATATCGGCTGCCCATTCTTTGAACGCCGCAACACGCGCCGCATCTGGGGCCAGTGTGACGGCGATTTGTTTGTTGACGAACTTTTTGTTGAACAGGCTCAAAGTGATAAAACTCCTTACTAGGTTCTTGCCCTGATGTGTGGGGCCAATCAATCCCCCAGAATTGCCCGGGCAGTTATTACCTTGGCCCTGAAACCCAACGAACGCTTGCATTCTCGGCGCTTCCCGCCTAATCGCCCGCCTTCGCAAGGGGAAACCCGTGCGAAACAGGAAAGCCGGAGGGGCGTTCGCATGGTGCGGCGTCAGCGATCGGTAAGAACAAGGAAAACGCCCATGCCGTTGTACGAGCATGTTTTTTTGGCGCGTCAGGACCTTTCTCAGGCCCAAGTTGATGCGCTGGCAGAAAACGCCACCAAAATCATCGAAGAGAATCAGGGCAAAGTCGTAAAGACCGAAACCTGGGGTCTTCGTAGCCTCGCCTATAAAATCCAAAAGAACCGCAAAGCGCATTTCGTGATGCTTGATGTCGATGCCTCGGGCGCTGCTATCGCAGAGCTGGAGCGTCAGACACGCCTGAACGAAGACGTTATCCGGTACATGACCGTCAGCGTTGAAGAGCATGAAAAAGGCCCTTCGGTGATGATGCGCAAGCAAGAGCGTAGCGATCGTCCAGAACGCGGTGGCTTTGGTGACCGTCCTGATCGCGGACCTCGTCCTGATCGTGGTGACCGCCCTGATCGCGGTGATCGTGCAGAACGCGCACCGCGCGCCCAAGAGGAGATCTAAGCCATGGCACGTCCATTTTTCCGCCGTCGCAAGTCCTGCCCATTTTCGGGTAAAGAAGCGCCGCAGATCGATTATAAAGACGTACGCTTGCTTCAGGGCTATATCTCTGAGCGTGGCAAAATCGTCCCGAGCCGCATCACTGCCGTTTCTGGCAAGAAGCAGCGCGAACTGAGCAAGGCGATCAAACGCGCCCGTCATCTGGGCCTGATGCCCTACATCGTTAAGTAAGGAGACGACATCATGGAAATCATCCTGCTTGAACGCGTAGAAAAGCTTGGCGCTATTGGCGATGTGGTCACTGTGAAGGACGGCTATGCCCGTAACTTCCTGTTGCCGAACAAAAAAGCGCTTCGTTCGAACAACGCAAACCGCAAGGTTTTTGAAGCCAACCGCGCCAAGATCGAGGCGGACAACGCCAACCGTCGCGGCGAAGCCGAAGCGCATGCAGCCCTTGTCGAAGGCAAGCAGATCATCCTGATCCGCGCCGCTTCCAACACGGGTCAATTGTATGGCTCGGTATCGGTCAACGACATCGCCGTTGGCCTGAACGCGCAAGACGCCAAGGTAACTAAGGGCATGATCATTCTTGGTCGCCCGATCAAAACCCTCGGCGTGTTCGACGTTAAAGTCGTTCTGCACCCCGAAGTTTCGGTCACGGTATCGGTCAACGTCGCCCGTTCGGACGATGAAGCTGAATTGCAGAAATCTGGCGTTAACGTCATCGACCAAATGTTCGAAGACGATCAGGCTGAACTCGCAAGCCAAGCCATCGAAATGGCCGAAGCCCGCGAAGCTGCCGCTGACGAAGCCGATGAGGCCGATGCAGCACGGATCGAAAAGCTGAAAGCTGACCAAGCCGCTGCAAAAGCCGCTGCTGCTGAAAGCGAAGGCCTATCGGCTGACGAAGCCTAATAGCTTCCTCAACATAAAACAAAAAAGCCGCCCCGTCGAAAGATTGGGGCGGCTTTTTGTTTGCGTTAAAATTTTCGGAGTGTGCGGTTTGGGGTCAGGACCAATTAAATAGATCCTGACCCTAGATCAAAACCGGAAAGTCACACTTCCGCGATAAGATTGGTTGGAAACGTCGCTGCGTCCGATGGTGGTATCTGCACCCAATGAAAGCTGGAATGTCTCGCTGCCAAATCCGATCCCTGCACTAACCTCGAACCAGTTTTTGTCTTGGCCCGCCAACGCAAAGGCTGCGGGAAGGCTAACGCCCGATACAAAGTTTGCGCCGAATGCCGCTGGCTTATCTTCAAAGTCATGGACGAAATAGGCCGAGGCATAGGGACGGAACTTCATCCCCCCGCCCAAAGTAAAGCCGAGCAAGCCTTGCAGACTGTCATATTGCCCGCGATCAAAAGCCAAAGCCATCGGCCCGCCACGCTCCACCGTCGGGGTGAATTCAATCCGGCTAGCGCGCATCGCGGCGCGAGGCCCAAATTGCAACGTGCCAACATCGAACTGCTTGCTGACGCCGACTTCTGCTGAAAGTGCTAGCGTGTCGTCTTTGCTTTGCAAATCAAAGGTGCTGAGCCCCAAGACGGCGGTGCGTTCGGTCTTTGCGCTGAACAAGGCGGCGCTTAGCTGCGTATCGAGCGTTAAGCCCAAATTGCTTTGCAGCTTGCCATACAAGGTGCCTTGGTAGAGCTGCCCCGATGCGCCGTGAGTTAAACCGCCGGTGGTGCCGTCGATATCGGTATAGGACAGACCAAAGCCGATGCCCGCATTTGACCCCAGCTCGGTTTCGATGCCCGCTGCCAGATAATAGCCGTCGAAATTATCGTCGCCGCCAAACGGTACAGCGGTTGCCATCGATTTGCTTTTGCCAACAAGGTAGCCGCCCGCGAAAAATGCGCTCATTGTTTCGGGCAGTGCATTGGACATTTCCGAATCTTGGCCGCCGCCTAAACTCGCCTCGCGACGCAGGTCGGTGCCATAGGAAAGGCGCGAAATAGCCTCTGTCGGGCTGCCCACCGTAGCGATTGTGCCACCAAGACCGTTGGCAATAGCCATGCCAGCTATCCGGCTGCGATAGAAACGGCTCATATTATCAAGCGCGGTCGTGCCAATCGCGCTTTTGAGAGGTTCGCCGCGCGGAGCCCAGCTATCGAGTGTGGCTTGAATCATGCCTGCGCTTTGGCTGTCGAGGATATCATGCAGTGTGGATACCGGCGCGTTGCCACGATTGCGATCAAGCAACGCCGCATAGGCGCGCTGCACCGGCGATCCCGTAGCAACGTCGACATAGCTTCCTGCTGCAATGCGCAATTGCACAGCATTGGCCGAATAGATGAATTGCGGCCTCAGAATCGCGCTGAGCGAGGATGTGGGCGAGAATGATCCGGTCACACCGTTTTGTGCCGTCAAGATCGTATAGGTATCGCCAGCGCGGATTGATGTCCCCGCTGTCGGCGATAACAGCACCGACCCGCCGATATTCGCCATGCCGGTTCCCGGCGTCGCAGTACTGACAACCGCGATTCTATCCGACGTGCCCCCTGCACCAAGATCGACGACATATGTGCTGCCCGACGACATCACCAGATTGCCGCCGATGGTCAATGTGCCAGTCGTACCGAGCGTTCCCGGCGCGATATTGCCCAATGCGGTTGTTAAAAACGGTGTATTCACACGGCCAGTGCCGGTCAAAAGACCCGACGTGAATAGATATTCGCCCGGCGCGTTGATCGTGCCG
>JBEBKE010000027.1:0-20983 GCA_040079555.1 Sphingorhabdus sp. | reverse complement strand
GATATTCGACCTGAAACCCGGCCAAGCGCATGACCAGCGCGAGCTGATCCGCAAGCTGGTCGCGCTGCAATATAAACGCAACGACGCAAGCTTTGCGCGCGGCAATTTCCGCGTGCGCGGGGATAATCTTGAACTATTCCCATCGCATTTGGAGGATACCGCATGGCGGATCAGTTTCTTTGGTGATGAGGTCGAATCGATAGCCGAGTTCGACCCTCTAACCGGCAAAACCGGCGCGCAGCTGGGCAATGTCCGCGTCTATGCCAACAGCCATTATGTCACCCCCGGCCCAACGATGAAGCAAGCGGCAGAGGCGATTAAGTTTGAGCTGGAGCACCGGCTGGCCGAGCTGGAGGCTGAGGGCAAATTGCTGGAGCATCAGCGATTGGAACAGCGCACGCATTTTGACCTTGAGATGATCGCAGCGACGGGCAGCTGTGCGGGGATTGAGAATTACTCGCGCTTTCTAACCGGCCGCCTGCCGGGCGAGCCGCCGCCGACCTTGTTTGAATATCTGCCTGATAACGCCTTGCTGTTTGTTGACGAAAGCCACCAGACAGTGGGCCAGCTGAACGCGATGGCGCGCGGAGATCACCGCCGCAAAATGACATTGGCCGAATATGGCTTTCGCCTGCCCAGCTGCATCGACAACCGGCCGCTGCGGTTTAACGAATGGGAGGCGATGCGCCCGCAGACGGTATTTGTCTCCGCCACCCCCGGCGCGTGGGAGATGGAGCAAGCGGGCGGCGTCTTTGCCGAACAAGTCATCCGCCCCACCGGGCTGATCGATCCGCCGGTCGAGATCAAACCGGTTGAGGATCAGGTGCAGGATTGCATCAACGAATGCCGCAAAACCGCCGAGGCAGGGTATCGCACGCTTGTCACCACGCTGACCAAACGCATGGCGGAGGATTTGACCGAGTTTATGCACGAGGCGGGGCTGCGCGTCCGCTATATGCACAGCGACGTGGAGACTCTGGAGCGTATTGAGCTGATCCGCGATTTGCGACTGGGCGTTTACGACGTGCTGGTCGGGATCAACTTGCTCCGCGAAGGGCTCGACATTCCCGAATGCGGGCTGGTGTGTATATTGGATGCGGACAAGGAAGGGTTTTTGCGGTCGGAAACGTCATTGATCCAAACCATCGGCCGCGCCGCGCGCAACGTCGACGGGCGGGTGATCCTTTATGCCGACCGGATGACCGGCAGCATGGAACGGGCCATCCGCGAAACTGACCGGCGGCGCGAAAAACAAGTCGCGTACAACCTTGAACACAATATCACACCTGAGTCGATCAAGCGCGACATCCATAACATCGTCGCGGACACATCAAACCGCGACGGCGTGCTGGTGGAGATCGATGCCGACGGCGCCAACAATCTGGTCGGCCACAACCTGCGCGCCTATATCGAAGAGCTAGAGAAAAAAATGCGCGCCGCCGCCGCGGACCTAGAGTTTGAAGAAGCTGGCCGCCTGCGCGACGAAATCCGCGGGCTGGAGGCAGACGAGCTTGGCCTGCCGCATGAGCAGAGGGTTGCTGGGCCTGTGGGGCGCGCAACCGAGGGCAGGCCAGGAACGCGCAAGACGCGCTATGGGAAATCGCAGCGGAAATTTGGGCGGTGATGCTTGCATTTTTCATGTAGCTGTGCTAGCAACTATATCATTAAAGGAGAGGCACGATGGCTACTGCAACTGCACGCAATGTCGATGACAAGGATTATGCTGCTTTAGTCGCAACTGCCAATGAGAATGGCAGTTCGATATCTGACGAGCTTCGCGCTCTGATCGCAGAGCTTGCACGCAAGCGTAGGGGCAAGGAATTGGTCGCCGAATTGAAAGCTTTTCGTGAGAAGAGTAATTGGACGCTGCCAGACGGGATGACATCACTTGATCTGTTGCGTGAAGACCGCAATTCTTGATGATTGTTGTAGATGCAAGTCTCGCGGTAAAATGGTTCCTGCCAGAGGCGGGCGCTGACGCCGCAGCACTGGTTTTGCTTGGTGATAAAGCAATCATTGGCCCGGACATGTTAGCGATAGAGGTCCATGCGACACTCGTTCGTGGTGCAAATATGGTCAAGTCGAACCGGCAGGAGGCTGAGTCGGCGATCAAGCGGTTTCAAAACATGATCGAGTCGAACGACGTACAATTGATCCGCAGCACACCGCGCCAAATCGAACGCTCAGCTGGTTTAGCCATCGAACTCGGCCACCCGTTAAAAGACTGCATTTACCTCGCGTTGGCGATGGAGTTGGATTGCGAGCTGGTGACTTGCGACGCGAAATTTGCCACGAAGGCGAAGGGTGTGTGGGACCGGGTGCGGGTTTGGGGAGGGTAATGGTTCATCGGATTTCTTTAGGTACGGCCTTTTTGGCTTTGCTCAGTTCTGGACCGGCGCTGGCTTGTTCAATCGAGCCGCCGCCTCTAATGACGGAAGCAGAACGCGCAGCAGAAAACGCAAAGAAAGACCGGGAGTTTGTGGAATCTGCACGATCAGCCCGCGCTATTATCGAGATCAAAGCACGGAATACTTCTGGTGAATACCAATCGGGCGCTCTCGTCGATGTACTGCAGGTTTATAAGGGCAAAGTGCGCAAAGGCAGCATCTTGAAACTCGACACTCTGTCAAGTGCAGCATGTGGCGCAGGCGGCATCAAACGCGGCGAACGTGGGATCATCATATTGTCGAAAAGCGAACCAAAGCTTTTCACAGGTTTTCTGTGGTCCGGCAATGTCGAGTTGCTTCAGAAAGAAGGCATTTTGCCTCCGTCCGAATCGAAATAGCTTACCGCTTCGCTGCCCGCGCCTTCCGATCCTTTGCCGCACCCTTCTCAATCTCAGCCAATAATGACGGCGATAGGCTGAAATTGGCTTTGGGTTTGCTTGAGACCACTGCCGCTTGAATGGCTGGCTTCGCGGGCGACTTCACCGGCAACTTCGCAACTGCAACCGTCGCCGCAGGCTTCGCCACCCCTTTCGGCGCATGGCCCAATAAGCTGACCACCGCCTGTTTACCCTCACCCCAACTGCGTGCCTTTGCCGGATAGATAAACCCGTTCAACGGCCACTCTGTCGTGCCAAGCGCGGCATTCGGCGTGTACCACACACGCACTCGGCTCCAGTCATTGGCTTCCGATGCATCGACCACGCGAACGTCATCCTCAATATGCCCGCGTCCGCCGTTGATCGTTGACCAGTTGGCGTGGCTGATAATCAATGTCCGTTTATCGATGATTTTGCGGACCGCCGCGACATGGCCGAGCCGCATATTGCCGTGCGGGCGAAACGACATGACTGCGCCGACCTTTGGTGCCGTGCCGCGCTGATAGCGCCCGTCGGCCTGCCCCCACCAGCTATGTGCATCGCCGCGAATCTCGACGCCCGTCAACGCACGCGCATAGGGAACGCATTGCAGCCCCTCGTTCAGGGCATGCACCGGCGTTGCCAGCAGCAGCAAAGTTAAAATTCCCATCCGCATGACAGCATCTCTGTCAGAAAATTGACACCATCGGGCTAAACGGGATGGTTAATAGAAATTAAGATCTGTTTTGCCATTCCTTGCGCAAAACCGTTAGCCCTGAGCCTGTCGAAGGGCGTCCCAAAGCATAGCGCCACATCTGATAAGCGCCCTTCGACAGGCTCAGGGCTAACGGTGGTAGAAATCAGGTTGTGTTCGCCCAAGTGCATCACGAAATTTTTCCAATGTAATGTTGTAACGTCGGACGTTCCGTGCCATATGGATTCGTGAAGGATCGGCAATGCTGTTGACGGTGAAAGCAAATATGCGCGCATGGCGCTGGGACGGGTTCGGGCTGAGCGTTGCTGGCCTGTGCCTGATGCATTGCCTTGCCACATCGGTTATCCTTGCGCTGTTTGCCGCCGCTGGCGGTGCTTTGCTGCATCCGGCCATCCACGAAATCGGTCTGGTTTTTGCCATCGCCTTTGGCGGATTGGCGCTGGGCCAAGGGATATTGCAACACGGTTTTCTGCTCCCTGCATCAATCGGTTCACTGGGAATCGGGATCATGGGCGGCGCGTTGACCTTGCCCCATGGCGGGATCGAAATATTCTATACGGTGCTGGGCGTAGGTGTGCTTGCGCTGGGTCATGCGCTGAACCACCGGGCTTCGAACTGACATTACTTGCTCTGGCTGTGCAAACGGCCTAGCCTTAAACTATGGCCCAAGCACATAAACACCACGAACACGCAGGCGAATCGTTAGAGACCGCTGCCGAAGCCGCGCTTGTCGCTGCGGGTGAGCAATGGACCGATATGCGTGCCGATATCTTTGCGGTGCTGGCGACATTTGAAAAGCCAGCCTCGGCCTATGATATTGCCGATCTGGTATCGCAGCGTCGCGGAAAGCGCGTCGCACCCAACAGCGTGTACCGCATTCTCGACCTGTTCGTGCTCAACAATCTGGCGCGGCGGGTGGAAAGCGCGAACGCCTTTATCGCCAATTCGCACCCCGGATGCTTGCACGACTGCATTTTCCTGATTTGCGACACCTGCGGTTCCGCAACGCATATCGATGATGACACGGTAACCGGCAATGTTCGCAAAGCTGCCGAGGCAGCAGGATTTAGCGCGGTACGTCCGGTCGTCGAAGTTCGCGGGACTTGCGCCGATTGCGATTGAACGCCTGCACCGTTTCTGCGCGAAAACGGCTTGGCGTATCCGCAATTAACCTGTTCGACAGCGCACAAAAATATCGTTATTGCTGTGTCGGATGACTAACGCACCACACACGCCTTTACTCGATACAGTGAACTTTCCCGCCGATTTGCGGGCTTTGCAAGCCACCCAGCTACGCCAGTTTGCCGATGAATTGCGCGCCGAAACTATTGCGGCGGTGTCGGTCACTGGCGGGCATCTGGGTGCGGGGCTTGGCGTTGTCGAGCTGACCACGGCGATCCATTATGTTTTCAACACGCCCGACGACCGGCTGGTTTGGGACGTGGGGCATCAATGCTATCCGCACAAAATCATAACAGGACGGCGCGACCGTATTCGCACATTGCGGACGGGCGGTGGGCTTTCCGGCTTCACCAAACGCAGCGAGAGCGAATATGATCCGTTTGGCGCGGCGCATAGTTCAACCTCGATTTCAGCAGCATTGGGCTTTGCCGTGGCCAACAAGATTTCGGGCAAGCCCGGCAAAGCGATTGCGGTGATCGGCGATGGGTCGATGTCGGCAGGCATGGCCTATGAGGCGATGAACAATGCGCAATCGGCGGGCAACCGGTTGGTCGTCATCCTGAATGACAATGATATGTCGATTGCGCCGCCGGTGGGCGGGCTGTCGGCCTATTTGTCGCGGCTGGTCTCTTCCAGCGAATATCTTGGCCTGCGCAAATTCGCGAGCAAGCTGACGGCAAAGCTGTCGCGCCGCGTTCATACCGCTGCATCCAAGGCCGAAGAATTTGCCCGCGGCATGGCGATGGGCGGCACGTTATTTGAGGAACTGGGATTCTATTATGTCGGGCCGATTGACGGGCATAATCTTGATCAGCTGATCCCCGTGCTGGAAAATGTGCGCGACAATGCCGAGGGGCCGGTGCTGATCCATGTCGTCACCAAAAAAGGCCATGGCTATGCGCCAGCCGAGGCGGCGGCGGACAAATATCACGGCGTTGTAAAATTCGATGTGATAACCGGCAAGCAAGACAAAGGCCCCGGCGGCGGACCGCCTGCCTATCAAAACGTCTTTGGCGAAACTTTGGCGAAAATTGCCGATGCCGACCCACGCATTGTCGCGATTACCGCCGCGATGCCTAGCGGAACCGGCGTCGATAAATTCGCGCAGGCGCACCCTGATCGGGCATTCGATGTCGGCATCGCTGAACAGCATGGCGTAACCTTTGCCGCCGGATTGGCCGCCCAAGGGATGCGGCCATTTTGCGCGATTTACTCGACATTCCTGCAACGCGCCTATGACCAAGTGGTGCACGATGTTTGCATCCAGAATCTGCCCGTGCGTTTCGCGATTGACCGCGCCGGATTGGTCGGAGCGGACGGCAGCACCCATGCCGGATCGTTCGACATTACCTATCTGGCGACGCTGCCCAACATGGTCGTCATGTCGCCCGCAGACGAAGCCGAACTGGTGCACATGACCTATACCGCGGCTTTGCACGACAGCGGGCCGATTGCATTCCGCTATCCACGCGGTAATGGCACCGGCGCCGCGATGCCAGAAGTGCCGGAGCAGCTGGAGATCGGCAAAGGGCGCGTTGTGCGTGAAGGCAAAACCGTTGCCATCCTGTCACTCGGCACGCGGTTGGCCGAGGCGATGAAAGCTGCCGATGTTTTGGATGCCAAGGGATTGTCGACGACGGTCGCTGATTTGCGCTTTGCCAAGCCATTGGACGAAGAATTGATCCGCCGGTTGATGACCAGCCACGAAGTTGTCATAACTGTAGAAGAAGCATCCATCGGCGGGCTCGGCGCGCATGTCTTGACACTCGCCAGCGACCTTGGCTTGACCGATGCGGGCGTGAAAATTCGCACGTTGCGCCTACCCGATATATTTCAAGAACACGACGCTCCGCAGAAACAATATGACGAAGCGGGCCTGAATGCGCCGCAGATTGTCGATGCGGTGCTGAAAGCGCTGCGCCACAACAGCGCAGGTGTGGAGGAAGCTGGGGTTAGGGCTTGACTGTACGTCCCTTTACCAGTCGGACATGCGGGCCATAATCAGTAAGCACCTTGTCGGTTGTGACAAAATCCATTCCTTCAACCTTTGCTTGCGCGACCAATGCACGGTCGAATGGGTCGCCATGTTTTCCCGTTAGGTTCGCGACTGCCAGTACGTGATTTCCGGTCAACTCTAGTTCCAACCAGCCAAGGCGCAGCAAAGTTGCACGCAATCGTTCTGGATCATGCCTAAAGTCAGGTCGGTTTAAAGCCGACTTGATGACAACCTCCCAGATGGAAACAATGCTGAAAAATGGAGGCTCACTTGCAGTCTCGATGCTATCTATCAACGACTGCGGCAAGCGATGCGGCTCTACCTGTGACCATAGCAGCAATTGCGTATCGAGAAGAATAGTCATCCTTTGCCGTGAAACATTTCGGCGATTTGGTCGCTAAACATCGTATTAAAGTCATCGGGAATCGACGGCGCCTGACCCGCCAATCCGCCCAAGCGACTCTTCACAATTTCGTCTGTGCCATCAATCGGCGAAACCTTCACCAAGGGCTTGCCAGCCTTGGCGATGATGAACGGCTGGCCGCTGACGGCCATAGCGATAAGCTTTGACAAATGAGTCTTGGCATCATGAATGTTTACGGTCAGCATCTGCGCTCTTTCGATAAACTTAGTCTAGTAGACTTAGTCCATTATTCGGAAAAAGTCAATGGCCTTACGCTGCATCCTTCGCCAGCCGTCGCTCCGTCAACTCAGCGACCGACACCGCCCGCATAAACGGGTTGGTGGCGCGCTCTAAGCCGATGCTCGTCGGCACAGTTGCCTCGCCGCGTTCGCGCATGGCATCGACCTGCACCATACGCTCGACCAAAGCCTGATTGTCCGGCTCCACCGTCAACGCAAAGCGGCCATTCGATTGCGTATATTCATGCGCGCAATAGACCTGTGTATTATCACCCAACGCTTCCAGCTTGCGCATGTTTGAATACATCTGGTCGGCTGTGCCTTCAAACAATCGGCCACAGCCCATCGCGAACAACGTGTCGCCGACAAAGGCTGCTTGCTCGGACGGGAAATGGAATGCGATATGCCCCGCGGTATGCGCAGGCACATCTATCACCTGCGCGGTCACAGCACCCAGCGACACCGCATCGCCCTCGGCCACCAGCACATCTAGCGTGGGAATGCGCGCTGCCTCAGCCTCTGGCCCCGTTATCACGCAGCCCGTGACGGCCTTGATCTCGGCATTACCGCCGGTGTGATCGGGGTGCCAATGCGTGTTCCAAATCTGTGTGATTTTCCACCCGCGTGCATCGGCTTCGGCCAGCACGGGCGCGGCAATAGCGGGATCAACAACCATCGTCTCGCCGCTGATGGGCTCATGCACCAGCCAGACATAATTGTCGGAAAGGACAGGGATGCGGATGATTTCCAATGTCATTATTCGGTCCTTTGAGGTTCGGATTTTTTGTAAAAGAGACAAGAGGGGGAGAGGGGCTCGGGTTTGAATGCAACCTGAGATCTCCTCAAAAACTGCCCCCTCCCGTTCTCTTGCCTCTTTTACACATTATTTTTTGAAAGCTGCGCTTCCGCCCCTATCCGTCACCAACTCCCTACATTGGGCATGCTAGCCCAAGGTTCCTGCGGTGGCAGATTGCCTTCTTGCAGCAGCTCGACCGAAATCCCGTCGGGTGTGCGGACGAAGGCCATGTGGCCGTCGCGCGGGGGGCGGTTGATCGTAACGCCGCCGTCCATCAGCCGCTGGCACGTCGCATAGATATTCTCAACGCGGTAGGCCAGATGACCGAAGTTCCGTCCACCATCATAGCCGGATTCATCCCAGTTATGTGTCAGTTCGACCTGCGCGTCCTCATCGCCAGGCGCGGCCAAGAAGATCAAGGTAAAGCGCCCAGCCTCGCTGTCGAAACGCCGCAGTTCTTTCAAACCTAGCAGTTCAAAAAAGGCTATGGTTGCAGCGGGATCGCTGACGCGGATCATCGTATGCAAGTACTTCATGGGACAAAACTCCATTCGTCGCTATTCAGGCACGGTTCATCGCCGACAAAGTAGCCATCCAATCGTCTGCCTTGTTGCAGAATATGGGCGATTAAAGCCCCTGACACAAGGCAACGGACATTCGTTTCACGCAAAGGACGCGAAGATTTTCAAGAGTTCGGCCCTGAACTGACATCTTTGAAATCTTCGCGTCCTTCGCGTGAAACGAAATTGAATAGGGACTGTCCCTATTTGAACGAAAGGGCTGGATCAATGACGGACGAAATGAAAAGCGAAAGCTGGTTGGGCCGCCTCACCGCCAATCAAGGAAAGGCCTGGCTTGCAGGCACTGGCTTACTTGCCACCGGATTAATCGTTGGCGGCTATTTGATGGGTGATGGGCTGGTCCGTATGAAGCAAGCTGATCGCGCCGTCACCGTGCGCGGGCTTGCCGAGCGCGAGGCGACCGCTGATCTTGCCACATGGACCATCGCCTATTCGGCCAAAGGCAGCGACCTGCAAAGCGCGCAAGCCAAGGCCGATGCCGACACCAAAGCAATCCGCGCATTTTTCGGCGCACTCGGATTTGATGGCGAAGCGGTGCAGCCCACCGGCGCCAATGTCTCGCAATATAACGACCAAGGCGTTATCACTTACACCGTCAAACAGCGAATGAGCCTGCGCACCACCGACATCAAAAAAGCGCAAGATGCGGTCAAGCGCCAGTTCGATTTGGTCAAACAAGGCGTCGAGTTGGAAGAAGGATCGGGCATGGCGTTCACCTATACAAAGCTCAACGCAATCAAGCCGGAGATGATCGCGCAAGCGACCAAAGATGCGCGCAAATCGGCAGAGCAATTCGCCAAGGACAGCGGCACAGATGTCGGATCGATCAAATCCGCCAGCCAAGGCTATTTCGAAATCACCAGCCGGGATGGAGACGGTGAAGGCGGCTGGGGCGTGTCCGACAGCCCGTATAAAAAGGTGCGGGTGGTGACGACAGTGGAGTATTATCTGGATTGAGTTTCTGTTGCGGCTCGAGTGGGTGAAGCGGATCGGTTGTGCAATTTTGTTTCACGCAAAGCCGCAAAGAAAAATAAGGGGTTGGCGCGCGTTCTAATTGTCGCGCGCCGCGCACATGCAATAATTTTCCGCTGCGTGAGCTGGGGTTTTCCGCTGCGCCGCACCCTTATTTTTCTTTGCGGCTTTGCGTGAAACCAATTGCCCAACGACTTCTTGCTAGCGTGCGCGCGAAGCTATAGCCTGAGCGTTATGCGCAAACCAATTACCCTCATCGCTCTGCTACTCCTAGCAACACCGTTATCTGCACAGGTAGAGGACGCCACGCCCAAAGACCAAGGCGACCGATATTCTGGCCATCCGGGCGCCAGCCGGTCGGCGGTGATCGCGCAAAACGGCATGGTCGCAACCAGCCATCCGCTGGCGACACAAATCGCGCTCGATGTGCTGAAAGACGGCGGTAGCGCCGTTGACGCGGCGATAGCGGGCAACGCGGCGCTCGGCCTTTTGGAGCCAACCGGCAACGGCATAGGCGGCGATTTGTTCGCGATCATCTGGGACCCGAAAACCGGAAAGCTTCACGGGCTGAACGCATCTGGTCGCGCGCCCAAGGGGATGACGCCGAAACAATTTCAAAAATATGTCGACAGCAAGCCGTTGTCGAAACGCGATGTTGCCGGAACGGTCCCTGATTGGGGTGCGGCGTCGGTCACCATCCCGGGCGCAGTCGATGGCTGGTTTGAAATGCATGGTAAATTTGGCACGCTGCCGATGGAACGGCTCCTCGCCCCCACGATTCAATATGCCAACGCCGGAGCGCCGGTTCCCGAACTGATCGCGCAATATATGAAAGCGAATGTCGCGGGTTTTGAGGCGCTGCACAAAGAAGGCGTCGTTGAAGAAATCGACAATATGCGCCGCGTGTTTGCGCCCGGCGGCAAAACACCCAAAGAAGGCGAGGTATTCCGCAACCCCGATCTTGGCCGCAGTTTGCAGGCTATCGCTACCGGTGGGCGCGATGCATTCTACAAAGGTGCTCTCGCCACCGCGATGGACGGCTATTTCAAGCGCATCGGCGCACCGCATCGGGTAAGCGACTTTGCCGCGCATAAAAGCGAGTGGGTCGAGCCTGCATCGGTCAATTATCGCGGTGTAGACGTGTGGGAATTGCCGCCGAATGGGCAAGGCATTGCGGCATTACAAATGCTCAACATCCTAGAGGGCTATGACCTGAAAGCGATGGGGCGCGGCTCCGCTGATTTCTGGCACGTGTTTGTCGAGGCCAAGAAACAGGCCTTTGCCGACCGCGCGCGTTTTTATGCGGATCAGGATTTTGCCAAAACACCAATGGCTGAACTGCTGTCCAAAGAACGCGCCGCCAAACAGCGCGCCATGATTGACATGGGCAAGGCCGCACAGACCGACATGCCCGGACTGCCTATCGACGGCGCACCCAAAGACACGATCTACATGACCGTCGCGGACAAAAACGGCATGATGGTCAGCCTGATCCAATCCAACTATCGCGGCATGGGATCGGGATTGATCCCCGACGACGGCAAAGGTGCTACGCTGGGCTTCATGTTCCAGGATCGTGGTGCGCAGTTTTCGCTTGATACCAAACACGCCAACAGCTGGCAGCCGGGTAAGCGCCCGTTCCACACAATCATCCCCGCATTTCTGACCAAGGACGGCAAGCCGTTGATGTCATTCGGCCTGATGGGTGGGGCGATGCAGCCGCAGGGCCATGCGCAGATCGTGGTCAACATGGTCGATTTCGGCATGACCGTGCAAGCCGCAGGCGACGTCGCGCGGTTCCACCATGATGGCTCGACTGACCCAGAGGGCGGCGCACCGATGACCACCGGTGGCGTGTTGGAGATCGAAAGCGGTGTGCCGGCGAGCATCGCCGAGGAATTGCGGCGGCGCGGACATGTGGTGAAATATGCGGTTGGGCCATTTGGTGGCTATCAAGCGATTTGGCGCGATCCGGTGACAGGTGTGTACTGGGGCGCGAGTGAATTTCGCAAAGACGGGCAAGCGGCGGGGTATTGAGGTTCTTATTCGCCATTTGCGTATTGGCGCGTCCTTAGCAAAGTGCCAGTTTGTTTCACGCAAAGGCGCAAAGGGAAATAAGGACGAAGTCCTTCACCTCAATCTTGCAAACGCAAATGCGCACGATACATTTCTATTTTGGGCTGCGCCCTTAATCTAGCTTTGCGCCTTTGCGTGAAACAAATTGGCACAGCCTATCGAAACACCTCGCCCTATCTGCCAGCCAACTCCGCCACCGCATCAATCAACAACGCGACATCGGCTTCGCGCGACAGCCGGTGATCTCCATCCTTAATCAGCGTCACCCGCACATCGTTTGACTGCAACGCCTCGGCCAGTTTCAGCGCGATTTTCCACGGCACATCTGTGTCCATTTGCCCTTGCAGCAACCGCACTGGACAGTGGATCGCAAGCGGCGCGCCAAGCATTTCATGTGCCACGCCATCATTATACAAGCCCGCCCATGTCGGCGTAGCCTCGGGCCCATAAGGATTGGGCTGCAACAGCACACCGTCGGCGCGGATCGTTGCACGTTGCGCATCAGTAAAGCCCCAGCGGGTGAAATCGGGCGCGGGTGCTATCCCGATCACCCCCGATAGCCGTTCGCCCAATGCAAGGCCGACAAGCAACATCAACCAGCCGCCCATCGATGAGCCGATTAACACGACCCTGTCCGCGCCGACATGCACGATCAAGGCCAGCACTTCATCGCGCCAGCGGCTTAACGTGCCGTCTTTGAAATCACCCTCGCTGAGCCCACAGCCTGAGTAATCGAGCAACAAACAACTGCGGTTATTCGCAACCGCCCAATCGAAAACCGCCGTCGCTTTGCCGCCCGCCATGTCGGACATATAGCCGGGCAAGAATACGATCAGCGGGCCGGTGCCCCTCGTGTGGCGATAGGCGATTTTGGGGCCGGTTTCGGGTTGGAAATACTGCGTCATCCCTTGCGACTCAAATTTGAGTCGTGCATCAAATCACCCAATCCACGGTCAGCATCTGCGTGACTTCTTGCCCCTTCGCGCGCCGCTGGATGACCATGATCGCGTTCAGCCGTTCGATCGTGCGGCTGCCGGTGGTCACGCACCAGCCGGGAACGACGGCGTGCACCAACGCGCATAACCCACCCCAAATCATCGTCACGCCGAACTTTCCCGCCACCGCGAAATGCTGAACATAGTTTTCGTCAACGCTTTTGGGATGGTCGATGAAAAGGCGTTTGAACATTTTTTGGCTCCGGCTGGTTACGTTCGTTTCAAGGGACTGTCCCCTTGGGGACTGTCCCTAATTGCGGCACCGCGAGTACTCCAAAGGGACAGTCCCCAAGGGGACAGTCCCCGCGCTTAGAGACGTGCTTCGACAAGCTCAGCACTACGGTTTTGTGGGACTCTTAGCGTCCAATTCTACCCGATGTCAAAACCCCAGCCCGATTTTACATCACGGTCCTGTGCGCACATCGTTTTCAGCTCGGTCCATTCGTCATAGGTCAGCGACGGTTGATAAACTTTGCCCTTAATGCGGCTTTTGCGGAACAGTTTTTTGCGGTCATCGGACAAAGGGTGGCTGGAGGTATAGTTCGCCAAAACGCGGCCTTGGCTGTTTTCCTCCATCCGGTCGCTGCCATCCATTCCAGACAAGCGTTCGAAGAAATCCGATGTCCCTTGCGGCGATATCCCCGCCTTGGACATGGCATTGATCGAATGAACGTCCGCCTCTTTTTCAGACTCGCGGGTATAGGTCGTCGACAACAGGTTGTTCAGCGTCGATCCGCCATTGCCGTCAAAGCCGCCAAGCACCACTGCCAGCCCCATTTGCCGCAGCATCCCCTGCATCACATGGCGTTCGCGGACATGGCCAATTTCATGCGCCAAGACGCCGGCGACTTCATCGGGCGATTTGGCTTGATCGAGCAACCCTTGAAACAACACGACTTTGCCACCGGGCAGAGCGACCGCGTTCAGCATGTCGATATTGGCGACCTCAACTTGCAATTCGCCCGCTTTGGGGTCGAGCGATTTGGTCAGCTTGGCCAATGCAGCGCGCCCCTTTGGCGCGTCGCAAAACCGGCCGCCAAAATCGCCGACCATCGCATCGCCCAGTTTTTTCTCGACACCCGCGGGCACCAACGGTGCGAGCCATTGCGGGCTCATCACAACCACCGCGACAGCCGCAACACTGGCCAAGGCAAGCGCAATGCTGGCCGGACCTAGCCCTATCCGGTCGATAAAACCGCCATAAGTGCGCTTGGCAGGCAGCAAGGGCGCAAGTTCGCTCGGTACTGGTCCAGTCAGCCCCAGTCGCCAACCATCGTCGCCGTCCAGCCGGTACACCGTCGCCCCGCTTTGGTCGCCGACATAATGTAGCTCGGCAAAAGCGAAGGGGCCGTGCTGCCGGTCTGGTTCAAGTAGCAAGAAATGCGTACCGGCGGTCTGCACATCAACAGTGCGGCGCACCGCCGTTTTGCCGTCAAAATGCCATGCGGAGAAAAACTGGGTCATTTTAGCCCCTCCTCTTCAGGGGAGGGGTTGGGGTGGGGGCTGTCCGCCTGACGCAGTGCCTAGACCCCACCCCGCTGCGACTAAGCCGTCCTTCGACAAGCTCAGGACTGCTAAGTCTCACTGCCCCTCCCCTGAAGTGGAGGGGCTTATGCGTTGAGCGTTGGCCAGCCATCAAATCGCCCCCACATCAAATGCATCGAGCAAGCCTTCACCATGGCCAGAGACCACGGTTTCCGACTGGCTCATCCGGTCGAGATTAACCTCGCCATAGGCCTCCATATGCGTGACGAAGAATTTCCAGCTGCGATAGCGGATCAACGCATTGACAAGGCCCACCGCGACCACGCCGATAAATGCTGACAGGGCCAACGTCCCAATGACAGCTGCACTCATATTTTCGCCGAACATTTCCGGCGAGAAACCAGAACCGCCCATGACGATAGAGATCGGCACAAAGGCAAGGCCAAGGGCGATGCCCCAGATCAGCCAGTTGGTCAGGAAGAACAATATCCAATCGGGCGAGCGGGCCTTAAACTCAAACTCCAATTCGCCAATCCGCAAGCCGCCGACACCAACGCGCAGGAACTTGGAATAATAGAGTAACGCCGCCAATGGCATGACGATGTAGATCGCGATCATGATCAACACCACAAAGCCGCCCATCGCCGCGATGCCGCCTGCACCCAAACCGCCGCGTTGTCCTTGAACCCCTGCATAAATCCCGGCGATGAACAGCAAGAACGGCGCGAGATAAAACAGCAAATACCGCTTCATCAGCTTTGTCCACTGCGCATTGGCTTCAAACCGGTAAGGGCCAAAGCTCATCGCGTTCCAGCGCTCGTTCCACAACGAAATGCTCGCCCATGGATAGAGCAGAAACAACGGGATCGCCGCGACAATATGCTTCCACATATATGACAAGCCGTAATGAAAACCGGGATCATCGGTCCCACCGCGAATGCCGCGCCAATAGGTTCGGCTCAACCGATACCGCATCGCACGGAAATAGGCGACGCCGGTCAAATAGAACAGGATCATGAACATCACAAAGGTCAGGACACCGGCCACCACCGGCTCACCCTGAAAAATCGCGCCCTGCGCCACCAGCTGGATGATCGCAAAGGGAATACCGATCAGGAAAAACACCATGATAAAGCCGATGAACAGCTCCATACCTGTGCCGGTCCATTCCAGCCGCTCATCAATAAACTGCGTCTGGCTCCACAGATATTTCCGCTCGCGCGTCGTCGCCCAAAAACGATAGATGCCCAGCGTCACGACAGTCAGCAGCAAATTGGGCACCGCGATTTTCATAAAATCGGTCCAGCTGCCATGAAAGCCAAAGGCCGATGCCGAAACCGGCCGTGCTTTCCCAATCGTTTCCTCAAAATCGCTCAACGCTTTAACCCCCATCTGTCTTCGCCATTGATGACAATAGGGCGACGCGGGGTCAAGCGGCTTCAATCGCGCAGAAAGATATCCTCAATGCGTTTGTCGAAAACATCGGCGATGCGAAACGCCAGCGGCAGCGAGGGATCGTATTTTCCCGTCTCGATTGCGTTGACCGATTGCCGCGACACACCCAGCGCATCGGCAAGATCCTGCTGACTCCAATCGCGTTCGGCGCGCAGGACTTTCAGGCGGTTTTTCATGGCTCATCGCGCCTTGCTGCGCGTAGGTCATGACGAATAGTCAGCCCATTGACGATTGCACCAAAGCCTAGCCCGACAAACCAAACAAAAGTCGCGCCGAACCCGCCATCCCCCTGCGGTACCAAATCAAAGTTGCGCAAAAACTGCCAGATTGTCATCACGACAAGGCAGAATCCAGTGGCTAACAGGCACTGGCGCACGAACAACATGCGCTGATACTCATCGGGTTCTTCGACCGTTAGCCGCATAATCGCCCAGAAAACGCCGATGATGGGCAGCGCAGGCAGAATCGCCAGCGGCCACGCCCAAAGGCCGGAGACATAGCCGCCGCGAAACAGGCTGACCGATGCCAGCAGCGTGAGCACATACAGCGACATCATCACAAATAGCCGTTTGAGATAGGCTCTAATCGCAGGGCTTTTATAACGAGACATGACAAATATCCTTATTAATATGACAAGGCTGCTTTACTCTCAGTTCGGCTTGGTGTCAAGCACCCTTTGCATTTAGACTACTGCGCTTGTCTTCTTGGTGTCAGTTTTGTCAGTTTCGGCGCATCCCCTCGCCCCTTGCCCCTGCGCTAGTTCGCTGGCAAAGGAGCCCCATAAATCAAACCAGAAAGCACCTTTTTCCAATGTCAGAAATGATCCGCGTCACCCTTCCCGATGGCTCCGCCCGTGAAGTTGCGCGCGGCACCACCCCGGCGGATATTGCCGCCAGCATCGGCCCCGGCCTTGCCACAGCGGCGTTAGCAGCGCGGGTGGATGGTGAATTGCGCGATATCACGCGGCCATTGGACAGCGATGTGCAGCTTGCGCTGATCACATCGAAAGACGAAACCGACGCATTGGAACTTGCCCGGCATGACTTTGCCCATGTGCTCGCAGAGGCGGTGCAGAACCTGTTCCCCGGCACGCAGATTACCTTTGGCCCATCCACTGACGATGGCTTTTATTACGACGTGATGGCCCCGGCATCGCGCGGTCCCTTTGCCGAGGAAGATCTGCCCGCGATTGAAGAGGCCATGCGCGCGATTATCCGCGCCGATAAACCGCTGCGCCGCGAAGTGATGGCGCGCGATGTGCTGATCAAGACTTGGGCCGATGCAGGCGAAAGCTTTAAGGCCGAATGGGCGGCGGAGTTGCCCGAAGGCGAAGAGCTGTCGGTCTATTGGTCGGGCCCCCCTCATCAAACAGGCTCCTGGATGGATATGTGCCGCGGCCCGCATTTGGCGAGCACTGGCAAGCTAGACCCCGCAGCATTCAAGCTAATGCGCGTTGCCGGAGCCTATTGGCGCGGGGACCAGAAAAACCCTCAGTTATCGCGCATTTACGGCACCGGCTGGCTGAACAAAAAGCAGCTCGACGAACATCTGAACCGATTGGAAGAAGCGGCAAAGCGCGACCATCGTCGGCTCGGTGCGGACATGGATCTGTTCCATCTGCAATCCGAAGCGCATGGCAGCGTGTTCTGGCATCCGCATGGCTATATGATCTGGCGGCAGCTGGAGGCCTATATGCGCCGCGCGGTCGATGCGACTGGTTACGCCGAGGTCAAAACCCCGCAAGTCATGGATGCCAAGCAATGGGAACAATCGGGCCATTGGGGCAAATATCGCGAGAATATGTTCGTCATCCCCGACGAAGTGCCCAATGTCGATGATGAAGGTCCAGTGATTTCGGGCGATGCCGACTGGATGGCGTTGAAGCCGATGAACTGCCCCGCGCATGTCCTGATTTTCCGCCAAGGAATCAAGTCATACCGCGACCTGCCGTTGCGGCTTTATGAAAACGGTTGCTGCCACCGCAACGAACCGCATGGCGCTTTGCATGGCCTGATGCGAGTGCGTCAATTCACGCAAGATGATGCACATATCTTCTGCCGCGAAGATCAGATTGTAGCCGAGGTGCAGGATTTCTGCGCGCTGGCCGACCGCATCTATAAGGATTTCGGTTTCAGCTACTCCATCAAGCTGGCGCTGCGCCCCGACCAACGGTTTGGCAGCGATGCTGATTGGGACAAGGCGGAGAACGAACTGCGCGATGCTGTGGTCCGTGCCGGCCTTGCGACCCCCGAATATGGCTGGGAAGAATTGCCCGGCGAAGGCGCGTTTTATGCACCGAAACTCGAATGGCATTTAACCGATGCAATTGGCCGGACATGGCAGGTCGGCACAATCCAGTCCGACCGCGTCTTGCCCGAACGATTGGACGCGAGCTATATCGGCGAGGACGGCGCACGTCACCGCCCGGTGATGCTACACCGCGCCATCTTTGGCAGCTATGAACGCTTTATCGGCATCTTGATCGAACATTATGCCGGTCGTTTCCCCATGTGGCTGGCCCCGGTACAGGCCGTGGTCGCAACGATTACGTCAGAGGCCGATGACTATGGCAGCGAAGTAGCGGAAAGACTGAAAGCCGCAGGCATCCGTGTTGAATCCGACCTGCGCAACGAGAAGATCAACTATAAGGTCCGCGAACATTCACTGGCCAAAGTCCCGCATCTGTTGGTCGTTGGCAAACGCGAAGCCGAAGAAGGCAAAGTCGCCATCCGTTCTTTGGGGTCGGAAGGGCAGCGGATCATGACCGTCGATGAAGCGCTTGCGATGTTGCTGGCAGAGGCAACGCCGCCGGATTTGCGGGGTTGAGCGAGACCGCAGAAAGTTCCAGAAGACGTTGGCCGCGCTGGGCCGCCGTGTTGGCACTGCTAGTGCTGATCGGTATTGGTATCGTTGCCAAAGGCTATTGGAATGCGACTCGCGAACCAATTATCCGGCAGGCGAGCATAACGGTGTCGGATTGGCCGACCAGCCAACGTCCGCTCAAAGTCCTGCTGCTTTCCGACATCCATGTTGCTGGGCCCGATATGCCGCCGGAGCGGCTGGAACGGCTGGTTCTCAGTTTCAACAAACTAAAACCCGATTTGGTTCTCATCGCGGGAGATTTGGTTAGCGAGAAGCGGCTGGCGACGCATATTTATACGGCGACCGAAATTGTGCAGCCTTTGGGGCGATTGAACGCACCGCTTGGCGTTATCGTCACGCCTGGAAACCACGATCATTGGTTCGCACCCGCGGCTCTTAGGACGGAGCTTGAAGCGCAAGGTCTAACGGTGCTTCAAAACGAAGCAGTCAACCGTGGTTCGCTGATAATCGGCGGCGTTGATGATGACTTTACCGGACATGATGATTTAGTGGCCACTTATACAGCTATGGCAAGCCTACCTGCATTGCCCCGCATATTGTTAACGCACAGCCCAGACATTGTGCCCGATTTGCCGTCGCCGGTGGCGGCCGTTTTTGCAGGGCATACCCATTGCGGACAGATCGTTCTGCCGTTGATCGGCGCCATCAGCTATGTTTCGCGGTTTGGTGACCGCTTTGCTTGCGGCCTGATAGATGATGCCGGGCAAACTGTCGTGGTCGGCGCAGGCCTTGGCACGAGTATATTGCCGCTGCGCTATGGCGCGATGCCGGATGCGTGGCTGGTAACGCTCAAGCCATGAGCTGGACCAGTTTGCTCGGCGGATTTGACCTCGCGACTTTCGTCGTCGCCCTCGCACTCGTATTCGGCGCATCGGTTGTGCGTGGCCTGACTGGTTTTGGTTTGGCCATCATCCTTGTGCCGTTGCTCGGGCTTATCGTGGAGCCAGTGCAAGCGGTCGTGATCTCGATCTTGTTGCAACTGCTCGCGGGACCAATTGGCTTGAAGCGGATATTGGCCGATGGGGAGCGGGAGACGGCGATTCCGATTGCAATTGCGGCCGTGCTCGCGACGCCCTTTGGGGTGTGGTTGCTTTCGGTCACTCCCGCCGATGTGGCGCGGGTGTCGATTGCCTTGCTGGCGATTGCGGCGTTCGGGCTGATGTTTATTCCCGCCAAGGAAGCGGCGGTTCCCGGACGCAAGGAAACATGGGCCACGGGGCTTGCCGCTGGTGTGCTGACCGGCTTTGCCTCGATGCCCGGGCCGCCGGTGGTGCCTTATTATATGCGTAGGAAACTGCCGCCTGCGGTGGCGCGCGGATCGATGCTGATGGTGTTTTTTGCCACCGCCATTGCGGGCAGCATTGCCTCATTTGCCATTGGCACGGCCAATCTGCATCTGTTGTGGCTGTCAGTATTGTTCTATCCGGCTTTGTATATCGGCACGCGATTGGGCGAGTTGGTGTTTGGTAAAGTCAGCGAGCCGGTGTGGCGGACGTTGGTGGGGATCATCCTTGGGATAGCGGGGGTAGCAGCGGTGGTGCGGTTGAGCTCTTAGGCCAACCCCGTGGCAGCAATGCAACGCCCGCGCACAAAAAAGGTTCGGCAATACCCAAAGCCTAGCATTGTTAACAGAATCGCGCTAAGCGCCGCGCAACATCAATTTAGGAGTATTTGCTATCGCTGTCCCATCGTCACGCCGCAGTCTGACGCCACCCATTAAAAGCGGCCCACGCTTTAACGAATACATCACCAGCGAAAAAGTGCGGGTGATCGATCAGGACGGCGAAAATATCGGCGTATTATATACCAAAGAAGCGATAGCACAGGCCGCCGAAGTTGGGCTGGACCTAGTTGAAGTCTCTCCCAATGCTGATCCACCGGTCTGCAAATATCTGGACGTCGGCAAATTCAAGTTCGAGGCACAGAAAAAGGCCAATCTGGCGCGTAAGAGCCAGAAGACGCAAGAGATCAAAGAGATCAAAATGCGGCCGAATATCGACGATCACGATTACAAAACCAAAATGAAAAAGATCACCGAATTCATCGGGGAGGGTGACAAAGTCAAAGTCACTTTGCGTTTCCGTGGCCGCGAAATGTCGCACCAGCAGTTGGGAATGATCCTGTTGCAACGCGTGGCAGAGGATATGAACGAGACCGCCAAGGTTGAGGCTTATCCCCGCCTTGAAGGCCGGCAAATGCTGATGGTGCTTTCACCGAAATAGCGAAAATGGAGGTCCGGTCGTGGGCGCTGGGGAGCAACCACTATGACCGGACCCCGTGCCTTTACGGCACTGGCTTTCGCTGGGGTTAGCCAGCAACCTCTGTCCAAGTGAACACAGCCTCTAACGGCTTGTCAAACACGCGCGCGATGCGGAAGGCAACCTCCAGCGACGGCGAGTATT
>JBEBKE010000026.1:0-21411 GCA_040079555.1 Sphingorhabdus sp. | reverse complement strand
TTAAATTAGGCCAAAACGTGACGAAGAATGCTACGAAAAGTGTTACGAACTTGTATAGCTAAGGCTAGGAAAACCGCAGTTTTCAAGAAATGGTCGGGGAGACAAGATTCGAACTTGCGACCCTCTGGTCCCAAACCAGATGCGCTACCAGGCTGCGCCACTCCCCGACATGGAGCTATATAACTCTTTCGTCCGCTAAGGCCAAGGCCCCAAAGAACAGTGTCAGCAGATATTCTCTGCTGGCTTGCCAGCCGAAGCCCCCTAGGAGCGAAGACTGGTGGGCCCGGAGGGACTCGAACCCCCGACCTAGCCGTTATGAGCGGCCAGCTCTAACCAACTGAGCTACAGGCCCAAACCTGTTTACCGTTCACGCCGCGCCGATAGCGGATGGAATGGTGGCAATGCAAGCAACAAATCCAAATAAATTCATTCCGGCAACACAATTCCTGCCGCACGGGCGATTTCGTCGACATTTGTCGGCTTTACACCGCGCAATTTTAGATGCGCAAATATCTGAATCCACCAATCGTAAAAGCGTTCCAATTCATCAGCGGTGCGGACATAGGGCGTGTGGCCGACCGCAAGCGAAGGTGAATGGAACGAAAAGTTCAGGATCGGGATTTTTCGGGCAAGCGCGATATCAACCGCACGGATGGCCTTTTCAACTGGAATCCCCTCGGGCGTCAAAGCAATCCGCTCTAACATCCCAGTCCGCGCCAACAGGCCACGCGAGGTCAACGATTCGAATGCACGATTAAAAATAAGCTTTCCCGCAGATTGCAACGCACCGCTGAACACAGTGGTCACCGGCAGTTCGAGCAACTCGCCTTCGTTAATCCAATAGGGATCGAGCGGGCAATCGGCGTAATTTGGTCCGCCCTGCCCCGTGTAATCAAACAAAGATCGTACCGATGTATCGATAGACACACCCAAGTCTCGCAGAATTTGCCGACTGTAATGCCCCGCGCCATAGCGACCGGCCCGGTACATTTGCGGCCTAACACCAAAGCGCTCGACGATCAGCGAATGGAGCGCCGTCAGCTTTGCCCGCTCCAGTTTTGGCGGCAGGTTGCAGGCATAGCTGTTATGAACGCTGGGTTCTTCTTTAAATGGCGGATTGACCCAAGGATGCAGTTGAACCCCAACATCTGCGCGCGATTCGGACACGTAACGACCAAGAAGATCCACAGCTGACGTATCCGATACGATAGGATAGTCGACCAGATAGGCCGGTCTGACGTCATGAGAATCGCAAAGGCTTTGAAATCGGTCAATCGCAGCTACGTGCGACGTACCATGTTCGCCGCGTGTGAACGGAGCAGCCCAGTCGAATTCTTCTTCGGTATCGACCGTGACAATAAAGCGCGGCCCATCAAAACCAAAGTCGACAAAGCGGACCGTTTGCGGCGTACAGGGATTCAGATCGACTGCTGCCCCCAACTTCCCGCGCATCACTATTCGCCCCTTTGGTCCCTGTATAGGTGCTGGTCGTTTTGCACCGCTGGGATTGTTACTAGCAAGCTTTCGTTTTGAAAATGTAAATTGCCACCGACATTTTTGGCAAGGTTGCGCACCAAGCGCAGGGAAAAGCCCAATCCCAACAGCGGAGAACCGCCCACAGATGCCGTCGCCATCGGTCCGGAACCGAGCAATTCTTCCTCAGATAATCCCGACAATTTGCTTGGTAACGTCAACACGAACCGGTTTTGTGCGACTGTGCCGAGCACGGTGCTAAACCGACCGCTTAGAACCTCACTGGCTTCACATCCCATGATCACCGAGGCCAAAAGGCGGGAAAACAAGCGTTCCGCCATTTCTTGCGTGACGGCAAATGGGCGAACGGGATCGGCTATCGACAGGTTCACCTCGACGTTTAGGCTGTCGCTTACACTGCGCAGTCGCAACGCGAGCCGCTCCGCCAGCCATCCGCATTCGGTAGCGCCGCTTTGAATTTCCAGCACACCGCGATCCATTTGGGCGGCAATCGCAAGATCATCAAAACCCGATAGCAACTGATTGGCATCGGTTAAAATCGTATCGGCGAGCCCACGATATTCCGCCTCTACGGGACCGAACATTTGCTGTTCGATGATTTCTGCGAAACCAACAATAGCGCCGAGCGGCGTGCGCAGCTCGTGCAATATCTGCTGCAACTGCTCAGCCTGGCGTTGCGGATCGAACGGCAAATCAGCCGTCTCCGCTGCTGTGGGGCGGCGCATAATCCCCCGAAAACCACGAAACCGCCCACTTTCCGCATCGAAAAATGGCGATGCGCTCATCCGCCAATCACCCTCGACAACAGATGCACCGCGCAACCGCATCCGCGCATTTTCCATAGGCATGCGCTGGCGGAACGCCGCAGCACCATAAGCATCGGGACCGGGGCCATGGTCGAACGCAGGCCGGGCAATATCGATGCCTACGATCGCCCCGCGCGGTGCGCCCTCTACCCAGATGACCGTACCGTTGTCATCGGTCTCGAAGCGTATCTCATAGGCAGGCTGCGGCGCGCCAGCGGCATCGGGTTCAAACGGCAGCTGCGGCGCTTCGCTGCGCTCATGATCGCGGCGCCATTGCTCCAACCGTTCGACGACTTCGCCGATAGGAACGGCCTTATTATCCCAATGAGGTTTCGATAACGGCTCCGCCATTTTGGCAGAAGTTTCAGCTTTGCTTCCCGAAAGCGCGAAGTCTCCGCCCGAAAACATGGTCAGCGCGCGGGCGGTCAGCGGCCCCAAATCCCGCCGCATACGCAGAAAGCCTCTTGCGCGAACAGGCAGATGAGGAACTATATCGGCCCATTGGTCATCGCTCAATTTGGCGCCGGATATCACCGCCGATGCCACCGCAGGCGTGTCAGAGGCCAGCAATTGAACCAAAGGTGCGGAATAGATGCGGCCGTGCAGCGATTCCAACGCGGTTACACGTTCGTCGACGGGGACCAAATCCCGCATCTTTCGCGCCTTGATCAGCCCCATAGCGATCTGCGTCGCGTCAAATCGCATCGGATTTTGTGCAAGAATATCAATCAGCTGACGCCACTGCCCGGTCGCGGGGTTACCTGCGGGAACGTCGGCGTTGCGCAACGCTGTATTTAGGCGATCATCGATGCGCACGCTGTTTTTTAACCCCGCCTGATTGTCATTTGAACGGACGATAGCGGCATATCCGCGCGCGAAAAAGCAGCTTATTTATCGCGTCACACTATGGGACAATTGCATATTGCTATAATAATATTATAGGATTGCATCAAAATCGGACAGGGATATTTCACAACCCATGGCAATCATAAACTTTGACGCAATCGACCTGAAACTTTTGGCAGAGTTGCAGGAAAACGGGCGGATAACGAACGTGGAACTGGCAACGAAAGTCGGCCTAACAGCCCCTCCTTGCCTTCGCCGCATGCGCACCTTGGAACAATCAGGAGCGATTCGCGGCTATCATGCCGAGATTGATCCGGCGGCTTTGGGCTATTCCATCATGGTTTTTGCCATGGTCAGCCTCAAAAGCCAAGCTGAAGAGGACCTACGCGGATTTGAAGCACATGTTCGCGCGCTGCCCGAAGTCCGCGAATGCCATATGCTGAATGGCGAGATTGATTTCATTCTGAAGATCGTCGCGCATGACCTTCAAACATTTCAAGAATTTCTGACGTCGCGCCTGACATCTGCACCGAATGTTTCCAGCGTCAAAACGTCGTTGACGATTCGCACAGCAAAGGATGAACCCGGCGTTCCTGTTTAGATTTTTCGCAATGAGAAGGCTTAAAACCCTTTGACTGCTAAGTGACCGTTTAAAACCGCCACCTAGCAGACTAAGCGCTGCAAGCTGATAATTCTAAAATACTCAAACAGCGCCTTTTTGGGCGATGTAGATCAGCCAATATTCGGCAATCACTTTGCGCCGAGGCTCGTTAACGGCGGAAAAATCCGCTTTCGCTCCAGCAAAATCGCCCTGCATAACCTTTGCAATGCCAAGCCGAAGGCGAGTTCGTTCGCTCTGGTCATTGCCGTCCTTATCGACGACGCCACCCTTTGCCAAAGCCGCCTCGTACAATTTCTGGGCACGCGCATATTGGCTGTAGGACAGCATCGTGTCGCCAAACAACGAGGGCTGCATTCCTTTCGGGGCTTTTAACGCAGTTGCTTCGTCTTGATCCCAACCCGTCCGCAATACCGCATCGGCTTCGCTCGCAGCTTTAAGCTGTTCGGTAAAAAAGCTGTTAGTTTTTTGGATGATGTCCGCATCCAAACCTTCGTTAACCACCGCCGTTGCCTCGGCTGGATAACGACGTGGATCGGCAGCCTCAACGAAATTGCGATAATCGCTCTCGAGGACAAGCGCCTTATTCAACCGCGCCAGTCGCATAAGATCAAGAGACTCCTGACCTTCAAGCTGAGCAATACGATCATAGAATATCGCGGCATCACGGTAAACTTTCGGCTCTGGATAGGCGCGGATAATTTCTTTGCCCCAATAGGCAACCTGCGCCACGTCTCGCATCTTTGCACTGAGTTCCAACGCGCGTGACAACGCAGCCTTTTCGGGCAAGGCGTTTTTGGCGCGCGCAGTATCGACCAGTTTCGTGTACCAACTGATAGCCTCGGCATTGTTGTTTTGTTGTTGATAGGCACTGGCGATCAGCCACTCGATATTGTTGGAGCGATAACCATCATTATAGGCTGCGAGCAAATCCGGAATCGCTGCCGCATAATTTTTCTCGTTCGACGCAAAAGCGCCGCGCTGGAAGGTAAAAACTGATTTGGTCTGGATTGGTATTGTTGCGCTGCTCAGAGCAATATCAATGCCCTGTTTTTGCAGAGGACTATCATCGACCTGCACACCAATAAGATAGGCTAAGCGGCCGGTCTGAACCTTTTCATCATCACTTTTTGTAGCAGCGATCAGGGCAGGCAAAAGCGTCTTGGCTTTTGGATAATCCTTCGTTTTTTCATAAGCATCATTTGTCGGTGTATAGGCAGCGATGAATTCCTTGGAAAACTGGCCTTGCGGCTTAGCTTCTTCCGTCTTCTTGCCCTTTTTTTCCTTTTTCGGTGCGTCGTCTGCGGCCCATGCAGAACTGGCGGAAGTCACTGACATGGCGGCCATGGCGACTGACAGGACAAGTTTGGAAACGGATTTCATTCAATTCTCTCCACAGAAAACAGGCGGACACTTTGCGCCGCCGAACGCTAAACCCGGCTTTACGATTCTCCGCCGCGATAGGCAATCATGATAGCGCACTCGCCTGAATTACGGTTGAACAGACCTGTAAAATGGCCTGTTTTCGGATTCCCCCTAATCTGTGGATAAACTGTCTAAAACCGCGACTTTTATGGGCGCGCGGGTGGCTAATTTTTGTCTGCTAGCCTAGGGTAAACCCTAAATAGAAAACACAAGGATTTAGCGGACGTGAGCGAAGAGCAAACCGGCAAAGAACCATCGGGTATCCAACCAGTCGATATCACCGATGAAATGAAATCGAGCTACCTCGATTATGCCATGTCCGTCATCGTTGCGCGCGCCCTGCCCGATGTTCGAGACGGCCTGAAACCTGTGCACCGCCGCATTCTTTATGCCAGCCAAGAAGGCGGCATGGTCGCCGGGCGGCCGTATCGGAAGTCCGCGAAGATCGTCGGCGACGTGATGGGCAACTATCACCCGCATGGCGATAGCGCGATTTATGACGCGCTGGCACGCATGACGCAGGATTGGTCGATGCGGCTGCCGCTGATCGATGGTCAGGGTAACTTTGGCTCGATGGACCCCGATCCGCCAGCATCGATGCGCTATACAGAGGCGCGGCTGAAAAAAGTCGCCAATGCTTTGCTCGATGACCTGGACAAAGATACCGTTGATTTTCAACCCAATTATGATGGCAGCCGAGAAGAGCCGACTGTCCTCCCTGCCCGCTATCCAAACCTGCTGGTAAACGGCGCGGGCGGCATCGCGGTTGGCATGGCGACCAACATTCCGCCGCATAATCTGGGCGAAGTCATCCGCGCCTGCCTCGCCTATATCGAAAACCCGGCGATCACGGTGGACGAACTGATCGAGATCATCCCTGCCCCCGATTTCCCGACTGGGCCGTTGATCCTTGGCCAGACCGGCGCGCGAAATGCCTATCGCGACGGAAAAGGCTCCATCGTGCAACGCGCGCGGCATATTATTGAGGAAGGCAAAGGTGATCGTCGCTCGATCGTCCTCACCTCGATCCCGTTTCAGCTCGGCAAAAACAATCTGGTCGAAAAACTGGCTGAGGCAGCGAAGGACAAACGCATCGAGGGCGTGTCCGACATCCGCGACGAATCGAGCCGTAAAGGCGTGCGCGTTGTCATCGACCTGAAAAAAGACGCAACCCCCGAAGTCGTCCTCAACCAAATCTGGCGGCATAGCCCGGCACAATCGAACTTCCCCGCCAATATGCTCGCTATTCGCGGCGGACGGCCCGAAGTGCTGAACCTGCGCGACTTTATCGAGGCGTTCATCCGGTTCCGCGAAGAAGTCATCACGCGGCGCACCAAGTTTGAGCTGAACAAGGCCCGCGACCGCGCGCATATTTTGCTCGGCCTTGTCGTTGCCGTCACTAATCTGGACGAAGTCGTGCGGATCATCCGTGCATCGTCTTCCCCGCCAGAGGCGCGGGCTGCGTTGATGGCGCGCAGTTGGCCGATTGCCGAGATTGCGCAATATATCCAACTGGTCGAGGCGATTGAAACCGCGATTGAGGGCGACACCTATCAGCTTTCGGAAACGCAAGTCCGTGCAATCCTTGACCTGCGCCTACACCGCCTAACCGCGCTTGGCCGCGATGAGATTGGCGATGAGTTGAAAGAGCTGGCCGTCGAGATTGAGGGCTATCTGGCAATCCTGGGCGACCGCGTGAAACTGTTCGCCGTGATGCGCGAAGAGCTGGAAGCCATCGACCGCGAATTCTCCACGCCCAGATTGTGCGAAATCACCGCAAGTTGGGACGGCGTTGAAGACGAAGACCTGATGGAACGCGAAGAGATGGTCGTTACCGTCACGCATGGCGGCTATATCAAGCGCACTGCACTCGCCACATTCCGCGCGCAAAATCGCGGCGGCAAAGGCCGTGCGGGCATGGCGACCAAAGACGAAGACGCGATAACCGAATTGTTCGTCACCAGCACGCACACGCCGGTCTTGTTCTTTAGCAACATCGGCAAAGTGTACCGCCTGAAAGTGTGGCGCTTGCCCGAAGGCGGCCCAACTACAAAGGGCCGGCCAATGGTCAACCTGTTGCCGTTGGGCGATGGTGAGACGATCTCTAACGTGTTGACCTTGCCCGAAGACGAAGCCGAATGGGGCGGGCTTTCCGTGGTGTTTGCCACAGCCAAAGGCTATGCGCGGCGCAACAGCATGGACGCCTTTGCCAATGTGCCAAGCAACGGCAAAATCGCGATGAAGTTTGAAGGCGAAGATGCCGACGACCGGTTGATCGGCGTCGAATTGCTTACCCCCGAAGACGACGTGCTGCTGGCAAGCCGCGGCGGCAAAGCGATCCGTTTCGCCGCAGACGACATCCGCGAATTCCAAAGCCGCAATTCGACGGGCGTGCGCGCGATGAAGCTGGCGAGCCAAAAGGACGGGAGCGCCGATGAAGTGATCTCGCTGTCGATCCTGCAACGCGTCGGCACCACGCCAGAGGAACGTGAAGACTATCTGCGCTTCGCCCCGTGGAAGCCCGAAAAAGAGGGCGACCCCACAATGTCGCCCGAACGCATCGCCGAAATGGCGGAGCGCGAACAGTTCATCCTAACGGTCTGCGCCAATGGTTACGGTAAGCTGTCATCCGCCTATGGATACCGCCGCACTGGTCGCGGTGGTCAGGGGATCACCAACATCGACAATATCGAACGCAATGGTTTGGTTGTCGCCAGCTTCCCTGCCACCAAGGGGAATCAGCTGATGCTGGTTACCGATCAGGCAAAGCTGATCCGGATGCCGCTGGATTCATTGCGCGTGTTGGGCCGCGGGACAGCTGGGGTGCGGTTGTTCAATGTTGATGACAATGAGCATGTTGTTGGGGCGGCGAAGATTGAGGAAGCGGATGAGGTTGAGGATGAGGGATCGAACGACAATCTGACGCCGAATGGGACGGAAAACAATTTTTAAAGCGTTTCCGATATTCTCGTATCCTTACCATTCCGCTTTCGTGCATTTTTGAGGCAGCTGTGATCTTTGAAGTTCTTCGCTATCGTCTAAAGCCGGGATGTGAGGCTTCGTTCGCAAAAATTATGCAAGACCTTAGCATCCCGCTCCATGCCGAGGCGGGCATATTTGTTGTGTTTCACGGCGCGATTGAAGGGGATTTGCTTGGCTATATCCTTGTTCGTCGTTTTCTGGACCCGGGCACGATGGAGCATCAGTTAAATCAATTCTACGCAAGTCCAGCATGGCGCGATGGTCCTCGGCAATCGATCGTCGACGCAATAGATCAAAGCGAGCGGACGTTAGTAGGTTCGAAGGAAAGTCAGGACGAGCCTGAGCCAGAATAGGGTTACGGGGTCGGTAACAGTTTACTTAACCCCCAGATTATCCACTCACTTCGCCGTCTAAACCGCCCGCAAAGCCGAGAACACGCAATAGCTTGTCCCCGTTTTGCTGCATTGTCGATTTGTGCCTTCACGCAATAACCGCGTTGCATCACCGATTTCCGGGGGCACTATACCAATTATGCCTCGCCCTTTAATGGCGGATCGCTCCCCCTTCCCTCCGCTTCTTTCATACATTGCGAATGAAGCAGCGATGCTGTGTCGCGCATCTGAAAACGCCATAAACAAAGATTGCACTTGTCAGGTCGCGTATTAAACATGCTGCGACATTCCTGAAGAAAGATTTGCAAGCCATGCCGTACACTTATCCCAGCCGCCGAACGCTCATCAAATCCGCCACTGCGGTCAGCGTGCTCGCGCTAAGCGGTACGCATCTTTATGGCGCAAAGCCCAAAAAACCTGCCTTGCCCGCAGGGCCGCAGCCCGATTATCTGGTGACAGAGGGCAATTTGGCTTCGCTGGCAGGCATGAAACGGGTGATCATTCTCAATTTCGTCTGCGCGTTTCAAATGGATGGGTCGGTTGAAAACGACAATGCAACCCGCATTGGTAATATTACATTAGGTGGCGGCAGCGCAAAAAAAGTGGCTGCAAAAATGGCCTGGCCAGATCCAGATACGGCGGTTCTGCAAGAGATTGCCGATGCAGGGCTAGCTTCGCTGAAAGCTGATTTTACGGCTAAGGGTATCGAAGTGCTCGACGAAGCGTTGCTTGCTAGCCAACCCACTTATCCCAGCATTATTGAAGCATCCGGGCTAACCCAATTTGGCGACTATATGGTGGGTAATATCACCGACAACACCACAAAAGGCGACACCAATGGCGGCAATGTCAAAATCGTCAGTGCCACCGGCCTTAAGGCCTATAACCACTCCTTATTCGAAGGCGGCCAATGCTGTTATGTTCATGGCAAAGGCTATCCGTCGAGCAAAATATATTATGTTCCGGGCCATGAAACAGCGATAGCCAAGGCGCTGGATTGTGTAGTCGTCAAGGCGTGGCAGTTTATCAACTTCACAAAAGTATCGGCCAAAAGCGGACAAGAAGGATCGGCCATCGGCGTTGGTGGTGCAACTGTGAATTACAACGCGTCTGCACAATCGTTGGTCCGGCTGCGCGAGGAAAAAACCCGACTGGCCTTCCGTTTGCCGGTTAGCGCCAATATCAAAAAGGCTGCAAAGAATAATCCGCCAAAAGACGGCGACGTGGTGGTCGCCCTGAACAACCCGGTGATCATTGGAACCGAATATTACACAATCTATGACGCGGGCGACCGCAAGTGGGGCGAGACTATCGTAAGCAATTGTAGAATATAGCATTATTTTCCTTGGGTCAAGAACTGTGTAAGGTTTTGTGTAAGTTTTCAGCCTCAATCAATGGAATTTATGGCTGCGACGACGCGGCAACTCCTCGTCATCCGGCGCCGAGTTAAACAATCGATGTGCAGGCATACGCTCGCGCGGCATGCCTGCTTTGCGGGGATTGAGGCAGCCGCCGTTCATCGCGCCATCGCCGCGTTGGGGGCCAACTGTCGAAGCCAACCCTTTCCGTCTTCTAACAGGAGATTGAGAATGCCCCATAACGTAACCATATTGACGTTGATCTTTGTTACCACATCTGAATTGTCCGGCACATAGATCTCAATCAGGACGCTGGTATGAAGCTATCCCTTGTCGATACCGATGTACATCGTCCTACACCTTAAAACGCTCTCATCACCTTTCCACTTTTGTTACCAAAATAACCGAAGTGGTTGTTCGTTCAACTCCCTCAAGCACGCCAACATCATCGATTAATTCATTGAGTTGAAGATTATTTTCCGCTTCAAGCATGGCGATAATATCATATTCACCACTGATTGCATGAATGGCTTGAATTAACGGAATCGCCGCAAGAGCGAGCTCAACTTCGCGGTGGTATCGTGGGAGTGTTTTTATCATCATGTGCGCCCGAACACGCCTGGCCGCAAAAGCACTGCCCAGTCTGACAGTATATCCAGCGACGATTTTATCTTCTTCAAACCGAGCAAGTCTAGTATAAATTTGACTGCGGGAAACGCCTAATTTCTTAGCCAATTGAGCGATAGTCTGGCGCGCGTCATCGCGCAGCATGGTTAGCAGGAGATCGTCCATTTCATCGAGAGTTGTTGTCGCATTCGTCGTCATTCGGGCCATTTCTCCTCTGCAAAAATAGCCGTTTGCGCTAGACCATCTGCAACGATCCGTCCACGATACATGCCAAGATCGTTAATTGCGAATGCCGGTCGGCCATCGGGGCCCATAGCAATCAATCCGCCATCCCCGCCAATGGCTCCTACAGCCATTATCGTAGCATGAGCAGCGTTGACAAGGCTCTCGCCTTTCCAAGCCACTCGGTCGCAAACTTGTCTCGCCGCGCTTTCTCTTATGAAAAACTCTCCTGAGCCGGTTGCGGAAACTGCGCACTGACCGTTTTTGGCATATGTTCCAGCGCCAATGATGGGTGAATCACCGACGCGCCCCCAGCGCTTACCAGTCATTCCCCCGGTTGAAGTTGCCGCTGCCAGATTTCCATGCATATCAAGCGCAACCGCCCCAACCGTCCCGAACAGATGCGTCGGAACATTTGCGGCTTGTGGGCTGGCGCGCCAGCGAAGCAGGTTTTGCCAACGCTCTTCCGTTCGGAACCATGACGGATCAACCTGCTCCAGTTGTTGTTCAACCGAGAATTGATCAGCACCTGCACCTGCCAACATTACATGTCTGGACTTTTCCATCACGGCCCGGGCGAGATCGATCGGATGTCGTGTGCGCGTTACACCGGCAACGGCTCCTGCTTTTTGCGTTCGTCCATCCATGATTGCGGCGTCCAGCTCGTTTTTCCCCTCGGCGGTAAAGACTGCGCCGCGTCCGGCGTTGAACAGCGGATTGTCTTCCAGCCGACGCACCGCCTCGTTAACGGCATCCAGGGCTGAACCGCCCTTGTCGAGGATTGCGGATCCCGCCAGGAGTGCTTCGTCAAGTCCTGCACGATAAGCCGCTTCCTGACTTGGAGTGAGATCGCCTCGGGCAAGCACGCCCGCCCCGCCGTGGATTGCAAGTGCCCAACGGGGGGCTTCCAGGACTTCGCCGGCACGTGCCGCATAATTTCGTTCGAAGACAGGCGCGTCGACCTTTCCGGATGGCAAATGAACCACTGAATTTGGCCCGATGCCTGAAACCTTGACGCGAGGTGCATCAAGCGGCCTTCCGACAGTGGCATGGCGCAACCCGGTTCCATCAACGATCCAGCCATAGCCGTTCGGTTCAGTCGCGAATATCCTGCCCTTGCCATCGGGTTCAACTGCAAGTGCAGCGCTTTCGTCAACGCCTAAGCCGACCATATTTGGCGCGTCCGCAGGTCGGCCAGCTTGTGCCTTGGCAACAAAGGCGAACAGCCTGCCCAGTCGATCACGTTCTTTGAAATGTGTGTCGGTAATCACGCCTTTGAGCAAAGCTATATGGAGAAAGTCTCCTTCGATGGTATTGGCAGGTCCCATCGGATCAGCGAGCGCTTCGGGCGATTTGATACTGCCATCGTCCATTGCCCCGTAGAGCATCTCGCCCAGCATGGCGAGGCCGGCGCTGGTTCCCGCCAGCGGCTTTCCTGCCGCGACGTGCGCGTCAAGAATTTCGGCAATCGGCGTGCCGCGCCAGTAGCGAACATAGCGCGCCTGGTCACCGCCAGCGATAAAGATGCCATCGGCTTTGCGCAATCGCTCCAAAATCTTGCGATCATTCGACTGAGCCCGAGAGTGAAAGACGAAAATCTCCGTCGACTCGATGCCACCGATGTCTTCGAAAAACTCCTCGCCAATTTCTCTTCCGTAAGACGCACTGATAACAACGATGTGCCCTTTGCCAGATTTGGAAAAAAACCACTTCATAGCGTCCGTATTGCGATCCCCGCCTCCCATAAGAAGCAGTCCGCCAGTAACAGGGCCAGGAGTTGGGGTGTTCAACTTTCCGAATACATAATGCTCGATCCGCCGATCTTCACCATTCGTCGCATTGATAGGGGTAAAAAAATGGCCGGATATTACCAGAACCAGAAGCAGAAACCCTTTTACAGCCCAATGCATGTCGCTCGCTCCTCAGGAAAGCCAATGGCGTGATGTTACAGAATGTCGGCATAAAAAGGCAATATGATTTCACTCATCGTCATAATGATTGATATGATCGACAATTCGTGCTTGAAATGCGGCCCTCTAACGTGGTCGGACAGTTGATTCGACGCCAGATGGTGAAAGGAATGATATGTCCCCTCTCGGAAAGCGCACCATTCGAGTCGCTCTTGTGCTTGGCACTAGCCTCTCGACGCTCGCCGCGCCCGTGTTCGCCCAGGAGGTCGATGAAGACGGCAGCGGCAAAGAGATCATTGTGACCGGTTCGCGCATTCCCACCGTCGGTGGTCAGGGGCCCTCGCCGGTTACCACAATCGATTCGGACACGATCCGCGCTAACGGTTACACCAGTGTTCCAGAATTATTGGCTGCAATGACGCAGAACAGTGGCGAAACGCAAAGCCCGCAATCCGGAAGCAGCGCGGACTTCACCCCCGGCGCGCAGCAGGTCGATTTGCGCGGACTGGGACCCAACCATACCTTGGTGCTGGTCAACGGCCGACGTATCGCTGATTTTCCACTCCCTTTTTCAGGCCGTAGCAACTTCACCGACATTTCGAACATACCCGTTGGCTTGATCGACAGAGTCGAAATTTTGAGTGGCGCGGGCTCAGCGATTTATGGTTCGGATGCCATTGCCGGGGTCGTCAACTTTAAGATGAAGGAAAAGCTTGATGGAATCACCCTCGATTACCGGCATGGCCGAACCGAGCATGGTGGCGGCATGTCGCACCGTTTCACCGCGACCGGAGGCTGGTCGAATGATCGACTTAGCATAATCGGCGGCGTCGAATATCTCGACCAACGACCGCTATGGGCATTTGATCGGGCAATACAGGACAGCACGGCTGACAATCCAGTAAATACCATCGCCCGCCGCAGTTTCTTGCGTTATAGTATCGAGAACGACACATATATCGATCCGGGTGCCTCAACGTGCGCCAATTTGTCGCATCTAAATGGCGGCAGTACGTTTTATGCCTCTCGACCCCGGTTTGGCGATTTTGATCCGGCACTCGACGATTACGGCCCAGGTTATTATTGCGGCAGCCAAGCATCAATCGCCTACGGGACGATCATAACGGGACGCAAGGGCTTCAACAGCTTCGGTACATTGTCCTACGAACTGTCGGACAATGTCACATTTTTCACCGACGCGCAGCTCGGAATCAGCAACATTCGGCTAATGTATGATGTAACCAGTTGGGCGTTTGAAAGTTCGTCAAGCAGCTCTGACAACAGCTTCTATAATGCTTTTGATGACACAATCGACGATTGGTCACGCCAGTTTTCGCCTGAAGAGACCGGCGGTCTTGAAATGCAGCGTAACAAGCAAACCACTTATAGCATCACCCCCGGTTTCCGCGGCAAATTTGGAACGTCCTGGGATTATGAGCTGTCATTCAATTACAGCCGATACAAATCAATCGTTCGGTGGCCGCAGATAGTCAACAGCAAGGCAGTCGCATTCTATCTTGGCCCGCAACTCGGCGTCGATGCAGATAGCGGTTATCCTATCTTCAATGCTGACCCTGCAAAGCTCTACACCGCACTTACCCCGGCTCAATATGACAGCATTTCAGCTGATACTGTGTACAATCCGGAAAGCTGGACCAGCAATCTACAGGCGACGTTGACCAATACCAACTTGTTCGAACTCCCGGCTGGTCCCGTCGGTTTTGCGGCTGTCGCTGAATATGGAAAGCAAGGCTACAACCTTCGACCCGACCCGCTGGCCTTGACTGATTATTACTTTAGCTGGAAGGACAGCGATGGTTCGGGCTCACGCAGTCATGCTGCTATTGGCGGCGAGTTGCGCGCGCCGCTACTTGATTTTTTGACAGTGACCGGCGCGGGTCGGTTTGACACATTCGGCTTTGCCGGGCGCAATGTAAGCAAATTCACTTATAACGGTGGCATCGAAATCAGACCGCACAATGCAGTGCTGTTACGCGCCGCCTATGGTACCGCCTTCCGCGCGCCCGACTTACACTATGTATTTACAGGCCCAGGCAATGTGTCTGGCGGGGTAGATGATTATTTTCTGTGTCGCACCGAAGAGCCCGATGAAGACATCGGCGATTGCAGCTATTCCGGAAGCGGCGTAGTCGTTAACCGCACTGGAAATCGTGATCTTCAGGCGGAAACAGGACGGACACTCACTGCCGGATTGGTTTTCTCGCCTTCTCCGCGCTTTCAGCTTTCGATCGATTATTTCCGAGTGACCCTCGACAACCAGGTCGATGACCTTAATATTGACCGGATTGCAGAGGATGAAGCGGACTGCCGTATCGGTTCGACAGCAAATGGCACGGCGATTGACCCTACATCGCCGACCTGCCTTGACGCCTTAGCTCGCGTCAATCGTTTTGCCAGTGGAGGCCAAGCTGGGCAAATTTCGTCGATTCGCATCAACCCAATCAACATTGCTCGGGAAAAAACCAGTGGCATCGACATAGCGCTCCGAGGCAGTCTGCCAACGTCATTTGGTACATTCACGCTATCGATGGCACACAGCCACGTTTTTGATCACGGCTTCCAGCAATTTCCTGGCGATGTGATAATCGACAAGCTGGCGGCTGACAGTGGCTTTTATTTACCACGTGATAAATCCAATGGGAGCTTGAGCTGGGCAAATGAAGGACTACAGCTGACCATTTCCGGCACTCGTCTCGGAAAACTTCCTAACTTTGACGAAGATGCTTTTATCAGGCCAAGCTATCTTTTCAATGCGTCGCTGCAATATGATTTCACCGATCATTTGCGCGGCTCCCTGACGGTGCGGAATCTGCTCGATACCAACCCGGTTAAGGATGCTACCTGGAGAAGTTATCCTTATTATAACGCGAGTTGGTTCGACAGCGTAGGCCGTAGTGTGTTTATGCAACTAACCTATAAACTGGGTGGTGCCGGACTATGACGCGTTGTCCGGCCTGCTTCCATCACACCTCCCGTGGAAACAGGCCGGACACGAACATCCCCCGAAGCAATTGGAAACATCCAAAACGCATTCATTGCCGTTTGTGGGCAAGAAGCTTGACTGCCTACAGATGAGAGCATTTAGCGCTTCGGAGGCCGAACCGCGAGGTACACCGTGCTCCACAATTGTGCGGTATTGGATTCATCGGCATTCTGCCTACCGGCCCCAAATGGCACAACATGGTAGCGGCTATCCTCGAAAGCCCAAGACCATAGCTCCGAGTTGCTCGTTAACTGGTCCGACTGGCCATACCGTTCACATCGTTGCGTGGAACAGCGCTAGCGCGCCTGCCGACGACAAGAACGGCCACCCCACATGTTTGCCACTGGAATAGACAGCATCGAACAGTCCCGAGGCCAGCCATGCGGTTCCCATCACGACGATGACTGTTCGCGGGGTGCCTGGCCAGACGACGGTAATGGCGCAGGCGATCATTAGAACGCTGGTGATATGCCAGCCGAAGCGCACGATCTTGCGGGCAAGCGGAACCTGCAAGACGCCCGTGTTTAGTTCAAGCAGGGGGCCAATTAGCCACTTCTCGCCAGCAACGGAGTGCAACAGCGCCGTTAGCACCATTACGATGGATGACAGTGTAAGCAGCATTATTCCTCCTATGGCGGCAATTAGAGTATCCATGATGGTCAACCCATCGATTCCTTCCAGAGTCGATTGGCTTTGAGCAGTGCCTTGGCCTTAGTGCTTCGGAGGACGCACCGCGAGATACACCGTGCTCCACAATTGTGCTGCGTTGGATTCATCTGCGTCCTGTCGGCCAGCTCCGAACGGAACAACTTGATAGCGGTCATTGTCGAACGCCCACGACCAAAGTTCCGAGTTTCGGGTCGTGGCGGTGGCGTTGATCGCGCGCCACAGATCGTCCTGCGACTGGATCAATGCGGAGCGCGTACTGGCCGGCAAGTCGCTGCGTGCCAGTTGCCGTTCCAGCCCGGCGGCCAGCAGCGCCTGTTGCCACGACCATACTACCGTTCCGTGATAGGCTGCGGGAGAAAATCGGCTCTGAACTTCGGGATCGGTCTGGGCAGGGTTTGCCACCAGCAGTCCGATGTCGGTCAAGAGTCCGGCGGGGAAGGGGCGTGTGATCGCAGGAACATAGGTTTCAAGTTCCGTAGGGGAAGGGTGACCGAATAGCAGGGCGAAGCCCTCATCCGAATTCATGATCGGTATCGGTTTTCCGGCATCGTCAAGCGCAATGGCATGGAAGTCCAATGAAGCGGGCCCCAAGGCGGCCAGAGCGGGCGCAGCCGGGACGCCGAGCGAGACGGCGTAGCTCTGTATCCGCTCACGCGCCTCTGCTGATGGTATCGACACACGGAACAGCCCCGGCGCCCTATTGCGCCATACTTGCGCCAGTGCGGCGGAAACGCCTAGTTCCGTGCGTTCGTTACCTGACAGATAGGGGTCAAGAAGTCCGGCATTCAGCAACTTTTCGATCGCCTCCAGGGCAGCTGGCACCAGCGCCGCATTGACATCATAGGCGTACCGCCCGCGTCCTAGGCCTTCCTCACTATCCCGCCATTGGCCGGTCAGCCGGCCGGTCTTGATCGGAACCAAGGAAGTCGCGCTCCGCGTGTTGGCGAACGGCCTTGCCTGCTGCACAACGTGGCGAAGATTGCGCACTAGCAGAGTCCCGGCAGGTTCGCGAACACCTGAGGTTGTGGCGCTTGCGACGGGTTGCGCCAGAAATGTGCGGGCCTGCTCGGGAGATGCGTGTTCAAGTAGATAGGCAGAGGCGATCGGAGCGAGCATATAATCGTCGTCGATCATCCCGAAATCAAGCGTCGGGGAATCGGCGGCCAGCGTGTCGTCCGCAGCGTTCCCGTTTTTGCGCCGGTCGAGAATCGCGAATTCGGACAGACCTTCCTCGTGGGCAACCTCACCTGAAGCGTTCATTCGCGCCAAGACCGAACCGAGCCCGGCTTCGATCGCCGCTGGGCGCAGTGCAGGCATCAACAAGCGCACCGACATCAGCGTATCGCGTCCGAAATAGGTGTTGAAGCGCCATGATCCGGCCATGAATTTTTCCTGATAGCTCAGGAATGCCAAGGCATGGCGCGCAGCAGAGTCTGGTGCGGCGCGTTCGTTGAGCAGATCGCCTTCGGTCAGGCCGGTCAGCGGTGTTTCGCCGCTGGCAGCAGTCAGTTCAATTCCGATGTTCCCATCAGCTCCCGCGATGATCGAACCGTCGTCCAACCGTCCGTGCGTGACGCGCACCTCGATCACGTAGCCTGGGGCACCGTCGGCGCGGTCACGGGCAAATATGAGGCGATCCCCGGCAGTACGTGTGGGCGCCAGAATTTCATCCGGGATTCTCCCGACGGATTCATAATCGCGCAGGAAGCGAACATTCGAGAGAACTGCCTTGCGGATGGTCAGGCGAGGAGCGCCAATCGTCGCAGTGGCGCGCAAGCCGTAAAGCGGCCTACCGCGACTATCGCGCATGGTCAGCGGTTGCGGGGTCTGGGTCAGAGTCCAGTTGGCGGATCCGGCCAATTGGTCGAACCACAACCCAACCCCGCTGTTACCGGCTGGAAAAGCGACAAGGATGCGCGGACTCTGACCATTACGCAGCAACAGATGGGCTGCAACCGGCCCATCGCGCAGGAAGGCGTTGATATTCTGTCCTTCGGTGACCTGATAAGCAAGCTCGGGTGCCGCGCTGGGTGAAATGTGCGCACAGGCAGTCAGGCTCGCCAGCCCCAGTCCCGCAACGAGCAGCAACCGTCCGGCCATATATGTCCTTGTGGTGCGAGTGCTCACCGAAATTCTCCCTACCATAACTAGTGGCACCGCAGCAAAAAATGCCACGGTGCCCCAATTTGCGACCCATTCAGGGTTTCAGAACTTGAGCGTGATCGAACCACCATAAGTCGTGCCGACGATGCCGCGGGCATAAAAGAACCCGTTGACGATCGCTTGTGTTTGGCCCTGGCGAGGATTTCCTTCAGTCAGCCCAACGACGTTGAAAACATTGTCGACGTTGAAACTTGCCTGCAATCGATCGCTGAGGTTGAATGTTGCACCAAGGCTGGTCACGCCATAGCTTGGCAGTGCAAGTCCGTTACCATGGTCAGCGAATATGCTGCCAACATATTTGTAGCGTGCATATATCTCACCCTTGCCGCCGGGCAGTTGGAAAACGGGCGTGATCGTGAACAGCTTCGCCGGTGTTCGTTCGGGCCGATTTCCGGAGAAGCCGGCCTGAGGCACACCATTGAGCTCAAGATTGATCAGCTTGGGCTCCTGGAAAACGCCCTCGAAATCGATCGAGAACCAGTCGGTCGGTCGCACCGTGAAATCGATCTCCACACCCCTGGTGCGCAGATCGGCGTTGAGGTTTGTCTGGACCGATGGATTTACCGGATCGGCGAAATTGTAGTTCTGGTTATTGAAATTGGTCTGAAACACCGTCGCCGAGCCGGAGAATATCCGACCATGCTGGAAGCGCAGACCCACTTCGTAGAGCTCGATCGTGGTGATCGGATCGACGTTGTTGGTTTGGAAGCCGTTGGCGTAGCGAGCATAGACCGCGAAATCGGGCGAAAGCAGATAATTGACGCCAAGGGTGTAAGCAGCCTTTGACTGGGTTTTGCGCCTGGTGCCGTAAGTGCCGTCGAACGTCGAGCCAACATCGCGGATCACCCCGACCACACCGGGCTGGACGGGTTGGTTGATTGCGGCACCGTTGCCATCAAGCGCAAGAGCCTTGTCGCTTTCCCAACGGATCCCGGCGTCGATACGCAGGTCGCCGAATGCGATTTCTTCGTTGGCGTAGAGTGAAAAGGTTGAATCCTCACGCTCCCGAATGCCGGCACCCCAGTCACCGTAGGAGACAAGACCATTGTCGGAGAGCGTCCCGATCACATTGTTGGCACCATCGAGTGCCACAATGTCATAGATGTCGCTGTTGGTGCGAACATCGTTGACGACACTTCCGGTTGCCGATTGGTCCGTCACCCGCTTGACTTTGTAATACATCAAACCGGCGGTAAACGAGCTTGAAAAGCCATCACCCTGATGCTCCCAGCGCAATCCGGTATTGATGCCGAAATCCGTACCCTGAACGTAATCATGGTTCAGGGTAGTGCGTTGGAGAAAGCCATTGCCATTGAGCGCATTGAGCGCCGCAGTCTGATTTGCACCAATAACAACTCCTGTGCGTAGGTTTTTGATGCCAAAGCGCGTCGTGCCAGGGAATGCGGCCTGACCCAGAGTGAGGAGCCCGTTGATCGGCGAACCCGCCCCGGGAGTCAGATAATTAACCGCGCTGGTAAGACCTGCATTGCCGGTTCCGGAACCTGGGAACAGCCCATTGAAGTTGTAGGAATAGTCAAAATAGCGCGCGTGACCGAACAGGCTTAGCGAATCGCTCAACGGTGCATCGAAGTCCAGTCGCACTTGTCCGGTCTTCGCTACCACGCCGTCGCGGTGGCTGAACTCGCGGAAGCCACTGGGGTGTGCGAAGGTGGAGACTGGGACGGCGATGTTAGCGAAAGCATCGCCGGCTACATTGCCGAACTGTGTATCCAGGCCGGGGATGCTGCGCACCTCCCCATTTACGAATGCGTAGGGCATAGTTGCATAATATGCGTTCTCGACATCCCCCCCTTTGGCTGAAAGCCGGACATAACCGCCATCACCAAAGTTATACTGAAGTGCGCCCTTAAGACGCCAACCCTGATAGTCGAACGTATTCCTGCGAACGCCCGGATTCGACTGGATATAGCCCCCGACATTGAACGCCAGATTTTCGGAAATTGGTTGAGAGTAATAGAAATCCCCACGCAACTGGCCATAATTGTACGCGCTAACGCGGGCGACGCCTTCTGCTTCTTTGAAATTGGGCCGCTTGGAAATGAAATTGATTGTTGCACCTGCGCCATTGACGGTCAATACGCCAGAAGATCCGCCTTTGACTGCTTCAAGGCGATCAATCGTCAGGTCCTGATCGAAGAAGAAGTCCGCGCCACCACCACCATAGAGGATCGGCATGCCGTCTTCCTCAAGCTGAACAAACCGCTGTCCACCACCCTGCAGGCCGCGAACTGAATAGTTGTTCGATATCTGGCCCGCCGTGCCTTCGACAAAGATCCCTGGCACCAATTCAAGCATATCTGCGGTAGAGCGCGGGGCTTTCCGGTCAATATCGTCGCGATTCGCGTATGTAATATCGGCTGAGGCTGTAATTAGCGGTCGGTCGCGTGTGGTTTGACCGGTCACGACAATCTCTTGATTATCGCTCAGGCTGGCCTCATCCTCTGCGGTCTGCGCCAGCGCCGGTGCGACCGGCAACATGGCAGCGCTCGCCAGCAGCACTGCGCGCATATTCACCCCAAATGACCTTACCATAACTCCCTCCTCCGTTCCGATTCTCGATTACGATAGGACGGCGATTAAATCATAATGAAATGCATTGCAACAAGCGTTTCAGAATCGTTGCACTTGGCACCCTCTCCCGGCTAAGGTGCAAAATGAGCAGAAAACCGTGAAGAGGTATTTTTTTGATGAAACGTCGTGGGAGACAGCGAGGCAATCTGGCAATGGGATGCAACATGGACGATATTGCCAGACTGGCAAAAGTGTCCAAACCGACAGTTTCGCGCGCGCTCAGTGGCAGCCACCTGGTTAGCGAGACAACCCGCGCCCGCGTTCTCGAGGTCGCTCGTGCGCAGGGTTACGCGGTCAACCGC
>JBEBKE010000025.1:0-21797 GCA_040079555.1 Sphingorhabdus sp. | reverse complement strand
GTCACTGCGCCGCTGCTCGTTTCGGGCGTGCCGATTGATTTACCCAAAAGCCGCGCGAAGCAGATTGAACTGCCAGAGGCTCCGCTCGACGTGACGGTGAACACAGAGGGTGCTGTGTTCATCGACGGCGAAGAGGTGCGGCCAAGCGAACTGGCCGCAAAGCTAGAGGCGATTGCCGCCGAACAGACGCTGGACAATCCGCGCAAAATCATGCTGCGAGGCGATACCAGCGTGGACTACGGCAGCATGATGAAGGTAATGGGCGAATTGAACCGTGCCGGTCTGAATTCGGTCAATATGGTCACGCAAGCTGCGGCGCCTGCAAATCCAGTCACCCAAAATTCGGTCAGTGGGGGTTCAGCTACGGATGAGTAGCCCTTTCGCCATGGACCAATCGGAAAAAGTCGGTCTTGGCGCTGCCGTTGGCGGTCATGCCTTGCTGCTGGCACTGTTGGTGTTCGGGTTATATCGCGCTGCAGTGCCGATGGGCTCGGATGGCGGCGGCAGTGGTGATGGTATTGCGGTTGAGATCGTTACGGAGGGCGCGGCTACACCGGAACCAGCGCCAACATTTATCGAAGAAGCGCAAGAAGTGGAGCCACTTCCCACACCGATTTCCGAAACCATGGTTGATCCTGAGCCGATCATAGAGCCGGTTAAAAAAGTTCTGCCAAAGCCGGAGCCTGTGAAGAAGGCGGCAGCAAAGCCGCAGCCCAAAGCGATTCAAAAACCCGTCCAGAACCCAGCGAAAAAAGTCGTTAAGACCGGCACGGGAAGCGGCGGCAGCAAATCGGACTTTGAAAAGCAGATGGAGAAAAAACTCGGCGGCATTGGCGGCGGCGCTGGCCCTGCCAAAACCAAAGGTCCCGGCGAAGGCGGTGGGCAGGGAGCATCGACCAAAACCGCCGGTGAAATCCGCACCATAGCTAGCAACACCATTGCCGCAGAGGTCAGACCCTTCATTCCCAATTGCGCCCCGCAGACCAGTGACAACAGCTCACTGCGCGTGTTTGTGCAGTTGAACATCGGTAGCACCGCCAATTTGATCAGTGCCAATGTCTACAAGGTTGAAGGCGTCAACACGTCCAATCAAGCGCAGGTCGAGCCTATGAAGCGATGCGTGTTGGACAGCCTGCGCAAAGCTTCGCCCTATAATCTAGACAAAGAACAATTCGACACTTGGCGAAACCATAAGGTTCAGCTCAAAGTGAACTTTAAATAGGTGAAACATGAAAAAATATACGATCCTATCTTTTTACTTGGCGGCAAGCAGCGGCTTTGCATTTCCCCAAATCGCCGTCGCGCAAACGCCAGCGGCTGATGACAGCGAACCCGAATTGATCGAGGTTGATGTCGAGGCGCGAGTGCGCAAAGTCGCGGTGCCATCCTTCGTCTCCCCCGCGTCCGCCGAAACAGCCGCAGGCAACACCAATGCATTGGCGCGGCAGATTGCCGAGGTTATCGCTTCCGACCTTCGCGGCTCCGGCCTGTTTGAACCCATCGGGCCGTCGGGGCTGCGCGCAATCTCACTCGGTGAAGTCACCGCGCCGCAATATGATTATTGGCAGGGGCGTAACGCCGACCAACTGATTGAGGGCTTTATCAAGGCAGGCGCGGACGGCAATTTGACTGTCGGTTGTTACCTTTATGACCTTGGCACCACGCAAGAGGTTACGCGTTTGGGCTTTGTTGTCCCGCCGCGTGAATGGCGGCGTGCGGCGCATAAATGTGCCGATGCGATTTATTCAAAACTGACCGGAGAACTGCCGTTCTTTGACAGCCGCATCGCCTATATTGCCGAGACAGGGCCAAAGGGAAAGCGCGTCAAGCGGCTGGCGATTATGGATTCGGATGGGGCCAATCACCGCTTTATTACAAATGGCCAAGCTACCGCGCTGACGCCGCGTTTCTCGCCCAACTACAAATCGATCCTGTATCTCAGCTACCAAGACGGCAATCCGCGTATCTATGTCTATGATGTCGATAGCGGTCGGCAACGGCTGATTACGGCTTCGAAAAATCCAACGTTCGCCCCGCGCTGGTCGCCCGATGGCAACACGATTCTGTATTCGATGGCCGTCGGCGGCAACACCGATGTCTATAAAATCGCCGTCGAAGGCGGAACACCGGTGCGGCTGACCACAGCGCCCGGCATCGATGTCGGCGGCAGTTTCTCGCCCGATGGCAGGCAGGTTGTCTTTGAAAGCGACCGTGGCGGCAATCAACAGGTCTATGTGATGTCCGCAGATGGCAGCAATCAAAAACGGATCAGCTTTGGCGCTGGCCGCCATGCGACGCCCGAATGGAGCCCGCGTGGCGACTTGATCGCGTTTACCCGCATCGCCGGTGATTTCCGTGTCGGTGTGATGAGCCCTGATGGATCGGGCGAACGAATGCTGACCGACAGCTGGCAGGATGAGGCCCCTACATGGGCACCGAATGGCCGCGTCATCCAGTTCTTTCGCACAGAGAAGAACAGTGGTAAAACAGGCATCTGGCAAGTCGATTTAACCGGACGGAATGAGCGTAAGCTGCCGACCCCGGTTGACGGATCGGACCCCGCATGGGGACCGGTCTTGCCGTAAGATTTTGAATATCGCGGGGCGAAGTGAAGGAGAAAATGATGAAACAGAATATGAAAACACTCGCTTTGGTATTGTTAGCGACCACAGCCCTTGCGGCTTGCGGGAAGAAAAAGATCGATGATATTCCGCCCGTTGCTGACAACACCGATTATGGCACGCCGCAGGATAATGGCGGCAACACCGCAGGGCAAATCATCCCCGGTAGTCAGGAAGATTTCCTTGCCGCTGTCGGTATGGATGGCGACCGCATTTTCTTTGATACTGATCGTTTCAATGTCGATGCCGCCGATCAAGCGACGCTGCAATCGCAGGCGCAATGGCTGGCGCGTTATCCCAACAAGCGGATCGTGATTGAGGGGCATTGCGATGAGCGCGGCACGCGTGACTATAACCTCGCTTTGGGTGAACGCCGCGCTAATGCCGCGAAAAATTATCTGGCGTCTTTGGGCGTCGATGCGTCGCGCATTCAAACTGTCAGCCACGGCAAAGAGAAGCCCGCTGCCGAAGGTTCGAACGAGCAAGCCTGGGCGATTAACCGCCGCGCGGTGACAATTACCGTCTTGTAGGCGTTACTCGGCTGTGGTCGCTTTGCGGTACGGCACGAAATCGCCAAGTACGCAGAACGGGCCGGGGATGCCGCCGATGCGGTCGACCAACTTGATGATGTCGCCGCGGCATTGCTGGCTGCCGAATTGTTCGGTTACCATGATGTCGCGGTCGCTGGCGAGCCCGCGGCAGGGCGACTTCAGACGGTTTTGATAAACCAGCCTGCCCGACACTTTATATAACAGCATATCGTCGCTGACGCGGATCACCGTATCGCTTTGCAAGGTCGAAATGCAGCTGACAGGCGTGCCCGCAACTTTTCCGCCTATCTGTTTTGTCAGCAATTTGGATTGCTTTTCCGTTAGCGGTAACGGCGTTGAGTCGGCGTCCGACGCTGAACAACCGCTAAGCAAAAGTCCGGCGGTGAATCCCAGGGCAATAAAGGCAGTGCGCATGATAAATCTCCTAATCCCCCGCCTCGACATTAGCCGAAAAGTGGGTCACTGAAAAGGACGGAGAATATGAGGAGATTTGATCGATGGCTTGGCCAACATTGCAATGGGATGGCGAACGCACCGGTCCGCTAAAGGGCGTCAAAGTTGTCGATATGTCATCCGTCGTTTTGGGACCATTTGCGACGGTCCAACTGGCGGATCTGGGCGCAGAGGTCATTAAGATCGAGAATAGCGGAACGCCGTCCGGCGGCGATATGATGCGCCGTGCTGGGGCGTCTCCAACCAAGGATCTTGGGCCGATTTATACGGCGCTGAATCGCAATAAAAAAGTGGTTAATCTGGATGGCAAAAAGCCAGAGGATAAAGCAAAGCTGCTGTCGCTGCTTGCGGGTGCTGATGTCCTTATCCACAATGTCCGTATGGCTGGCATGGAGCGTTTGGGCCTTGATTATGACGCGATAAGAGCGATCAATCCAGACATCATCTACGTGCATTGCGCAGGCTATGGCTCGGACGGGCCCTATGCGAAACTGCAGGCGTTTGACGATCTGATTCAGGCCGTATCGGGTTTTGCCGCACTGTCCGAAATGCGCGACGGCGGCAGGCCGCAATATGCACCGACATTGGTTGCTGACAAGGTTGCTGGCTTGTTCGCCGCCAATGCTGTGATGGCAGCGATCATTGCGCGGCAAAACGGGGCGGGCGGGCAATTTGTCGAAGTCCCGATGTTCGAATGCTTTACGTGGTTCAACATGGTCGAAAATCTATGGGGCGAGACCTTTGTCCCTAGCCTTGGGAAATTGGGCTATACGCGCTCGATAAACCCGCGTCGCAGGCCCTACCCGACGACCGACGGCTATATTTCGATCGTTCCCTATAATGACGCCCAATGGGAGCGGTTTTTTGAACTCGCTGATCGTCCCGGGATATTTGAGGATCCGCGTTTCTCGACCTATGAAGAGCGTACCAAAAACACCGGCGCGCTCTATGCGATAATCGAAGAATCGATGGTCACGCGCAGCACAGACGAATGGCTGGTGTTGCTGGCAGAAAACAACATCCCCGCGATGCGCTATAACCGGATGGCCGATGTGTTGACCGACCCGCATTTAACGGCGGTTGATTTCTTCGAAGAACGGCAAGCGAGCGCGGGGCATAGCTATCGCCGCATGCGTCATCCAGTGAAATACTCGGTCACCCCTGCTTCGCATTTTGCCGATCCGCCCTCGGTCGATGCCGATGGTGAGGAGATCAGGCGGCAATTGGGTTAGTCAGCCAGCAACCCGCGCATGATGAGTTCGACGCTATGCTCACGGTAAGCATCGCGCATTTCTTCGCTCAGGTCGTTCTGGTCATAGCAATGGCGCAAAACCTGCCGCGCGGAGAAAAACCGGTCGGCGGCGCCGGTTACGGTAAAGTAGAATAGCTGCGGATCGACATCGCGGAATTTGCCCGCCTTTACGCCGTCAGCGATCAACGTTTCATAGGCCCGCGAAATAGGACGCAAATAGCGTTCGGCGATGCGGCTGGCTTCAACCGGCGCGCTGTCGCGGATCAAACGCATCAGCAATCGATTGAGATAGGGATAGGCGTAATAGGTGTTGATTGCCGCGCCGATATGCCGCGTTAATTTTTCCTCGGGCGGCATGTCTTTGGCAACCAAAGCATTCAAGTCATTGACGATTTTGCCCATGTCGCGGTCAAGCAACGCGTGCATCAGGCCGTTTTTGTTGCCGAAATAGTACTTCACCAGCGCGCTGTTCAATCCGGCGCGCAACGACAGTTCGGATAATGACAAGTCCATTGTGTCGCCGTCGCGCATGATCTGGCTGGCGGCTTCTAATAATTGTTCGCGTGCGCCGCCCTGTTCAATGGGGTCGGTGCTGATTTTAGGACCGCTTGTAGCCACGGCTTTTCTCCCTGGGGATTTATTTAGACTTAGCTGTATAGCTGTTCTTCCCACCAAGGGAAGAAGTCTGGCATATCGACGGAAACGGTGTCCGGATAGCTCGGCTCCCGCTTTTCCAAAAAGCTTGCAATGCCTTCCTTGGCATCGCCTGAACGTGACCGGCGATAGATCGCACGGCTGTCAATTTTATGCGCGTCCATCGGATGCGGCATCGCGGAGTTCCGCCACAGCATATGGCGGGTCAAGGCAATCGAGACGGGAGCAGTGTTGTCAGCAATCTCGCGTGCCAATTTGCGCGCCTCGGCCAGCAACTGGTCTGCGGGGTGAATGGACCGGACAAGGCCGCCATTCAACGCTTCGTCTGCGCCGAACACGCGCCCGGTATAGCACCATTCCAGCGCCTGTTGCATGCCGACCAAACGCGGCAGGAACCAGCTGGATGCCGCCTCTGGCACTATCCCGCGCCGGGCAAAAACAAAACCAAAACGCGCGGTGTCGCTGGCTAGGCGGATATCCATCGCTAGCTGCATCGTCACGCCAATGCCGACCGCGGCGCCGTTTACGGCAGCAATCACGGGCTTTTTGCATTCAAAGATACGCAGTGTCAGCATGCCGCCGCCGTCGCGGACATTACTGTCGGACAGGCTATCGACGGTTTCGCCGCTGGCAAAAACGCGGCCACCTTCGCCGGGGGTTAAATCAGCGCCAGCACAAAAAGCGCGGTCGCCATGGCCGGTTACAATCACTGCGCGGACATTATCATCAGCGTCGATTTGGTCGAACGCCGCAATCATTTCGTTCATCATGACATGCGTGAACGCATTCATTTTTTCAGGACGATGAAGTGTGATGGTGGCGATATTATCTTCGACTTCGTACAAAATCTGCGTAAATTCGCTCATCATCACACTCCTAATTTTTGTTTAACGCGGCGCCATGCGGATCGCGCCGTCGAGGCGAACGTCTTCGCCGTTGAAATAGCCGTTTTCGATCATAGTCAGCGCAAGGCCTGCATATTCCTCTGGCTTGCCCAAACGCTTGGGGAAGGGAACCGAGGCAGCGAGTGCGTCTTTAACCGCCTGCGGCGCGCCCAGCATCAACGGGGTTTCAAAAATACCTGGTAGGATGGTGTTGACGCGGATGCCTTCGCTCATCAAATCGCGGGCAATTGGCAAAGTCATGCCGATCACGCCAGCCTTTGATGCTGAATAGGCGACCTGACCCATTTGGCCATCTTCGCCAGCAACAGAGGCTGTGTTGACGATAGCACCGCGTTCGCCATCTTCATTTTGCGGATCGAGCGTCATCATGCCCGCCGCCGACATAGCGATGCAGCGGAATGTGCCGACCAGATTGATCTGGATCAGCCAGTCAAACGCGGATGCTGGATAATGCTTGATCGTACCGTCTGTTTTTGACCGGCTAGCGGTTTTCATCGCCGCGCCTGTGCCAGCGCAGTTGACCAGAATGCGTTCCTGACCATTGGCAGCGCGTGCCTTTTCAAAGCCAGCAGCCACGCTTTCGTCCGACGTGACGTTAACTTCGCAAAACACACCGCCGATTTCTGCCGCTACGGCTTCGCCTTTATCTTTCTGCAAATCGAAAATGGCGACTTTAACACCTTTTGCGGCAAGAGCGCGCGCGGTCGCGGCACCAAGGCCCGATGCGCCGCCTGTGATGACGGCAGAAACTGTGGAATCGAGGATCATGATTATTCCTTAAAGTGAGAACAGAGATTAAAGGCGTTCGATGATGGTGACGTTGGCTTGGCCGCCGCCTTCGCACATCGTTTGCAGGCCGTATTTGCCGCCTTTGGCATCAAGCACGCCCAGCAATGTCGCCATCAATTTGGTGCCTGATGCGCCGAGTGGGTGGCCCAAAGCAATCGCGCCGCCATGGACGTTCAGCCGGTCATAGGATGCACCGAGATATTTCATCCACGCCAGCGGCACCGGCGCGAACGCTTCGTTGACTTCATACGCATCGATATCGTTGATGCTCATACCCGCTTTTTTCAGCGCCTTTTCGGTCGCAAACAATGGCTCTTCGAGCATAATTACTGGATCGCCGGCGGTCACGGAAATGTGATGGATACGTGCACGCGGGGTCAGGCCGTGATCTTTCAACGCCTGTTCGGACACGATTAACGCCGCCGATGCGCCGTCACAGATTTGCGAGCTTGATGCCGCAGTGACCGAACCACCCTCTTGCAGCAGCTTTACGCCTGCAATGCCCTCCAAGGTCGCATCAAAACGAATACCTTCGTCGATCAAGTGCATCATTTTGCCTTCGGGCGTTTCGATTTCGACCCCGACGATTTCATTCTGGAAATGGCCAGCTTCGGTCGCAGCCTTCGCACGCAAATGGCTCTCATAGGCAAAGGCATCGAGGTCCGCTTTAGTGAAGCCGTGTTTCTTGACGATCATTTCCGCACCGACAAACTGGCTGAACATGATGCCGGGAAATTTCTCTTCAAGCCGTGGCGATTTGTAGTTGCCGAGACCCTCTTTCATATACAGCATCGCAGTCGAACCCATGGGAACCCGCGTCATGCTTTCGATGCCGCTGGCAAGGACAATGTCCTGCGTGCCGGACATCACAGCCTGCGCTGCAAACATCATTGCTTGCTGCGACGATCCGCATTGGCGGTCAATGGTGACAGCGGGGATGCTGTCGGGAAGCTTGGAGGCAAGAACAGCGTTGCGACCGATATCCATGGTCTGCTGTCCGCCCTGCATCACACAACCGGTGATGACATCGTCGATTGCTTTGGTGTCGAAATTGTTGCGATCCGCAATGGCATCGAACACTGCCGCGCCCAGATCGACTGGGTGAATTCCGGCAAGCTTGCCGCCGCGTTTGCCGCCTGCGGTACGAACTGCATCGACGATATAGGCTGTGGCCATGAAACAGACTCCTTGATGGTTGATTTAATCAAGCGATTAAACCGAGTCTGTTCAGGGGTCAATGGTCATGGCCGAATTGGTTCGACCTTGGCGTCCGTTCAGCGCCCCAGCGCTGCAATCGCGGCCTTGCTACACCGCGTATAATTCCCGCGCCGAAACCGGTAAGTCCCGATAAAGTGGACAAAGGCTGGGTCGCTTGGCAGCGGTTCCGCCCAATGGTTGACATAGCGGTCATAGGGCAGCTGTACCGGATTAGGATCGTTCGCGATAACAAAATTGGAGGCTACCTGTTCGCTGCCCCATTGCCGCCACGTACCGCCCAGACGTTCATCCATCGCTTTGGAAAACGCGTTGACAAGCGAACGGCCCGTATCACTGCGGGCAAAGCCTGCAAAACCGGCGCAACCACGGATATAACGGACATCATCAGCATTCGGCAATGTCGCCATGGCAGCTTCGGCATGCGCCTGAACATGATCGGTTGTGGGGCCTTTAGCGTGGAAGATTTCGGCGATTTCACGCGCCGTGCGAAAGCCATACTGAGCCTCGTCATGCCCGCCTGCCAGTGTAAAGCTGCGATTGGCATTGATCGCAGCCAAAACGTCGGGAACCGGTCCAGTCGTAACTGTGTCAGAATCAAGCTGGATAACATAGGCATCGCGCCGCCGGTCGAGGATCGCGATCAATCGCTCCCAACAATTGTCGCGTGGGCAGGGGCTTGGGTCGATGCTGGATTTTTCCAAGATCACCGGATTGTCGCAGTGATGCGCCAAAATAGCGCGATCGGCAGCAGTCAACGTTCCATCATTCAGCAAAACAACGCGGCCGCGCTGCAAATTCAAATGCAATGATTTCACTGCGATCAGATAGGGCAGTAAGACTGCCGTCCCAATCATGGAAAATAGGATGACACCGTCGTCTGCACCAATGATCGGGGCTGTATCCATGACGCCTTGTGCGGCGCGCGAATGCGCCCAGCTTCCGGCCTTTCGGGCCAACGCGTCAAGAAACTCGGCAGGGCTCAAATGTTCTTCCGTTTGATGGAGTGCAAACCGGCTTTTGCCCTTAGGTCGAAGCCATTTCCACTTGATTAACAGGTAAAGATTTTACACGCGCAGCGACCAACGACCCGGCGACGATCAACGCCGTTCCGATCACGGTCCAGATCGTCACAGGTTCGGCAAAAAACATCCAACCGAATAATGCAGCCCATACAAAGCCCGTATATTCGACGGGAATCAGGATTTGCGCCTCTGCACGCGCATAGGCCCAGCTGAGCAGTAACAGCGAAATAATCGCCAACACAGCAGCACCCATCAGCATCGGCAATTTGGCTGGCGGCAATGGCTCCAACAAAAACGGCGCAGCGATGCCGAGAACAGCGGCGACCAACAGGCTTTGGAAAAATGCAATCTCGATCGGCCCGGCAATTTGCGCCTGTTGCCGCGCAAGGATCAGATTATACGCGAAAACGACCGCAGAAAAGAGCACCGCAACGACGCCCCATAACGCGTCCTGTGTATATTCACTGCTGAACCGCCCCATCAGAATCACGGCGACGCCCGCAAGCCCCGCCACCGACGCGATGATCGCTTCGCGGCCGATTTTCTCGCCCAACATGATGGCGGCAAGATATAAAGCGATCACCGGCGCGATGAACGATAGGCCGATGGCCTCGGCAAGCGGCAGCCGCGCGATGGCCCAGAAAAACGAGATTGCCATCACAGCCACGACGATGCTGCGCCATGCGTGGACACGTAGTACCATCGCCGTCGGCCAAGGCTGGCGCTGTGCGACAAACAGAATTCCGGCAAGAACAGCACCTGCCATATTGCGCCACATAACAGCATTATAGGCACCCAGCGCAATCGACAGATCCTTCATCGCTGCATCCATCAGCGAGAAAAAGCCTATCCCAGCAGCGGCAACGGAGAAAGCGATAGCGGGGCTGGCGGTGCGGTTCATCTGTCTGGTCATAGCCTGAAAGCATCAGCTGTCACCACCGCAATCAGGAGGAGACGAAGCGTTACTTGCCCCTGTCGTGCGGCATGGGTAAGAGAGCGGACAACATGGCCTCTACCCCTTTTCCTTGGATCGACGCGCTCATCATCCTTGCGCTGATTGCGCTGAACGGTGTTTTTGCGATGTCTGAGCTCGCGATTGTATCGGCGCGCTCGGCGCGATTGCAGGCGATGGCCGATGCGGGCAGCAACGGTGCGGCTGCGGCGCTGCGGCTGGCGCGCGACCCCGGTAAGTTTCTGTCCACCGTGCAAATCGGCATCACCTTAATCGGTATCATCGCCGGTGCCTATTCGGGCGCAAGTCTTGGGGGGCCGACGGGCGAGAGACTGGCGATGCTGGGCATGGATGCCGATTGGGCACCCACTATCGGGTTCAGCATTGTCATCGGCATCACCACCTATGCCTCTTTGGTCATCGGCGAGCTTGTGCCAAAACAATTCGCGTTGATCGCGCCCGAGCGCATTGCGGCGATCATGGCGCGCCCTATGGAGTGGATGGCTTGGATTTCGGCCCCTGTCGTGTGGTTACTCGACAGATCTAGCGCGGTAATTTTCAGGCTGCTCGGTCTAAAACGCGATAACCGCGACGCGTTAACCGCAGAAGAACTGCGCGTGGTTTTTGCCGAGGCAACGCATGCCGGTATTATCGAGGAGCATGAGCATAAAGTGATTGCAGGCGTCGTTCGTCTCGCTGATCGGCCTGTGCGTGAAGTGATGACGCCGCGCACTGCGGTTGATTGGATTGCGGTGGATGCAACCGCTGAGGAAGTCCGCGACCGTTTGCTGCATTCATTGCACACCCGCCTTCCAGTGATGGGCGATTCGGTCGACGAAGTGCTCGGCATTGTTCAGTCGCGCGATATCGTTGCGGCGCAGCTTGCGGGTAAGCCGATCGATCTTCAAACGTTGCTTCGCAAAGCCGAAATCGTCCCCGACCAATTGGATGCGATGGATGCGCTGGAAATTCTGCGTTCTGCTGACGTCCCGATGTTGCTGGTGCATGATGAATACGGCCATTTTGAGGGGATCGTAACGCCCAATGATTTGCTCGCCGCGATTGCGGGCGAATTCGCGTCGGATCAGGAACAGGGAAGCGCAGCGAATATCGTGGCGCTAGACGATGGATCGATGCTGATTGACGGCGGAATGTCTGCGGATGCGATGGCAGAGGCGCTGGACATCGATCTGCCCGATGACCGGGATTTTGCGACCGCTGCCGGTTTCGTTTTGCATATATTGCGCCGCTTGCCAGCCGAGGGTGACAGTTTTGTCGAGGATAATTGGCGCTTCCAAGTCGTCGATATGGATGGACGCAAAATCGACAAGCTGCGCGTGATGCGGGCGCAGAAAGACGGATAGGTCTTAGGCGGCGGCGCTCACGACAACGCGATTTCGGCCACTGCCTTTTGCTGCATACAGCGCGACATCGGCTTTGCGACAAGCATCCTCAATGGACCCGTCAGCCATAACATTGGCAATACCGATGCTGGCCGTTACCCGGAAATTTTCAGGAAAGTTGGTCAGGCGCAGGCCGCTTATGGCTACACGCAAAGTATTGGCCAAAATTTCAACCCCTGCGGCGTGGCTGCGCTTTACAAGGATCAAAAACTCCTCGCCCCCCATGCGGGCAACCGGACCGAAATATTCGCAATGGCTGCGCAATATCGCTGCAACTTGCACCAGCACTTGATCGCCGCCTGCATGGCCATAGCGGTCGTTGATGACTTTGAAATCGTCCAAATCAATTGCGATGACAGCGCCAAAGCCGTCACCTGTGGCTCGGGATTCTGTTATCACATGGTCATAACCGCGCCGGTTCAATAGCTCGGTCAAGGAATCCATTGTCGCCTCGATCTGATTGCGCGCGACGATGTCTGTGATGATCGTTACCATCAACAATAATGCGGTGGCAAACATCGCAATGCCCGATGTGAAATAGAACATCGTCATATAGTCTGAAAATGCGCTCTGGCGCATATAGCCGGTGCCCTGTTCAAGATAGAACCACATGACGATGCGCACCGTGTAGCAAATCAAGTTCGCCGCCATGACGAACGCCACCACGCGGTCCAAATTCCCTTTATGATAACGCGCCAGTTTATAGGTCGCGATGGCGACAATCAGCGCGGCTGCGATGCTGGCATTTGGCACGCGGATCGTTGCGCTGTCGATGATGAATGTGCATCCGAAATTTATCGCACCGCCAATGGCGATAAGAGGCACCAACGCTATTCTCGGCAGCCGGTCATTGTGACGCAACAAATAGGCATCAGCGATACAGACCAGCACCATCCAGTGCAGCGGTACGGCCAATGAAAACACCCACCATGGGAACAGCGCCCGCTGCGTGTCTAGGACGATTGCTACGAATGCTACCGCAAAACCAAGCGCTGCAATTTTGGCGGTTCGGTGTCGTTTTTCCAAGCGGGCGGTTACAAAGAACATCGCTGAAATAACCGCGTATGTTACAGGTAACAGCCAGAAAAATAGCGCCAGATTGGACATTATTGATCCATAACGGACAGGCTATTAAACTATCATTAACTGTAAGATCGCCGCATTTTGCGCGGCGCCGATGAACAAAAACGGCAGGGCTCTCACCCCGCCGCTCTGTATTCTGCTTTTGTTTAGCGCTTAACCCTTTTGGATTTCGCTACCCAATGCGCCGTATTTCTTTTCAAAGCCTTTCACATCGCCTGCGACAAGAAGCTTGGCCTGATCGACCCAGTTATCGCGGCTGATGCGACCGGCAAAAGTACCAAGTTTTGAATCTACCTCGCGAACATCAGCGGGCGACCAGTTTGCGACTTGCTCAAAGCTGGTAACGCCGAGTGACTTGAGCAACGTATTCAGCTTTGGCCCAACGCCTTTCAGCAATTCCAAATTGTCGGGGATGACAATCTTCGGCGCTGCTTTTGGCTTTGCCGCTGCTTTCGGTTTTGGCTCATCTTTCGCTTTTGGCGCAGGGGCCGCTTTGGGTTTCGCAACGGGTGTTGCTTTAACCTTGGCAGGTTCGGCCTTTGGCTTGGCGACAGGTGCTACCTTTACCTTTGGCGCTTCAGCCTTGGCTTTCGGCGCTGCGGTCTTTTTAACGGGTGCAGCTTTCGCCTTTGGCACTGCGTCAGCTTTTGGCTTCGGCGCAGCTTTGACCTTTGGTGCCGATTTAGCCGTCGTTTTCACTGAGGCCTTGGCTTTTGGCGCTGGCTTTGCCGTATCCATCAAAGTCACCGGCGCTGTTGCGACGGGCATCGTTTTGGCAAGGTCGGACACGGCCTTTGGTGCCGATGGTGCGATTTGCGGTGGTTGTATATCCGCCTCGATCCGGTACCGTGCCCAGACCCAATAGGCCGTCACAACGCCGATAATCAGCGCGATCAGGAACGCGAGCCAGTTGGTCGCAATCAGTTCGAGCATGTGTATTCTCCCCTAAAAACTGTGGATGCGATCAGGCGGTGCGCCCGTTGCTACCCCAAATAAGATAGCCAAGGCCAAGGCCGACGGCGAAAAATGCCAAAAGCAGCAACAGGGTTTCAAACCATAAAGCCATATCAATTGCCTCCTTCGGGTGCCGCAGCAGCAGCTGCTGCGAGTGCGAATACAGTGCGGCGGTTTTTGGCATTGGCCGCTGCGCTTCGGATGTTTTCCAGCGGTTGCGAAGAGCCATAGCCTTTTGCCGCCATGCGTTCAGCAGGAACGCCTTTTGCGACAAGCGCCGCAACAACGCGCTCTGCCCGTTCTTGCGACAATGTCTGGTTGGTCGCGGGTGCACCCGACAAGTCAGTATGGCCTTGAACTTCGACAGCCATGCCAGCACACGGCTTTAATGCCGCGGCGACTTCGTCCAGCACAGCGTTATTTTCCGCAAGATAGGCGCTGCCCGATTGGAAGTTGATCGTTTTGCCAGCCATGACTTGATTGATATCCTGCTGGCACGCGGCGATAGCTTCTTTGCTCGCTGGCGCTTCAATTTTTGCGGGTTCGGCGGTTGCGGTTGCAACGACAGGTCCGGTATCCCAGCGGGCATCGGCAACGCCGGGAATGGCTTTCATCTTGGCGATGATATCGGCCTTTTCAGCGTCGGTCTTGTCACCCGAAAGGATGATGACGCGGCGCAGTTGCGGCGCGCGCTCCGCCGCAGCGGTTACGCCCGCAATAGCGTTTGACGACAGCGCTTCATTGGCTTTGGCTTCGAGTCCTGAAACGAACTTTTCGCCGCCGTTCATCGCACTGTGCGATCCCCATGCGAGCAGCGCGGTCAGCCCCGCGCCGATCAGGATTTTGGTCCCTGCTTCCATGCAATAATCTCCCCAAATCGTTTGTGACGATTCTTTACCGATGTTCGGTTTAGCGCCTCGTTTAGGAGAGTCCAGCGACGCGGCGCAAAAACGCAATCGAATGCGGCCGATGTCCTATTTTGAGCGGCTTTCGCGCTCAACTTCGCGCCAGCCGATATCGCGCCGACAAAAGCCGGATGGGAAGTCGATTGCGCTGATCGCTGCATAGGCATTTGATTGCGCTTCACGGGCGCTTGTACCCAATGCTGTGACGTTCAGCACACGCCCGCCATTGGCCACCAGCTGATCGCCGTTCATCGCGGTACCCGCATGAAAAACTTTTGTATCGCCGACGTCGCCAATCGTTATAACGCCGCCTTTATCCGGCGTTCCCGGATAGCCGTTCGCAGCCATAACCACGGTTAGCGCAGTTTCGTCTGCGAAAACCGGCGGCTTGGCGCTCGCCAATTGTCCGGTCGCAGTCGCCAGCATCAATGCAGCTAAATCGCCTTGATAGCGCAGCATCAGCACTTGGCATTCGGGATCACCAAAACGCGCATTATATTCGATCAGCTTCGGGCCTTGCTCGGTGAGCATCAGCCCAGCGAACAGTACGCCTGCATAAGGCGTGCCGCGATTCGCCAATGCCTTAACCGTCGGATGAATGATTCGCTCCATGACCTCAGCTTCGAGAGCAGCCGTCAGCACGGGCGCAGGAGAATAAGCCCCCATACCGCCAGTATTGGGGCCAGTATCGCCGTCGCCGACCCGCTTGTGGTCTTGCGCTGAACCAAAGGCCATGACAGCCGATCCATCTGTCAGTGCAAAGAAGCTTGCCTCCTCGCCGGTCATAAACTCCTCGATGACAACGCTGGCCCCCGCATCGCCAAAGCCGCCGCCGAACATGTCCTCTAACGCCGCGAGCGCATCGTCATGGGTTTCGGCGATAATCACGCCTTTGCCCGCCGCAAGGCCGTCCGCTTTGATGACATAAGGCGGCTGGAATTGAGTCAAAGCGGCGATTGCATCCGCTTTGCTGTCGCAGCGCACATATCCTGCGGTCGGGATATTGGCCTCTGTGCACAGGTCTTTGGTAAAACCCTTTGACCCCTCCAACTGCGCAGGGGCGGCGTCGGGGCCGAACACCGGAATATCGGCTGCACGCAAAGCATTGCCTAAGCCTGCGACCAAAGGTGCCTCTGGCCCGCACACAACCAGATCAACGGCGTTGGCTTTACAAAAAGCGATGACCGCCGCATGATCGTATGGGTTTAGCGACACAATTTCGGCTTCCTCTGCTATCCCCGGATTGCCTAGTGCCGCATAAAGCTTGTCACAGCTAGGCGACCCTGCCAATTTCCACGCCAGCGCATGTTCGCGCCCACCCGATCCGATCAGCAAGATATTCAACGACAGGACTCCAGTGATAGACGACGAGGAAAGAGATGCACGGCTGTTAGCCGAGGCGACCGAGGGCAGCAATGCCCCAGCAATGTCGGTGTCAGAAATTTCGTCGGCGTTGAAGCGGTCTGTCGAGGATCGTTTCGGCCATGTGCGCGTGCGCGGGGAGCTATCGGGGTATAAACGTGCGGCGTCTGGGCATTTGTATTTCAGCCTGAAAGATGCTGATGCAAAGCTGGATGGCGTGATGTGGAAAGGCAACGCCGCACGGCTTGCTTTCGCACCTGAAGATGGGCTGGAGGTTGTCGCAACGGGCAAGCTGACGACCTATGCTGGCCGGTCCAGCTATCAGATTGTCGCTGACCGGCTTGAGCTGGCCGGCGAAGGCGCGTTGATGCTGTTGTTTGAAAAGCTAAAGGCGCGGCTCGCGGCTGAGGGGCTTTTTGCCACCGACCGCAAACGGCCTATCCCGTATCTGCCGCGCAAAATCGGCATTGTGACATCGCCGACAGGGGCGGTGATCCGCGACATCTTGCACCGGCTGGCGGATCGATTCCCTAGCCATGTGATGCTCTGGCCTGTGCTGGTGCAAGGCGATACGGCGGCGGCGCAGGTGGCGGCGGCGGTGAACGGATTTTCGGCGATGGCGCCTGAACAAAGGCCAGACCTGTTGATTGTCGCGCGCGGCGGCGGGTCGATTGAGGATTTGTGGGCGTTTAATGAGGAAGTCGTTGTCCGCGCCGTGGCCAATTCGGCGATCCCGGTGATTTCGGCGGTGGGGCATGAAACGGATACAACCTTGTGCGATTTCGCGGCTGATTTGCGTGCGCCGACGCCGACCGCTGCGGCGGAAATGGCGGTGCCGGTGCGGCTCGATCTGAACGAGAGGCTGGCGCAGAATGGTTCGCGGATGAACAATGCAATCCGGCGGATGGTTCAGCGCGGGACGGAGAGGCTTGAGGCGCAGCGGCGATTGCTACCTAAACCAGCGGATATAGCGGCGCCTTGGCAGCAACGCGCCGATGAATTGAGCGAACGCCTAAAACGCGGGTTGGAACGGCGGGTCGATAATACGCGGCTGTCCTTTGCCGGGCTGGCGACGCGGCTTAGCCCGCCACTTTTGCGGCGGCGGCTGGGATTGGCGCAAGACCGGTTATCGGCGCAGCGTTTGCCGACAGTGCAATTGCAGCGACAGCTTGGCAATGCGCAAGACAGGCTGGATGCGCTGGCACGGCTTGTAACGTCGCTGCATCCGTTGGCGCCGCTTGAGCGCGGCTTTGCCAAAATATCCGATAGCGAGGGCAAAACGATCATGGGGACAGATGCGGCCAAGGCAGCGGGGCAAGTTTCGATTCGCTTTGCTGATGGCAGTGTCGATGCGATGATCGGCGGCGGTATGCCCCGCCCGCGTGCGGCAAAGCCTGCACCACAGGGCGCTCAAACCAGCCTGTTTGACTAAACTCATTGCCCGTTCAGGTTGAAATCGTCATAAAGCCCGTATGTTGATGATGAACAAAAATCGTGTGGCAAAGCTCCACTATATGGCTAGCAGTTTTCGCATGTTGGCCAGCGGCGACCATGTATTATGTGCGGTGACAGGCGAAGCCATCCCGCTGGATGATTTGCGCTATTGGAGTGTGGCTAAGCAAGAAGCCTATGCCAGCGCCGAAATATCGACGCGCGCTGTGCTGGGTAGTCGCGGTTGATCACGCCGGTATCGCGTGTCTCGGCAATGGGCCTGTGCGTCGTTGCGGCGATAAGCTGCACGGCCAATCCAGCGCCATCCTTGGCGACGAAGCAAAGTGCACCGATTTTGCCCGCCGCTGCCGCTGCGACTGAGCCCGCGAATGCGGTGCTTACCGATTTTTGGCTTCGCGAAGATGCTGTGCAAGGTGGTATTGTCGTTGGTCTAGCACCAGCCAACACGACATCCGTCACGCTGAACGGCGCAAATGTGCCTTTGGGTGATAAGGGCTTTTTCCTGATAGGCTTTGACCGTGACGCGGAAAATAGCGCCAGCCTTGTCGCCACGCTATCCAATGGCAAAACCGTCGAACGCTATTTGCCGGTGCGTCCGGGCAATTGGAAAATCGAGCATGTCAAAGCCAATCCAACCGGTGGTGCTGCAACAACCGCAGAATTCAACGCGCGGCGCGGGCCTGAACTCGCGCAGATCAACGCCTCGCGCGCGATAAAATCGGATAGCCAGGGTTGGCGTCAGGATTTCATCTGGCCGCTAAAGGGGCGTATATCTGGCGTTTTCGGCTCGCAGCGGATCTATAATGGCAACCCGGGCAGCTATCACAGCGGCCTCGACATCGCGATGCCGACCGGCACGACTTATGTTGCGCCTGCCGATGGCGTCGTCGTCCTCGCCGCCAGCCAGCCTTTCACGCTCGAGGGATATTTGCTGATCGTCGATCACGGCATGGGGTTGAGCAGCGCATTTTTACACAGTTCCGAATTGCTCGTCAAAAAAGGCGATGTCGTGAAACAAGGCCAGCCCATCGGCAAAGTCGGTGCAACCGGACGCGCCAGCGGCCCGCATTTGCATTGGGGCATGAAATGGAATGCCGCGCGGACTGACCCGTTGCTGCGGGTGCCGAAGGGTTCCTAGTCCGGGAGATAAATCGAAGTCGTTGAACCGACTAGGGTCATCGATAGTGCGCGTAGCCTTGTTATCGTCACTGACAAAGGTTTGTAACTTTATAACACGCCAATGGGGCGTAGGGTAACATCGTTGATCCAAGCCACAAAACTGTTGCACAATGGTAACAGCCGGGAAAAATCGGTAGCACGCAAGGGCAAAAGCTTTGCTAACCGGCCAGATAGCGGCCAATATTTAAGGCAATCTGGGCTAGAGAGCCTTTGCGTTGCATTACGTACGCGTTCTCTGACGGTTTGGAGAATTTCAATCAGGCTCATGCGGGGTTTACAAAAACACCCGGATGACGCTCTTAAATAGATAAGGGGCTACAAACGTGAAAAATACGCGTCTTGGCAAATTCCGTTACTCCGCTGCGCCGCTGGCGCTTGGTCTTGCAATTTTATCGAGCCCTGCTTTCGCGCAGGATGAAGCTGCGGCGGAGGAAGGCGAGGGCGATTCAATCGTCGTCACCGGTTCGCGCATTGCGCGTCCCAACCTTGAAGCTAACAGCCCGGTAACGTTCGTAACGGGTGAACAGACGACCGCTCAGGCTGACATTACGCTCGACACATTCCTGAACACGCTGCCCGGTGTAAACCCCGCAGGCACTACGACCTCGAACAACCCCGGCAACGGTGGTCAGTCGAACATCAACCTTCGCGGCCTGGGTTCAAACCGCAACCTGGTGCTGATCAATGGCCGTCGCCCTATGGTGTCTGCGTCTGACCAGACAGTTGACCTTAACACTATCCCGCAGGGCCTGATTGAGCGTATCGACGTCACCACCGGTGGTGCTGGCGCAGCTTATGGTGCTGACGCTATCGCAGGCGTCGTCAACATGATCCTGAAGGATGATTTTGAAGGCCTCGATCTTCGTGCAACCTATTCGAACACCGTTTCCGAAACCGATGCGCGTGAATATCAGATCAGCGGCACCTTTGGCGGCAATTTTGCCGACAACCGCGGCAATATCGCCATCTCAGCTGAATATTCGAACCGCCAGGGCCTGATCAAGGCGCAGCGTCCGTTCTCGCAAAACGCGACCTCAACCACTGGCACGCCGCCAACCGGTCGTCTGGTAGAACAGGCCGCCAACCCCTTTGGTGACGCGGCTTTGATCGGATTGTTCGCGGGCTATGGAACACCTTTCAATGCTGCCATCACCAACCCGACCGGTAGCCTTGTGCACTTCAACTCGGACGGCACCGTGTTTTACGGCGGTACGTTTAATACCACCAACAACAATGTGCTTAACTATCGCTATCCAGCCGGTTCGGCGGCGAATGCGAACGGAAACTTTTTCCCTGATTTCTATTCGTACAATTTCGACATCGTGAACATTCTCGTATTGCCGCTGGAGCGGAAATCAGGGTTTGTGACGGGCCATTATGAAATTACACCGTCGTTCGATTTCTTCGTGCAGGGTGGATATACAAACTACAAGTCCTCCACCGCATTGGCGCCAACTCCGCTCGGAACGGGTATCCGTGCAATTGGTGAAAACTCACCAACGCAAGCCACCTCGGCACTATTGGTTCCTGGCTCACCGATTAATCCTGTAACAGGGCTTCCAGTGCAATCGGCATTTACCGGTCTTGTCGTGCCTACAACAAATCCATTCATTTCAGCTAATCTCCGTACGCTGTTGAATTCACGTACAGGCGACAATGTTAATCTGGTTGGCGCAGGTGCGACTGAGGCTTTCCCGATCGCATATCGTTTCTTGGGCACAGGTCTGCGTGAACAAGCGTTGGAAAACACCGTATTGCAGGGCATGGTTGGTCTGCGCGGGGAAATCTCGGATAATTGGCGCTATGAGGCCTATTACTCCTGGGGCAAAACCGAAATCGACCAGGAAGCTCGCGGTAACGTGAATGTTCAGAAGGTGCAGCAGCTCCTCGAAGCGGCTGATGGTGGCGCCAGCCTGTGCGCCGGCGGCTTTAACCCCTTTGGTATTCAGCCTCTTTCTCAGGCTTGCGTAGATTTTGTCGACGAAGTTGGCGTTACCAAGACGACATTCACGCAGAAAGTCGCTCAGGCTTATGTCACTGGAGACCTGACCGAACTTCCGGGCGGTCCGCTGGGTGTTGTGCTTGGTGTAGAATCGCGCAAGTTCCGCTACGAATTCGATCCAGGCGCGCTGTTCGGCCCGATTGCAGGTTTCAACACCAGCACGCCTGATCTCGGCACCAACAGCTTCTTCGACGTTTTCGGAGAAATTCGTGCGCCGATCATGGATACACTTGAGCTGTCACTGACCGCGCGTCATTCAAAGAGCGATTTCAACGACATCCAAAACGGTGTCGATGGCGCGCCCTCGAATGACTTTGCCTATGGTGGTACATTGTCATGGTCGCCAATCGATGCTGTCCGTCTGCGTGCCAGCTATCAGCATTCGGTGCGTGCACCGAATTTCGGTGAATTGTTCTCGGGCGGCGGCAGCTTCCCGCAGATCTTCGATCCTTGCACAACATCCACAAATTTCCGTACTACAGGTGGCGCAGCTGCGACTGCTATATGCCAAACAGGCGGTAAAAATGGCGGTCTCGGTGGTCAGGTTAACACCTTTGTGGCAACACCGGGTGCGCAGGCATTCATTACGGTCACGGGTAACCCTGACTTGAAGCCTGAATCGTCGGATACCTTCACCGTTGGTGGTGTGTTCTCGGCAGGTGGCTTCACCGGCTCGATCGATTATTACAACATGAAGATCACCGATACGATCTTCTCACCCGATGTTAATGAAATCATCGCGTCCTGCTATGGTTATAACGATATCAATTCGGGTCTGAATGCAGCAAGCCCCTATTGCAATGCTATCAACCGCAGTGGAGGTAACATCAACGCCATTTACCTGCCTGCCGCACTTGGTGGCGATGCCAATGGTTATTTCCAGGCAATCAATCAGGGTTCGGTGAAAACCTCGGGTATCGACGTTCAGTTGGGCTATCGTCTGCCGACCGAATTTGTTTCGGAAAATTCGGCAATCAGCTTCAACGTTCTGCTCAACTATTTGATCGACTTCAAAAATGTCGGTCTGGGCGGCTTGAAGA